>JALSQD010000048.1 GCA_026985615.1 Thermaceae bacterium | reverse complement strand
CCTTCTTCGCTCCCCGCCATACCTCCCGGCCAACCGTAGTAAGCTGCATCCGTGGGGACCTCCTCTCTCCTGGAGTGGTCCCCACATTCTTATCGATTCGGTCTCACATGTGTCTGTCCGGGTTCACCGCCACGTGCGGGCACTGCGCTAGGATGGGGGCGTGGAGCTATTGGTGGTGGTGCCCCATCCCGACGACGAGGTCTTCGGCGCGGGGGGTGTGCTCTACGAGGCCGCCCTTCGCGGCTGGAGCACCGGGCTGATCACGCTCACCCGTGGCGACCAGGGGCGCGACCTGGGGCTGTGCGTCCGCGAGGAGCTGCCCCGCGTGCGCGAGGAAGAACTCAGGCGCGCCGCCGAGATTCTGCGGGTGGGGCACCTGGAGGTCTACGGTTACCCCGACAAGGGCCTGGGCGAGCACCCCGAGGCCGCCGAGCTATTGGCGGAGCGCTTTGGCGAGCTGAGGCCCGAGCGCATCGTGACCTTTCCGCCCAACGGCCTCAACCGCCACCCCGACCACGTGGCCACCCACCGCTGGACCGTGGAGGCGCTCGAGCGCTACGGCGCGTCGGTGAAGCTCTACTACTACGCGCCCCCTCGTCCCTACCCCGGCCTGCGCGAGGGCTGGCTGCCGCCCACCCACTTCGTGCCGCTCGAGCGCGCGACGCTGGCGGTGAAGATGCGGGCAATGGCCCAGCACCGCACCCAAGCGCTCTCGGTGCTCAAGATGCTGGACAGCGCCGCCGAACGGCTCATGGAGGAGACCTTCCACCTCGCGGGCTACCAGGGGGCGGCGCGCACCGGGCTGGACTGACGATGCGGCTGCGCATGCTCGACCACACCGCCGACGTGGGGTTCGAGGTGGAAGCCGGCAGCCTGGCCGCACTCTTCGAGGGCGCAGCGAAGGGTCTTTTGGAGGTCATGTTCGAAGGGCCGCTGGAAGCGGAGTCGGGTGACGAGCGCCGGTTGCGGCTTGAGGCGGAGAGTCTGGAAACGCTGCTAGTGCGCTGGCTCGACGAGCTGGCCTACCTGGTGCAGACCCGGGGCGAGGTGCCGCTCGGAACCGAGGTTTCGCTGGACCACACGCCCGCGGGCTGGCGGCTCGAGGCCCGGCTCGCGACCGTGCCCTTCGACCGCGTCGCGAACCGCTTCGCCGGCGAGGTCAAGGCCGCCACCTACCACGGCCTCGAGATAGAACAGACAGGCGGCCGCTACCGGGCCCGGGTGATCCTGGACGTGTGAGGGGGTGTGAGAAGTCATCGTGGACGTCTCGTTCGTGCAGGAAGACCGCTACACCTTTCGCATTCCCCGGCAGGGAAAGATGCGCACCGACGCCGTATTCTTCGCCTCGAAGCCGATCCTGGCGCAGCTCGAACGCGAGGACTACGCCTCGCTGGTGCAGCTAATGAACGTCGCCACCCTGCTGGGCATCGTCGGGCCGGCGCTGGCGATGCCCGACCTCCACTGGGGCTACGGCTTCCCCATCGGCGGGGTGGCTGCCTTCGACCCCGCGGCCGGCGGGGTGGTGAGCCCTGGCGGCGTGGGGTTCGACATCAACTGCGGGGTGCGGCTCCTGGCCAGCGGGCTCGAGCGCCGCAACCTGGAGCCGCGCAAGGCCTGGCTGGCCGACCGCCTTTACGAGCACGTGCCCGCCGGCGTGGGTTCCCGGCGGCGCGACCTCAAGCTGAACCGCAAGGGCCTGGCGCGGGTACTGGCCGAGGGCGCGGGCTGGGTGGTGCGGCAGGGCTGGGGCGAGGCGGGCGACCTGGAGTTCATCGAGTCGGGCGGGCGGCTCGAAGGCGCCGACCCGGGCCGCGTCTCCGAGCGCGCCTACGAGCGGGGTCTGCCGCAACTCGGCACCCTGGGCTCGGGAAATCACTTTCTCGAAGTCCAGTACGTCGAGAAGATCTACGACCCCGAGGTGGCCGCCGTCTTCGGCCTCGCCGAGGACCAGATCACCGTCCTGATCCACACCGGCTCCCGCGGCCTGGGCCATCAGGTGGCCCAGGACTACGTCCAGCGCTTCCTCCAGTCCGCGCCTAGATACGGCATCGAGCTTGTGGACCGGCAGATGGCCGCCGCGCCCATCGAAAGCCCCGAGGGCCGGGCCTACCTCGCGGCCATGGCGGCCGCGGCCAACTACGCCTTCGCCAACCGCCAGCTCATTACCCACTACGTTCGCGCCGCTTTCGAAGCCACCGGCTTCGCCCCGCGCGACCACGCCCTGCGGGTGGTCTACGACCTGGCCCACAACAATGCCAAGTTCGAGACCCGCCGCGGTCGCCGCCTGCTGGTCCACCGCAAGGGGGCGACCCGCGCCTTCGGTCCCGGCGCGCCCGACCTGCCCGCGGCCTACGCCACCGTGGGCCAGCCAGTGCTGGTGCCGGGCGACATGGGGCGCTACTCTTACGTGCTCGTAGGCACTAAGGAGGCGATGGAAAAGAGCTTCGGCTCCAGCTGCCACGGCGCCGGGCGGGTGCTCAGCCGGGCGAAGTCGAAAAAGCAAGTGCGCGGGCGCGACCTGGTGCGCGAGCTGGCGGAACGGGGCATCGAGGTGCGCGCCACCAGCCGGCGCACCGTGGCCGAGGAGGCCCCCGAGGCCTACAAGGACGTGGCCGAGGTGGTGCGGGTGGTCGAGGGCGCCGGCCTGGGCCGGGCGGTGGCGCGGCTGAGGCCGCTCGTCTCGGTAAAAGGTTAGTCAGACAAGAAAGCACCCCGGACGCGCCCGGGGTGCGCGGTTGCAAGCGAAGACGCTAGCCCTCCTGCGGCCCCTTCCACAAGAGCCGACCGCAGCTGGGGCAGCGCACCACCTGCTGGCCCTGGTAGACGCGCTGGGCCACGTGGGTGGGCAGCTGCACGCTGCAGGCGCTACAGCGGTAGACCCCGCCATGGGCGATCACGAGGGCGACGCCCATCCCCTTGCGGGCCCGACGGATGGCCTGGTACTCGCGCAGGAGGTTCTTAGGAATGCTAGCGGCCATCTCCTCGCGCTTGGCCAGCTTGTCTTGGTACTCAGCCTCAAGCCCAGCCACGCGCTCGGCGTTCTGCGCCTCCAGCGTCTCCAGCTCGGGCTTGACCTGCGCCATCTCTTCTTCCAGCGCCTGGATCTTGGCCGCGAGCTCGTCCATCTCCTCGAGGATGGGCATGGTGAGCTCGGTCAGCTCGTCGATGCGGGTGGAGAGCTGCTGGATGCGGTTTTCGAACTGCGTCTGCTCGCGCACGCTCGAGGACTGCATCTGCTCGTCCTCGGCCTGCTTGCGCTTGGCCATGAGGTCTTTGATCTCGAGGTCGTTCTGCTTGTATTCGCGCTGCAACGCCAGGTAACGCTCCTTCAGCTGCGACAAGCGCCCGGAGAGCTCGGCCCAGCGCTGGCGCACCTCCACCAGTTCCTCGGGAAGCTGCTCCTGCTGTTCCTTGATTTTGTCGAGCTCTTGGTCGCGTTCCTGAAGGGTGTACAGGTCGGCAAGGGCACCCGCAATATTCACGTCCACCATCATAACACCCCAAGGTGGCTAGGCGTCGTGACGGTTTGGACAATCGTCTGCCAACACGCAGGCGTCGCACTTCGACTTGCGCGCGGTACATACGTAGCGGCCGTGGAGGATGAGGGCGTGGTGCACGAAGACCCACTTCTCGCGGGGAAAGAACGCCTCCAGCTCGGCCCCGATCTTCTCCGGGGTCTTGGCGCGTGAAAGACAGAGCCGGTGTGCCAGCCGCGCCAGGTGGGTGTCCACGGCGATGCCTGGCACCCCGAAGGCCGCGCCCAATACCACCGTGGCCGTCTTCCAGCCCACGCCGGGGAGCGCCATCAGCGCCTTTTTGTCGCGCGGGACCTCGCCGCCGTGCTCTTCCACGAGCCTCTGCGCCAGCGCCACCAGGTTGCGCGCCTTGGTGCGAAAGAGCCCGATGCGGCGGATGAAGGGCTCCACCCCCTCGGGGGTAGCCGCAGCCAGCGCCTCGGGGGTGGGAAAGCACGCGAAAAGGGCGGGAGTGGCCTCGTTGACCGACTTATCGGTTGCCTGGGCGCTGAGCACGGTGGCCACGAGCAGCTGGAATGGGTTCTCGTGGCGCAGTTCGGTGCGGGCCTCGGGATAGGCGGCCTCCAGCTTTTTCAGGATGCGCAGGGCGCGCTCGCGCTTCTTGGCCTTGGACTCACGCGGGCAGCGCGGCTTCGCGGGCGCCATGAAGCCGATTATACTGGCCGCATGCAGCGCCCCAAGCGCGGCTTGATCGTGCGCGAGCCCTACGCCGGCTGGATCGTGGACGGCGTGAAGACCTGGGAGATCCGCAAGCACCCCACCCGCGTTCGCGGCCCCATCGGCATCATTAGTGGCGGCCGGCTCATCGGGCAGGTGGACGTGATGGGGGTGGAGGGGCCCTTCAGTGCGGAGGAGCTCGCGGCCTTCGAAGACCACCACCGCGCGGGCATGTTCCTCGAAGCGTACGCCCAGGGCAAGCCGCTGTGGGCCTGGGTGCTGGCGAACCCCGTGCGCTACCCCAAGCCGCTGCCCCTGCCCCCGCGCAAGGGCCGGATGATGTGGGCCGACCTCTCCGAGGTCGCCTGGCCCGAAGCCGGGTCCTAACGCGCCGGCGCCGCGGCCAGCACCTCCCGGAGGGCGTGGAAGGCGGGCTTGGGCCTGAGGGCGTCGTCGAAGGGTGGCGGGCGCACCGGCGCCCAGGCGCGCAACCAGGAGTACCTGTCGGCCAGCTGCCAGGTGATCACCGCCTCCACCGCCGGCACCTGCAGCACCTCGCCCAGGAAAGCGCAGTACTGCTCGGCCACCCAGGCGTCGCGGTCTCTGCTTCCTTACCCTGCCGGATCAGCCACTCATCAGAGACATCGAGCTCGGTGATGAAGACCCGGACCCCCAGCTCGCCCAGCTCGTGCACGAAGGCGGCGAAACGCGGGTAGTCGTAGGCCGCGGTCTCCTCGAAGTAGGCGTAAAAGTGGCCCTGCAGGCCGACGGCGTAAAGATCCACCCCCGCGTCCAGCAACCCCCGCACCAGCCCGACGAGCCCGCGGCGCACCACCTCGCCGACGTCGTCCATGCGCTCGGTGTGGACCTCGTTGAGCACGAGCCGGACCTCCGGGTCGTGGCGGCGCGCGAGCTCGAAGGCGCGGCGGACGTAGTCCTCGCCGTAGGCGCGGTACCAGGGGCCGTCGCGCCAGCCCCCGGGCAGGCCATGGCCCGGCCAGAAGGGCTCGTTGACCACGTCCCAGGAGTGGAGCCGGCCCCGGTAGCGGTCCACCACGCGCTCGACGTGCTCGTCGAAGACCCGGCGCACCTCGGCGAGCTCGCCTGCCTCCACCAGTGCCCACAGCCAGTCGGGGGCGCTCTCGTTCCAGATGAGGGTGTGGCCGCGGAGGGGCGCGCCGATCTCGCAGGCGAAGGACAGCATGTCGTCGCCGCCGTCGAACCACCAGGTGTCGCGGTCGGGGCGAATGGCGTCGAACTTGAGCGCCCAGTCGGTGGTCAGGATCCCGACCTGCCGACGGTAGAGCTCGGCATAGGCGAGGTCGTCGTAGTGTAGGCCGCGGGAACGCGCCGCGGCCGCAAGCGTCTCCTCGGCCGGCGTCTCGGCCGCCCGGCAGCCGGCGAGCAGGCCAAACGCCGCCGCGCCGCGCCCTTGAGGAACGCCCTTCTGTGCATGGATCAATTTTATGAAACGGTCAGGACCTGTGCTCGGCGGGCTCGGACCAGACCGAGCCGTAGCCCACGTAGACAATGCGGTCGGGCTCGAGCGCCTGCCGCGCCTCCTTACGGTGGCTGCTGATCACCAGGGTGATTCCCACCTCGCGGGCCAGATTGGAGAGCGCCCGCGCCACCCGACGCGCGTTGGTACCGTCGAGGTGGGCGGCGAACTCGTCCACGATGAGCAGATCCGGCCGGCCCGCCAGCAACACGGCCAGACGAAGGCGCTCGCGCTGGCCGGTGGAAAGCTGGTCGGGCCGCGCGCGCCAGAGGATGGCGTCGGCGAGCCCCATCCGCGCCAGCAGCTCGGCAGCGGCGGCCACGTCCTGCAAACGCCGCGCCACCCGTTCCAGAATGGCTTCGTCCCCCAGGTCGGGCTCGGCCACGCCGGGCAGGTAGGCCTCCACCCGCCCCTCGGGGCCGTCCACCCAGCCGGCGTCGGGGAGCTCGTCCCACAGCAGGCGCAGCAACGTGGTCTTGCCCGCCCCGCTCGCCCCCCACAGCAGGTAGACCCCGCCCGGCTCGATGCGCAGCTTCACGCCGCGCAACACCTGGCGCTCCACGCGCCGGCGCACCGCTCCGAAGGCCTTGAGCAACTGTCGCACCTCGGGCGCCAGGGCGTCGAGGTCGAGTACGCTGACGTAGGCCTTGTCCACGCCCCGGAAGACCACCGGCCCGGCGAGGCCGCTCACCTTGGGGTAACGCGAGCGGTAGAGCCGGCCGCCGTACTCCTGGGCCAGGGGGTCGGTCTGCAAGAAGCGGCGGATGAGGGTCGCGGCGTGGTCGTCGAGCGGGTAGGCGAGCACCGGACGGCCGGAAGCGGTGTCCCAGAGGTAGCGAAAGCCGGCGCGCTCGAAGAAGGGATGGTAACGGGCCATCATGGCCACGGTGCAGACCAGCCGCTTGTCGCGGCGCGTATCGGGCACGGCGCGCTCCTGGGCCCACTCGAGCGCCGCCCGCAACAGGCGCACGCCCAGCCCGTCGGCCCGGTAGTCGGGGTGGATCACCACCCGCGCCACCCGCGCCGCCGCCACGTCCACCCGGTCGAGGGCCTCCTGCGCGACCTCCTCCCAGCGCCGTCCCCGCGGCTGCAACCCCTTGAGGTCGAAGGTGGGGTGGATCCAGTCCTCAGGGAAGACGCGCTCACGTATGCGCGGCTCCACCCCGCCCGGGACGCGCCGGTGCATGGCTGGCAGCGGCGGATCTAGGCGCAGGTAACCCACCACCTCGGGCTCGAAGGGGAGGCGGTCGACGAGCTCCATCACCAGGAACCGGCTCGCCGGGGTGGAGCCGCGGATCTCGAGCAGGCGCCCCTCGCCGCTATCGCAGCGGGGCTTGCTGTTGGCGTAGCGGCGGCTGCCGTCGGGGCAGCGCCACACCGCCACGGCGTCGTGGTCGGAGGCGTAGTGGTACTGCTCGAGCGCGACGATGGCCTCGTAGTCCTGCTCGTAACGCGCCTCGCGGATGCGCAGCCGGTAGGCGTAGAGCTCCTTCGCGTAGACGCCGCCGCGGGGGTGCTGCACCTCGCGGTCCCACAGCGGCCAGACCACCCGACCTTCGCGCTCGAGCACGTAGTCGTCGAACTCGAGTACCGAGCCGCCCGCGCCCGCGCGCAGGCGCAGCCGCACCACGTCGCCCGGGCGCAGCCAGCGCGCCGCGTCCCCGGTCATGCGCAGGGTGGGCCCGCCAGCGAGGTCGACCTCGCTAAACCAGCGCCAGTAGACCCGCCGTGCGGCGACGCGGCGTTCCATAGACCCAGCCTACCGCGCCGCGCGGCCGCGCGGCGCGGTCAAAGCACACCCACCGGCCCTGGGCCAGCGGGCGGGAAAGCGCGCTCAGTACGCCTTGGCGAAGAGGACCCGCTTGCCGTAGGCGCTGGGCTTGCCGCAGCGCACGCAGACGCCCTCTTCTTCGGGGAAGTCGAAGGGGATGACGCGGGTGGTGGCCTTGGTTTCTTCCTGGATCGCCTTCTCGCAGGCAGCATCGCCGCAGTGGAAGGCGGCGGCGAAGCCCCGCTCGACCTGCTCCTTGAAGGCGTCGTAGTCGTCTACCTTTTCGACGTGCTCCTCGCGGAAGGCGAGCGCCCGCTCGTAAAGCGCGCGGTGGAAGCCCTCGAGCCGCTCGGGCAGCAGCCCCGGCAGGTCGCGCAGGCCAATGAACTCCTTCTCACCCCCCAGCCGGCTCTTGAGCACCGCGTGGCCGGCCTCGACGTCGCGGGGGCCGATCTCGATCCGCAGCGGCACGCCCCTCAGCTCCCACTCGTTGAACTTGTAACCGGGGCTGTACTGGTCGCGGTCGTCGAGGTGGACGCGCACGCCGGCGGCGCGGATCTCGCGCTCGAGCTCCCGGGCGGGCTCGAGCACCACCTCACGGGTGTTCTTGCGGTAGATGGGAACGATGACCACCTGAATCGGGGCCAGCTTAGGCGGCAGGATTAGGCCCTGGTCGTCGCCGTGGGCCATGATGATCGCCCCGATCATCCGGGTGGAAAGCCCCCAGGAGGTGGTCCAGACGTACTTTTCCTCCAGGTCTTGGTCCTGGAAGGTGATCTCGAAGGCCTTGGCGAAGTTCTGACCCAGAAAGTGGCTGGTGCCCGACTGCAGAGCCTTGCCGTCGCGCATCACCGCCTCGATGGTGGTGGTGTAGACGGCACCGGCGAACTTCTCCTTTTCGGTCTTCATGCCCTCCCAGACCGGGATGGCGGCGTAGTCGCGGGCCAGCTTGGCGTAGACGCCCAGCATCCGCCGGGTTTCCTCCTCGGCCTCCTCGCGGGTGGCGTGGGCGGTGTGGCCCTCCTGCCAGAGGAACTCGGTGGTGCGCAAGAAGGGGCGCGGCCGCTTCTCCCAGCGCACCACGTTGGCCCACTGGTTCATCAACACCGGCAGGTCGCGCCAGCTGGTGATCCACTTCGACCACATGTAGCCGATCACCGTCTCGCTGGTTGGCCGCACCGCCAGCGGCTCCTCCAGCTCCTCGCCACCGGCGTGGGTGACCACCGCCAGCTCAGGGGCGAAACCCTCGACATGCTCGGCCTCCTTTTGCAAAAAGCTCATGGGGATGAAGAGTGGAAAGTAGGCGTTTTCGTGCCCGGTCTCCTTGATCATCCGGTCGAGCTCGCGCTGCAGGTTCTCCCACAGGGCGTAGCCGTAGGGACGCATGACCATGGTGCCGCGCACCGGACCGTAGTCCACCAGCTCGGCCTTCTGGATGACGTCGATGTACCACTGACTGAAGTCTTGCGATTGCGGCGTTACGCCTTGCTCCTTCGCCATAGGGCCCATCCTAACCCGACGACCGCCCGGCTACGGCCGCGCGCGCAGGCGCAGACGCACCGGGTTGTGGTCGGAGTTGGCGAAGTCCAGATCGTGGGTGCGCACCTCCAGCACCTCGACGTTGGGACTCACCAGGAAGCCGTCGATCACGGTCACGTAGTTCTCGCCCGGGCTCCAGGGCCGGCCCACCGAGCGGTCGGTGGGCACCCGGGCGTCGTAGGCCCAGGTCCAGCCCGCCGGCGTCCAGTCGTCTGGGAAGGGCAGGTAGAACTCAGGGCGCGGCTCGGTGTGGGTGAAGGTGGTGTCCGAGCCCACCCCGGGCAGGATCAGGTTCCAGTCGCCGCCCACGACCACGTAGTTCTAACGGGTCATGACCTCCTTGATGTAGCCGAACTGTTGCTCGCGCAGCTGGCCGGCGTCGAAGGCGGAGTTGTGGGTATTGATGAGGACCCACTCGCGCCCGTCCGGAGCGGGGATGCGCTCGAGGATGAAGCAGCGATCTAGCTGGACGAGTTGTACTAAAAAGTTGTACTCGCCCAGCAGCGCGTGGCGCTCGACCGTGGTCGGCCGCCAGCGCGAGAGCGTCATCTGGCCGGCCACCACCCGTCCCATCGGGCTCACCGGCGGCACCGGCACAAAGGCGACGTCGTAGTTCTTGGCAAAGACCCAAGCGTAACCGGGCAGCGCCTCGGAATCGCCTCCACCTCGTTCACGTAGTACACGCGTTTGGAGCCGCGGTCCACCTCCTGCAGCATCACCACGTCGGCCGGGTGGCGCTGGAGATAGCCGGTGATACCGGCCAGGTAGCGCCGCACCTAGCCAGGGCTGGGCCAGCCGTGGCTGCCGCCGTCGAGAAAGAAATCCTGCTCAGCACCGAGACCGGCGTAACCCACGTTCTAGGTGAGCAGGCTTAGCTTCGCCGGCGTCCCCTGCTCGCCCGTTCCCCGGACCTGCAAGCTGACCACCTGGGGCGGCTTGTAGTCGGTAGCCCAAAGCCACAAGGCGAGCCCACCGAACGCGAGCAACGCCAGGACTACCAGCCCCAGCAAACCAGCGAGCGCGCCTCACGTAAGCCATGCCCCATGCTAGCTGGCCCGGGAGGCCGTCCGCCCCTCCCGCACCCAGAGGTAGCCGGCCACTGTCAGGGCCGCGCCCAAAGCCATCACCGGAAAGACGGCCCGGAGGCCGAAGCCGGCGGCCACCACGCCGCCGAGCGGAGGGCCCACGAGGCCACCCAGGTCCCAGCTGGCGGTAAAGAGGCTGAACGCCGATCCCCGCAGCTCGGGGCGGGCGGCGCGGGTGACGGCAACGATGTTGGCGGGTAGGTAGAGCCCCGCTCCCGCGCCCATAAAGAATCCGGCCACAAAGGCCAGCGGTGGCAGCGGCAGAAACCAGAGCAGGAAGAGCCCGAAGGTGGCGCTCACGAACCCCGCGAGCGCCACCTGCCCGGCCTCGAAGCGGTCGGCCAGGTAGCCCGCGGGCAGCCGGAAGATCACCGAGACGAGGCTGTAGAAGGCCAGGAACGTACCCACCCAGGCTGCGCGGTAGCCGGCCCCGTCGAGCACGAGGGGATAGAAGGTCTGCAAGGCAGCGAAGACCGCCGCGAACCCGGCGTTGGCCAGGGTGGGCGCGAGAATGCCCCGGTCGCGCAGAACCGCGCCAAAGTTGGCCCACCAGGGGTTGGCCGAAGGAGTGTCGAGCGTCTCGGGCACGCCCCAGGTAAAGACCGGTATCCAGACCAGCTGCACCAGCAAGACCAGCACCCACACCGCTGTAAAGCCAAAGTAGTCCACCAGGAAGCCGCCCAGAGCGGTGCCGCTCATCACCCCGATGCCCAGGATCAGGTTGCGGGTGCCCATGACCCGGCCCACCGCGTGCTCGGGCACCAGATCGCTGGTCATGGCCAGCGAGCTGGGGGCGAAGAGCGCCATCGCCGCACCCTGCAAAAAGCGCCCTACGAGCACGAAGGTCAGGGGGCCAAGGTAAAAAAGGCCCGAGAGCGCGCCCAGCGTCAGCCCAATCAGACTCGGCTTCTTGCGGCTCCAGCCGTCCGAGGCCCATCCACCGAAGGGGCGCAACGCCAGACCCGCGAGCGGCATAAGCGCCACCGCTCAACCGATCCAGGCCTCGCCGAGGCCCTGCGCCTTGAGGTAGAGCGGCAACGTGGGCACGGTCAGGCCGTAAGCCAGAAAGAAGAAAAACGTGGCGAGGTGCAGGTTCCAGACGGCGCGCACGAACCCAGCTTACCGCGAAACTGACCGGCCGGTCAGCCGCCGCTGGGGCAGAATGGCAACATGACCGCCCGTCAGGCCACAGCCCTGGCCACCTTCGCCCACCTCGCCCGGAACCCGGCGCTACGGCGCACACGCCCAGTGCTCGCCGGCACCTTTCCGTTGGGGTTGGACGTGGCGGCGAGCGACCTCGACGTGATTTGTGAGGCGCACGACCCCGCCCGCTTCGCGGACCGGTTGGCCCGCGCCTTTGGCCACCGACCCAGCTTCCGCCTGTGGCTGCGAAGCGTGGACGGTCTGCCCACGGTGGTGGCCCGCTTTCGGGAAGCGGGTCTTCCCGTAGAGATCTTCGCCCAAGCGCGACCGACGCACGCCCAGCGAGCAGTGCGGCACCTGCGTGCAGAGGCCCGCCTGCTCAAGCTTCACGGTGAACCGCTGCGCCTGTGCGTGCGCGCGCTTAAAGCCCAGGGCATCAAGACAGAGCCAGCCTTCGCCAGTTGCCTAGGGCTCGAGGGAGACCCCTACCTAACCCTGCTCGATTTGGATCGCGCCTCGGACGCAGCGCTGCGCCTTCTCTCCATTCAAGACCATACGCGCGTGTGGGCTCACCCCCAAGCAGCCGACCCTTTATAGTGCATAAAGATGGATTCCGCGAGCTGGAGCGCCCTCGTTCTCGCCGCCTTCGCCCTGGCCTTCCTGGGCACGGCCGCGCGCGCCCTGGCCTGCCGCGAGTCCCGCTGCACCCGCGCCCTCGGCATCACCCTCTTCTCGCTCGTGGTGGTGTTGCTCGTCGTTGTGACCGCGCCCATCGCCACAGGGCACCTCGACCCCACTGCGCTGCCGGTTTGGGTAACCAAGGGGCTGGGGTCGTTCCTGGGGCTCTCGGCGGCGGCTGCGGCCTTCGCTTACCTGGCGGCGCTGGTGCGCAACGAAGAAGGCGTCTGAGCCGGCCAAGCACAACCGGCGGAGCCTTTTGGACTCCGCCGGTTCGTCCGAAATGGGTTATTTCCCCTTGCCGTTCACCTCGCGCTGGTGGGGCATGGGGATGTACTGCACGCTCGGCTTGTTTCCGCGCGGCTGGGGGTAGAGATCCATGAGCTCATAGACCTCTTGGGGCATCTCGGTGCTCACCGGCAGGCCAAAGCCCCGAGCCTGGGCCACGTCGATGGGGTAGTCGTGCGTCCAAGTCCCCTGGCTGAGGGTGGTCGCAACGTCCTCCACCCGATCGTCGGGCACCGTGCCCTTGAGCAGACCGACCACGGTTTCCTTCACCTGCTTGAGTGCCTTCTTGGAGACGTCGGCCAGGATCAGGGTCTCGTCGTCTACGTCTTTCACGTCCTTCATCTCGAGCACCTTGACGATCGAAGCCGCCGGCTTGTTGCCCAGCTGCGGATCCACCGGCCCCAGCACCGCGTTCTCGTCCATCACGATCTCATCGGCGCCGAGGGCGATCAGCGTGCCACCCGACATGGCGTAGTGGGGCACGAAGACGGTCACCTTGGCCGGGTGGCGCTTTAGCGCCTCAGCGATCTGCTCGGCTGCGAGCACCAGCCCGCCGGGTGTGTGCAGGATTAAGTCGATGGGAACGTTCTTATCGGTCATCCGGATGGCCCGCAGCACCTGCTCGGAGTCGTCGATGTCGATGTAGCGCGCCAGC
This sequence comes from Thermaceae bacterium, assembly GCA_026985615.1. Taxonomy (GTDB): domain Bacteria; phylum Deinococcota; class Deinococci; order Deinococcales; family Marinithermaceae; genus Oceanithermus. The sequence goes on along the minus strand of JALSQD010000048.1, from coordinate 22,707 downwards.
GGGATACCCAACATGCTGATGGCTTCCTGCCGGTGAATCAGGGTGATGACCCGGCTCTTGCGCTTCTTCTCCATCTCGGCCATCTTGCGCGAACGGGCGGCGTAGAGGGCCTGTTGCTGAAAGTACGGGCTCATCATCGAGAAGATGACGAAGAGCCAGAAGAGTTGGGTAATCCAGTCGCCGTTGTTCACTTGCGCACCTCCTAGAAGCCGTACTCGCGGTACCAGAACGGCTCGTCTTTGTAAGGCCTGCGGGGTCTGAGGACCAGGGTCAGCAGGTAGCCCACGGCAAAGCCGCCCACGTGGGCCCACCAGGCCACCCCCGGCAGCCCCAAGAGCCCGTAGAGCACCTGTATGAGAACCCAGTAGCCGATGAGAAAGGCTGCGGGCAGCCAGAAGAAGATGGGCGGCAGGGGCCACAATAGCGTGAGCACCCACGCCCGCGGAAAGAGGACGAAGTATGCACCCAAAACACCCGAGATCGCCCCCGAGGCGCCAATCATGGGCACCGTGCTATGCGGCAGGAAGAAGGCCTGGGTGAGCGCCGCGCCGATACCGGCGAGCACGTAGACAGTCAGGTAACGCCCCGTGCCCAGGCGCGCCTCCACCGCTGGCCCGAAGACCCAGAGGAACCACATGTTCCCCAGGATGTGCTCGAAGCCGCCGTGCATGAACATGCTGGTGAAGATATGCCAAAACTGCCCGCCGGGGTCGGCGAAAAAGGCCTTGGGAATGAAGCCGTACTGGTAGACGACCCACTGAAAACCCTGCGGCCCGAGGCTCACCTGCCAGAAGAAGACCGCGACGTTCATGGCGATCAGCAGACGGGTCACCAGGGCGGGGCCGTGGTGGTTGATCGAGTCACGAATGGGAAACACCTACGTGCGCTCCTTTCGTAGCACCAGCCACCCCAGGGCGCGCCGGCGCTTGGGAAGGTAGCATACCCGCCGCGGGAACGGGCGTGCGCGGAAACGGCGTTCGAGCACGCCCTCCACGCCTAGCCGCGCCAGCGCAAGCAGCGTGCCGCCGTAGCCTTCGGGCGTCCAGTAGCCCACCCGCAAGGGCCATGGTTCGCTCTTGAACACCCAGCTCTTGAGCTCGTGGTAGGCGCCCTCAGCCTCGGGCCGGAGCGGAATAACGGCCTCGGCCTCGGCGCTCGCCAGCGCCTCGGCGTAGCTGCGGGTGGCCGCCGCCAGCCAGGTCTCGAGCGCCCGCGGCAGGACCCCCGACCAGGGCACCACCCCCTCGAAAAGCTCGAGCTCCACCTCCTCGGCCTGGCCGCTCACTAGGTCGAGCCGCAATACCCGGCGCGAACGCACGCCCTCGAGCGGCAAGTCGTCGGGACGGATGGCGTCGAGCTCGGGTTCGCGCTCGAGCAAAGCGTCCAGCATCGCCCCGGCGAGCCCCCGGGCGTCTCCCTTATAGCCGTGCTGGACGAGCCGCCGCACCTCGGCCGCGAAACCCTCGTCGCGGCGAGCCGCGTAGGCCAGGGCCGCGTCGAGGAAGGCCTGGCGCAGCGCCTCTCCGGGAAGGTAGGCCACGCCCGACCGCCGGGGAAAGCCTTGCGGCCCCCCGGCGATCGGGCTCCAGGTCTCGAGCAGCACCGTCAGACCTGCTTAAGGAAGACCTCGGGGAACTCGAAGAGCACCCGCTCGCGGTTGAGCTCCGGGGCCTCCTGGTAGACCACCGAGGCGTAGCCGGCCGCCTCGAGCCCCCGGTAGACCTCCTCGGCCACCTCGCGGTCCACGCCCAGGTGGTGCTGGATGAACTCGTAGACCTCCTCCAGGGCTTCGTCCTCCTTGCCCACGAAGTCGTCCCACTCGCCCTTCACGATGTGCGCCAGCTCGGCGAAGGAGACCGACTTGCTGGTGAAGACCCAGCGGGGGCTGACGCCGGGCAGGTGGTGGGCGTAACCCTCGTCCTCGAGGCGGCTCGCCCAACGCACGGCGTCGGCGTGACTCAGCCCCGCCTTTATGAAGAGCGTCACCAGCGCGTCGCGCTCCCCCACTAGGCCATAGGGGTAGTGCTCGACCAGGTAGCGGGTCAGCGCGGTCACGTCACCCCGTTCCAGCAAGGCCTTGATCTGCTCCAGTTCGCTCATGGTCCCCTCCTACTCCAGTTCCATTAGGCCGTGCACGTCCTCGCCCGGGTTCATCTTCTCGGCGGCCTCAAGGAGCAGCAGCCCCGCCTCGTTGACCGAGTTGCGCCCCACGAAGCCCGCAGCACGCGCGGCCTCGAGCGCGTTGTCGAAGACGTCCTTGGGTAGGCCGCTGTACTCAAGCGCCTCCTCGACGTTGCGCGGGAGGATGCGCACCCGCTTCTCCTTGACGTAGAGGCTGCCCACGGCCCGCAGGGCCTCGATGAGCCGGAAGACGATCGGGTTCACCGGGTTGCCGAACCCCTCGGGCACGCCCGCGAGGGCGCGGTCGAGCAGCTCGCCGGCTTCGGTCTCGACCACGTTGCCGTCGGGCAGGCGGTCGATGAGGTGGCGCGCCTCCAGCTTCTCCAGCGCCCAGCGGATGCGCTCGCGGTCGAGCTTCTTCTCGAGCGCCGCGTAGACCTCCTCCTCGCTCAGGCCGCGCGCCGGGATGGCGTGGAAGACCATGAGCTCGTACTTCGAAAGGTGCGGTAAGCGCTCCGAGTGCTCAGCCAGCTGGGCGTAGAAGAGCCCCGAGCGGGTGGGCTCGGTGCTGCCCACCAGTCCCTGCTCGCGCGCCTCGTTCCACCAGGCGTAGCCGGGCGCCGAGAAGCTGCGCCGCGTCATGGTGATGGCCTTGACCGCGGTCGCGCTCACGCCGCGGCGCTGCTGCTTTTGATCGTCGAGTACGAGCTCGCCCCACTCGGTAAGGTAGAAGACCTCCTTGCCCTTCTCGTCCTCGCCGGTCTCGATCAGGCCAAACGACTCGAGTCCGAGAAGTGCTTCGCGCAGGTCAAAGTTCTCGTCGTACCAGCGGGCCAGGTCCGCCGCGCCCTGGAACTTCTCGGCGATGAGCCGAAACTTCTGGGGCATCTCGTCCAGCTTGCGGCCGTACTTTTCAAGCAGTGCCTTGTACTCGGCCACCTTGCGGTCGATCATCGCCCGCCGGAGCACCTCGAAGGTGGGACGCTCCTCGGGGTTGGTCTCGGTGGCCTTCTGCCACTGGGCCGCGATCTGGTCGAGCACCTCGGCCTCCTCGGCCTCGATTGCAAAGCTCCAGACCTCAGCGCGCACGCCGCCCTGCCACAATCGCAGCGCCTCGAGCGCCCACTCGCCCGCGGGCAGCAGCTCACCGGCCGGCCCCACGTAGCCCAGCGCCTGCAGCGTGGCCAGGCCGGCCTCGGTGGCCTCGCCGGTGTCCACATAGTCGGCCAGGGCCCAGAGGATGTCCGAGGTGAAGACGTCGCCCTCGCCCCAGCCGCCGGTGGCCAGCGCCTTCTTGACCGCCTGACCCAGCGCAGTGAATGCGAAGACGTCCGAGCTGGGTACCGAGTAGGCGATGATCCGCATCGCTTCGAGCCGGTGCTCGTCGTGCGCCGGGGTGGGCAGCTCGCTCGCCGGCGCGGGGCCCAGCGGCAGCTTGCGCACGGCATCGGCCAGCGCCGCGTCGATCTCGAGACCGGGCTCGGCGGCGCGGTAGATCTCCAGCACCCGATGGCCGGCGTCGGAGAGCGTCACGTACTCCTTTTTGGTCTCGCGGTCGCGCACCCGCACCGCCAGGCCGCGCTCCATCAGCGGCTCGAACGCCAACGGCCCCACGCGCCCGGCGCGCTCGGCCGCCTCGAGCATGGCGATGACCTCGCTCCCGATCCAGCGCCAGCCCTCAGCCCAGGCCTCGGGCTTGTCGAGGCCGTGCCCCTCGAGCACCACGTACTCGCCTCCGGCCTCATCCTCCGACTCCGACCAGGCCGCGGGGCCCTGTTCGTAGAGCTCGCGCAGAAGCAGGGCGAGCTCCCGCCCCAGGTAGGTCGGCACCAGCCGGACCGGCGTACTGAAGCGCGCCAAGCCGGCGAGCTCGAGCTCCACGAAGGTGGGCTCGTCCACCTCTTCGAGCGGGGTGTAGGGCTTGTTCGCTTCCTCGTCCGCCAGTAGGCGCTCGAGCGCCACTGCGTGTTGCTTTTTTATCACCATCTTGGCTTCCTCCTATCTTCAGTCTAGTCCAGCGCCGCTAGCAGACCCTCCACGTGCTCGGCCAGCGAGACGTCGAGCAGGCGGATGGTCGGCAGCAGCCAAGTCACCACGTAACGGTCGTCGCCGTCCTTGTTCTTGCCGAAGTAGACCAGGGTGAAGCGCCCCACGCCGGCGCGCTTCTTGAGCGTGGCCGCACCCTCGCGCAGCGCCCGGCGCATCTTCGGCGGCAACGCCTCGAAGGGCCAGGCCTTGCCGCTGGTGCCGCGGCTCTGGATGAACTCGGTGGTGAGGCCGCTCGAGTGGAAGGCCTCGAGCAGCTTGCCCCAGCCGCGCTTCTTGAAGTAGGCGAGCAAGAGCTCCGCCGCCGGCAAGGCGAAGAGCTCGGTCACCTCGCCGCTGGGCTCGCGGTAGTAGAGCCGCGCCACCCCGCGGCGCTCCTCCTGGGTCACGCGCACGATCAGGCGGGCGCCCTTCGGCAACTCGCCCAGCACCTCGCGCACCTCGAAGCGCTCGCCGCGCTCCTCGTAAACGTCGCCCGCCTCGCGACCGTCGGCGGCATCGGCCACGAAGACGGCGGGCTCGCCCTCACGCAGCCCCTGGATCAGGTCGAACCCCCAGGCCTTGAGGCTCTTGAGTTTCACCTCGGTCTCCTGGGGGATCGGCCCCCAGACCTCGCGCACGTAGGTGTGCAGCGCCTGCTGGTGGCGGGCCGCGAGTTCTTCGGCCGTCAGCTTGCTGGCTTTCTTCTTCATCTATTCCTCCCAAAGTACGTATCAAACTCCCTTAGACATCTAACCGCAACTTGATTGAACAACCTTCTTAGTACATTTGTCAAGCTTGACGCTTAGTAACATTGATATTACCATATTCAACTGAGGTGATATGAATGAAGCAGTACCGTTCTGGCTCCGTACAATCCATCGTCCTTTGGACCCTCGTGATCGCCCTGGCGCTGGGTTTCGCGCTGGGTAGCTACAGCGCCGCCTCACGCGCCCGCGCCGCCATCGCCACCGCCGAAGCGCTGGCTGCCGGCATTCCACCCTCGCCCGTGGTCACCTCGGCGCGTTACGACAAGGCGAACGACGCCCTCGTGCTCAAGATCCTCAACCCCGGCCTGGTGCCCGTGCAGCTCATCGACCAGAGCCTGGTCTTCAAGCCGGGCGCCGCGAGCGAGCAGGAGGCCTACGCCCTCGCCGCGATTCCGCTGGGCGTCGAGGTGCCTCCGCTGGCTGAGCTCGAGGTGCAGATCAAGCTCAAGCCCGAGAGCAAGAAACTGGCTGCAGGCGACGTGCTGGCCGCCTCGGTGACCTACGCCCATCCTTATTCGAACGACCTCTACATGCTAACCCACATCTTCAAGGTGACCGAGGAGTCGGCCAAGGGTAAGGAGGTACCGGAACCGGCCCAGCCCAACCTCAACCGTCCGAAAGAGCAGGGAGGTAAGTGATGCGCTGGATTCTCGCGATCCTTTGGGGCTTGCTGCTGGCCTTCGCCGTCTGGGGGCTGGCTGTGGGCCTCATGCTGGCCACACCCCAGGAGCTGGCCGCGCTGATGGGTTTCGCGGGCTTCATGCTGCTGGCCTCGCGGCTGGTCTGGGGCTACAGCGCCCTCCTCGACTTCATCGGGGCGCTGCACCGGGGGGAAGAGCCCGACCGCAGTGTCGCCGAGGCCGCAGTACGGACGCCTCAGGCCGATACCCTACCCGCCACGGTGCTCGCCGGCTTTTGGCTGGCGGCGCTCGAGCCCTACCGCTACACCTTCTTCGCGACCTACTCGCTTCTATTGCTGATCGTGCTGGCGCTCAAGCTCTCCACGCCTCTATTGAGCGCCTGGGACTGGCTCACCGGCGGCAGCCTGATCGAGGGCGTCTTCTGGGGCGCGAGCGTGGCCGCCCTGATCGTCTGGGCGCTCTCAGCGGCGGCCGCGGCCCGGCTGCTCGAGCTCAACGCGCGCGGCACGGCCGCGAACGCCTGAGCCCAAAACGCACCGACCGGGGCGCCGCGGAAGCGGCGTCCTTCTTTAGGTCTCCTCGTCGAAAAAGAGCTCGGCCTTGATCTCGCGCTCCTCCTCCAGGTTGCCACCCAGGGCCGCACCCAGCACGCCAATCGTAGCGGTGAAGACCGCGTAACGGAGCAGGTGTTCGGTCGTGGGTGCGAGGCCCATCCAATCTTCGAGCAGCGCCCGCGGCAAGATCCAAGCTCCGGCGAACGAGAGCGCCAGCAACGCCAGCCACAGCGAGGCCATGCCCAGCCCCAACGTGCCCAGCAGCACCAGGCGGGTACGCGCCAGCTGCTCGCGCCAGGTGGATTCGCGACCCAGCCGCCCGAGGTCCTGCCCCGAAAAGATAAAAGCAGCGGCCGCCACCACGCTGAGCGCGGCCAGCAACCAGACCGCACGCCAGGAGAGGTGCGCGCCCAGCGCCCAGGCGTCGGATGTGAGCAGGAAGTAGACCACGCTCACCGCAGCCGCGGCGGTGAGCCGGCCCAAGTAAAGGGGCATTAACCAAGGCCGGTAGCCGAGGATGGCCTCACCGATGCCGCGGGCGTCCTTGATAAGGGTGCGTCCGTAAAAGGCCAGCGCCCGCCAGCGAACGCGCTGCTCCTCTAGACGGCTCGCCGCCACCTCGGCCAAGGTGCGGCGGGCCTGCTCGCGCTGCTCGGGCGGGAAGGGGCCCAGGCGCAAATCTTCGGGGTCGCCCACCGGCCGCATGGGCCCTTCAGCGTTGTGACCGAGCCCCCACAAATGCCCCAGCAGATGCAACCCCAGGACCACGGCTCGCTCCACCAGCTCGTCGCCGCTACCTAGACGACTGGTCGAGAGCACGGCCGCCTCTAGCGCCGAGCTGGGTACCCCCAAGCTGCTGGGGCCGTGGCGTGCAACGAGCTCGTTGGGCACGACGACGAGCACGTAGTCCCACCGGCGATGCAACTTTTCGGAGACGCCCAGCTCGAGCAGGTCCACCGGGTCGAGCGCGCCACGCGGCACGAAAATCCGGCGCTCCGCGGTCTCGAAGCGCCAGTCGAACTCGGGGAAGGCGGCCTGCAGGTAGGCCTCGAGCCGCCTCCGGGCAGCGGCGTAGGCGGCCAGCAGGTCGGGGTCGCGCAGGTCGGCCCCCAGCAGCCAGCCCACGACGATCTCGGGGCGCGCGCTCATGCCCTCAGTATGGCTCAACCGGTTCCGCCGCGTCGCGATGCACGGGCGGCTGCCAGCGCACCGCCAAGGTGCGGGCCACAAGCAGGAGCAGGATTCCGGCGGTCCAGCCCACCACGTCCACGGCCCCGAACTTGTGGGCGTAGAGCTGGATGATGAGCTCGCGCAAGAGGAAGATGGCGCCGGCGTCGAGGAGCACGTGGATGCGCACCCGCTCCCACTCGAAGTAGTCCACGAAGGTGCGCACCAGCTCGATGACCACCAGCAGCGTCAGCGCGTCGATGATGAGGGTCTGGAAGGCCTCGGGGGTGGTACCCGGACCCAGGGTGTGGCCCAGGTTGGCGAGCACCCGCCACACCCCCACGAACATGCCCAGAACGAGCACCACGATCGCCAGGTTGAAGGCGATCTGGATGCTCAGCTTGTACAGGCGCGTAATCGGCCCTTGCATCCTCAGCAGCCGCTGGGCTCGGCCAGCTCGTACTCGCCCTTGTTCTCCAGGTCGGTGATGAGGGGCTTGGCCTTGGCCTCGAGCGCGGCCGCGGCGCGTTCGGCGAGGGTGTTGAGCGAGAGCCTGTGGAAGCCGGTAAAGGCGAGGTCCACCTCGCCGCCTTCGAAGTAGTGCACGGTCGGCACGTGGGTCGCACCGAACGCCGCGAGCACGTCGCAGCCCTCGGCCACCACGGGGTAGCCCTCGAGGTAGTCGCCAAGGTAGCCCTTGACGTAGCGCTCGGTCGCCTCGCGATCCACCGAGGTCACGAACCAGATGGGCAGGTCGGGCAGCATGTCGTGCAGCTTGCGCAGGAAGCCCACCACGTTGCGGCTCGCCGCCACCTTGGGGTGCACGAAGGCGAGCACGAGCGGGCCCTGGAGGGCCCCCAGGTCGAGGGTGCGGCCGTCGAGCGCGGCCAGCTGCAGGCGAGGGGGTTCGGCACCTTTGGGCAGTACGTTCACTCTGACCTCCTTAAAGCATGCGGCTTCGCCAGAGGCGCGCGGGCTCGAGCCCCAGCGCCTCCAGCGCCTCGGCAGGCAGGTAGGAGCCCTCCGAGTCAAGCACCTCCAGGTCGAGCGCGCCCACGGTGCGGGCGACACCGAGCGCCTGCTCGAGCAACCGGCGCACGTGTTCGGGGCTTTGGTAGGCCGGCGCCAGCACCAGCCGGTCCACCACCGCCACGGGCCCGTCGTCGTAGAGGCCGCGCCGAACCCAGAGCGTGAGCATGCCCACGAGCCGGTCGCCGTCCTCGAGCACCAGGAGGGCGGTGCCCTCCCCGCCGAGGAAGCGCAGCAGCTGGGCGTTGAGCTCGCCCACAAGCTCCGCCTCCAGCGGCCCCACCAGCCCCTCGAGGAGGCGGCGCAGGCCGGCGGCGTCTTTGGGCTCACCCGCACGCACGCGCATACCAAGGCGATTATACGCGCAGCCGCTGGGACGCCCGTCCGTCTCATGAGGCCCTGCGCAACGCGTGCGAAACTGAGGAGGATGCGCCTCGTCGTGATCAGCGGCCTTTCCGGGGCCGGCAAGAGCACCGCCCTCAAGAGCCTGGAAGACCTCGGCTACTACACCGCCGACAACCTTCCTCCCGCCCTTTGGGGCGCGCTCGGCGATCGCCTGGGCGGGGCGGGTGTGGAACGCGCCGCCTTCGGGCTCGACGTGCGTGCGCGCCCCTTCCTAGAAGAGGCGGGCCCCGCGCTCGAGGCGCTGCGCACCGGGGGGCACGCGGCCCAGCTCGTCTTCCTAGAGGCGCGAGCAGAGGTGTTGCTGGCTCGCTACAACCTCACCCGCCGCGCCCACCCGCTGGGCAGCGGCCATCTCATGCGCGAGATCGACGCCGAGCGCCGCATCCTGGCGCCCCTGCGCGGCCTGGCCGACTGGGTCCTCGACACCAGCGAGACCGGCCCGGGCGAGCTGGCCGACCGGCTGGCGCGCCTGCTCGGCGAAGAACGGCCCTTCTTATTGCGCCTGATCTCCTTTGGCTTCAAGTGGGGGCCGCCCCAGGTGGCCGACCTCCTGCTCGACGTGCGCGCCCTGCCCAACCCCCACTGGCAGGACGCGCTGCGTCCGCGCACCGGCCTCGACCCCGAGGTCGCGGCCTACGTCTTCGGCGAGGGGGCGGAGCCCTACTACCGCGCCCTGCTCGAGACGACGCGCATGGCCGCGGCGGCGGCGCGGGCGGCCGGGCGCAACGGCTACACCGTGGCCGTGGGCTGCACCGGCGGCCGCCACCGCTCGGTGGCCGTCGCCGAGCGCCTGGCCCGGGACCTCGGCAGCGACTTCGCGGTCCTGGTGGAGCATCGCGATGTGGAAAAGGACGGCTAGACGCCACCTCACCAGCCTGCGCTGGCTGCTGCCCGGCATGCGCGTCAAGCGCTACGTGCTCGTTGCCGCGCTGGGCATGCTGCTGATGTTCCTGGGTGTGGCCCAGCTAAGCTGGCAGGGCGTCTTCCTCGACCGGGTGCTCGACTTCGTCCTCTTCACCCGCAACCTCGGCTTCCCGCTGTGGTTCTCGGGCACGCTCTGCTTCCTGGTGGGGCTCGGGGTCTTCAGCCTGGGCATCCGCGCCATGAACCGCTCGGTCCTCTCGGCCATCACCGATCCCGACGAGGTGCCCGAGCGTGTCTGGCGCAAGCGGAAGCTTGAGGCCGGCCCCCGCATCGTCGCTTTGGGCGGGGGCACCGGGCTTTCCAACCTGCTGGCAGGGTTGAAGACGCACACCGCCAACCTCACCGGCGTGGTCGCCGTCACCGACGACGGCGGCTCGACCGGGCGACTGCGCGAGAGCTTCGACGTGCCCGCGGTGGGCGACCTCACCGACTGCCTGGCCGCGCTCAGCGAGGTGGAGCGCATGCCCGAGCTGATGAAGTACCGTTTCCGCCGGGGCGAGGGGCTTTCGGGCCACACCTTCGGCAACCTCTTCCTGGTCAGCCTCTTCGAGCTCACCGGCGACTTCGCCGAGGCCGTGCGCATGGCCGACCGGGTGCTGGCGCTCTCGGGCGCGGCCTACCCCTCGACCCCCCACCCCGCGCGGCTGGTGGCCGAGCTGGAAGGTGGGCGCCGGGTCGAGGGCGAGTCGCGCATCCGCGAGACGCCGGGCCGGGTGCGCAAGGTATGGCTCGATCCCGAGGACCCGCCGGTGATGCCCGAGGTCCTGCGCGCCGTTGAGCGCGCGGAGGTGGTGGTCCTGGGCCCGGGCAGCCTCTTTACCTCGGTCATCCCCAGCTTCCTCCCGCCCGAGCTGCGCTCGGCCCTGCAGCGCTCCGAGGCCCGGCTGGTCTACGTGGTCAACATCATGACCGAGCCGGGAGAGACCGACGGCATGGACGCCTACGCCCACTACAAGGCGGTCGCCGAGCACCTGGGGCGCAGGCCCGAGGTGGTCCTGGTCCACCGCGCGCCGCTGGACCCCCAGGCGCTCGAGCGCTACGCCCGCGAGGGGCAGTATCCCGTATCCTATGAGCCGGCGCCCTTCGAGGCGGACGGGGTGCACGTCATCGAGGGCGACTTCGCCCACGCGGGCTCCCTCATCCGCCACGACCCCGAGAAGCTGGCCCGCGCACTGATTGGACGCCCATGACCCACTGGATCCTGCTCGCCCTGCTGCTACTCTCCGACCCCGCCGGCGACGACCACGGCGCCGGCCTGGCCTACCCGCGCGCCGAGATCTACCAGCAGGTGGGTTTCGCCGACCTGCGCGGCTTCCAGTTGCGCAAGGTGGGCAGGGCCTGGCAGATCGGGGTGCGGCTGGACCGCTACCCCAACCCAGCGAGCGCCCCGCTCGGCTTCTCGCTGGCGGTGGTGGCCGTTTACCTCGACACCGCCCCGGGCGGCGAGGAGACCCTGCCCGGCACCGGGCTCTCCACCCCCACCGGCGGCGGCTGGGAGGAGGCCTACCTGATCAGCGGCTGGGGCGCGGAACGGCGCACCGCCGGCGGCGAACGCGAAACCGCCCAGGCCTGGCGCGACGGCGACTGGATTTGGGTGCAGACCGGGCTCGCCGAGCGCCCCCGCGCCTACGTGGCCGCAGGCATATACGACCCCTTCGAGCCCTGGGCCTTCCGGCCCGCCCTGCCCGGTGGGGGTGCGTGGTACCTGGACGGACCCGTCAGCGCCCCGCGCGCGCTCGACGTGATCGCCGCGAACGACGCCGCCGTCTACGCCTCGGGCGTGCTCCCACCGGCCCGGTCGCGCTTCCCCTGGCGCGCGCTCGCGAGCGGGCTACTGGCGCTGGCCGGTGCGGCGCTGCTGCTCCTGGCCGCGCGGGCGCGGTAGGATGCAGGCAATGGACTTCGTTCTGGTCCTTCACGCCCACATGCCCTACGTGCGGGCCCACGGGGTTTGGCCCTTCGGCGAGGAAACCCTCTACGAGGTCATGGCCGAAACCTACCTTCCGCTGGCGCGCGCGCTGGACCGGCTCTGGGACGACGGGGTGCCCGCGCCCATTACCCTGGGGCTCACCCCCATCCTGCTCGAGCAGCTGGCCGACCCCCAGGTGCAGGCGGGCTTCGAGCGCTACGCCGCCGACCGCCTGGGCCGCGCCACCCGCGACCTTGAGCGCTACCGCGGCGGCGAGCTGGAAGCCTCGGCCACCTTTCTGGTGCGCTTCTGGGAAAAAACCCTGGAGGCTTTCGCCGCCTACGACGGTCGCATCCCCACCGCCTTCGCGCGGGCGCAGGACCGGGGCCAGATCGAGCTCATCACCTCAGGCGCCACCCACGGCTACTCCCCCCTGCTGGGCTACCCCGAGGCGCTCACCGCCCAGGTGCGCACGGGGGTGCACACCCACCGCCGCCACGTGCGTGTGGACCCCGTGGGCTTCTGGCTGCCCGAGATGGCCTACCGCCCCGCGGGCCTGTGGACGCCCCCGGTAGAGGGCCCGCCGGCGGCCTGGCGGCCGGGGGTAGACGCGTTCTTGATGGCCGCGGGGTTGCGCTACACCTTTACCGACGCTGCGCTGGTCGAGGGGAGCGAGCCCGTGAGGCCTTACGGCCGGGGGACGCGGCGCGAGGCCGGCCCGCTGAGCCGCCGCGCCCTCGAGCTGGAGAGCGGCCTGCGGGTGCTCGCGCGCGACCGCATGACCTCGCTCCAGGTCTGGAGCGCGGACTACGGCTACCCTGGCGACCCCGCCTACCGCGAGTTCCACCGCAAGGACCCCGAGTCGGGGCTGCACCACTGGCGCGTGACCTCCCGCTCCGCCGACCTCGGCGCCAAGGCCCCCTACGACCCCGCGGCGGCGGCCGAGCGCGTGCGCGCGCACGCCGCCCACTTCGCCGGCCTGCTCGCCCAGGAGGCCGAGGGCGACCCCGAGGCCGTCGTCACCGCCGCCTACGACGCGGAGCTCTTCGGGCACTGGTGGTTCGAGGGAGTCGCCTGGATCGAGCGGCTCTTCCGCAACCTGCAGGGCTTCGAGCGGGTGCGGCTGCGCCTCGCCCGCGAGGCCGTACAAAACCCATCGCAGCGCATCGCCCTGCCCGAGGGCTCCTGGGGCGAGGGGGGCGACCATCGCGTCTGGCTGAACGACCACACCCTCGACTACTGGCGCACGGTCTACCGGGCCGAGGCCGAGATGATGCTCGCCGCCGAGCGCTTCCAGGGCGAGCGGGTGCGGGTGCTGCGCCAAATGATGCGCGAGCTGCTCCTGCTCGAAGCCTCCGACTGGCCCTTCCTCATCCACACCGGCCAGGCGGCCGACTACGCCCGCGCGCGCTACCGCGAGCACGCCCGCGCCTTCTTCGCGCTGGCCGAGGCGCTAGCCGCAGGCCGCACGCCGGCCGACCTCGCTGACCTCGAGGCGCGCGACAACCCCTTCCCCGAGGCCAATCCCCGCCTCTACACCCGGCCGCCGGAGGGTTAGGGTGCGCCGGTTCCTGGCCCTCCTCGTACTCGTCGGCTGGACGCTCGCCCAGGTGCCCGCGGCCTGGTTGGGGCTGCGCGTATCCGAGCAGGAGGGGGCCTGGGTCTTCGAGGGCACGGGGGTGCGCTTCAGCTACGTCCCCGGCGTGGGCTGGGCGCCGCCGCTCGATCCCGCGTTGCCACCGCCCCAGGGCACCGAGCTGGCCCTCGACGAACGGGTGCTGCGGGCCGCGGGCGTCGTCCCCACGGAGCTGCCCAGCGCCCGCCTGCGCTACCGGCTCGCCAAAGACCGGCTGCGCCTGGTGCTCGACCTGCCCCCGGGCTCCGTCCCCGAGCTGCCCCGCGCGGACGGCGAGAGTCCGGGCTGGTTCACCTTTTTCGTCCCTTACTTCGTGCCCAACCCGCCGCGGCTCGAGGGGCTCAGTTTTCGCTACGGGCCCCAGGGCACCGAGATCCGCTACCTCGCCCCCGCCGGGCGCGTCTACCGCTGGCGCACCTTCCCGCTGGGCAAGCCCGCGCGCTTCGTCATGGACGCCTACTTCGTCCCGCCCCCCGAGGAGACGCGGCTCGCCGAGGGCATCGTCCTCAGGCGCGAGTACGTCTGGACCCCGGAGCCGCTCGAGCTCGTGCGGGTGATCGCCCGGCCGGGGAGCTGGCGGCTCGAACCCGTGGGCGAGCCGGGCAAGAAGCAACGCCTGCCCGAGATGGCCCCGGACGCCCTAGCCCTGCTCAACGGCGGCTACTACGATCCCAAGACGGCCACCCCCATCGGGCTGTGGGTGGTCGACGGCGTACCGCTGAGCCTGCCCTACGGCCGCAGCGCGCTGATGTGGGACGGCGGCGCGCCCCAGGCGGCCGTGCCCACCTTCAAGGCTTGGGTCGTCACCCCCGACGGCCGCACCCACCCCGTGGGCCTCAACCGCTGGCCGGCGCGGCTCACCGCCTACACCGTGCCCGGGCAGGTGGGGCGCGCCGGCGAGAACGTGATTGTGGCGCAGGGCGACCGCGTCGTCCACACCTACCCCGCGCCGGTCACCCTCGAACCGGGCTACTGGGCGCTCGCCTACCCTGCAGACGATCCCGACTGGGCGGGCCGGCTCCACCCCGGCGACCGCCTGGCCCTCTACGGCGCGCTCGAGCCCCCCGTTCGCTACGCACTCGAGGCCGGCCCCCTGCTCGTCCAGGGCGGCCGCCTGGCCTACCGCCCCGAGGCCGAGGGCTTTGCCAAGGACGCCCCGCAGATCAGGAAGGTCACCTACCAGGCCGCGGTGGCTTGGACGCGCGAAGGCGAGCTCTGGCTCGTGACGAGCGGCAAGACCACGCCCGGCGTGCTGGCCGAGCGGCTGCTCGCGCTCGGCGCCTGGGGCGCGATCCGCATGGACAGCGGCGGCTCGGCCCAGCTCTACGCGCAGGGCGACCTCGCCTACCCCACCCAGGAACGCCCGGTGGTGAGCGGGCTGGCGCTGTGGCCGCGCTAGGTATACTCACCTCATGAGCATCCAACCCGACCGGTGGATCCGGCGGATGGCCCGGGAACACGGCATGATCGAGCCTTTCGAGGAAAACCTGGTGCGGGAAGGCGTGATCTCCTACGGCCTCAGCTCGTTCGGTTACGACCTGCGCGCCGCGCCGGAGTGGAAGGTCTTCACCAACGCCTACGGCGTGGTCGTCGACCCCAAGGCCTTCGATCCCCAGAGCTTCGTGGAGATCGAGGCCGACGAGGTCCTGATCCCGCCCAACTCCTTCGCCCTCACCCGCTCGGTCGAGTACATCCGCATGCCCGAAAACGTGATCGCCATCGCACTGGGCAAGTCCACCTACGCCCGCTGCGGCATCGTGGCCAACGTCACCCCGCTGGAGCCGGGCTGGGAAGGCCACGTCACCCTGGAAATCTCCAACACCACCCCGCTGCCCGCCCGCGTCTACGCCGGCGAGGGCATCGTCCAGCTCCTCTTCTTCGAGGGCGAGGCCCCGGAGGTCACCTACAAGAGCCGCGGCGGCAAGTACCAGGGCCAGCGAGGCATCACCCTGCCCAAGATCTAAGCAGGGCGAACACGAACGCGGGCGGCTGGGCCGCCCGCGTTCGCAGGAGGGCGCCGCGTCAGTCTTCGCTGACGGCTCCGCGGCTCAGCACGTACACGCCGTCGAGCAGATCCACTTGCGGCAGGTCGTCGTTCTGGAGGCCGTGGGCCTGAATCGTGGTGTTGCCGTTGAGGTCGATATCGCTCTGGGAGAGCACCCCGCCGATGATGCGCTTGGTGCCGTTGATACGGAAGTCGCCACCGACCCAGAAGATGCCCACGGTGTCGTTGCGCCCGCTGAAGTTCACGTCGCCCTCAGCGATGACGGCCAACCCGTCCTCGTTTTCGAGCGCCGAGAGGTCGGTCGCGCCGTGAAAGCTCACGTCGCCGCGGGTGGCCACGGTGGTCTCACCCGAGTAGGTCACCGCACCGTGGTCGTCGAAGTCGCCCGTCGAGAGCAGCTTGGTCGAGTCCACCGCGTTGGTGCCGTGGAAGTCGATGGTGTCGGCCACGTAGACGCTGTCGTACGAATCGCTCGTGCCCCGGAAGGCCAGTGTGCCGTCCAGATAGAAGCCCGAGCTGCGCACCTCGGCGTTCCCAAGGAAGGTAAGGTCGCTGGCCCAAATGTCGCTGTTCTCCACGACCAGCGGCGAGTCCACCTCCACCGAATAACCGTCGTCAAGCACCAGGTTGAGGTCGCGCAGCGTTCCACCGGGAACATTAATGTAGACGTTCCCTCCGCTGACGCGCACGGTCCGCCCCGCCCAAGCGTCCAGCTCTTCCTGGCTATTGATATAAACTGGGCCCTCGACACTATACCCGCCTCCAGGAGGCGGCACATCGTATTTTTCCCAAAGGTCGTCTAGGTAGGCGCTGATGTCACCCACGTCCACCGGGTCCACCACCTCGGCCGGCTCGCGCCCGTTGCAGAAGTCGTTGCGGCCGGCGGCGAAGCAGGTGCATTGCGAAGCGGGAATCTCTTCGCTGGGGCAGCTGGCCGTGACCGTGTCGGCGCTGAACCGACCGGTGCCTATGCGGTAACCCGCGTTCCCGTGCAAGCCGCCGTCCTCGATGGTGGTCCAGCCGTTGACCTCAACCGTCCCCTCGGAGACAAGACCCAGTGTGAACCAGGGGTTGGTCTGGGTGCCGCCAGCACCCTTGATGACCAGGGCGACGACCTCGTACTCGGCCGACTTGGGGCCGCTGCCCACACTCTCGATGCGGTAGACGTCGCCGCTCTCAGTGCTGTCCGCGTAAGCGACCTTGTAGGTACAGTCGAGGTCGCCGGGGCAATCCGTCTGCACCGGAGCAGCATAGTAGGTCCGCGCCGCCTCGGGCTGCATCGCCTGCAACTCGGCCATGGCGAAGTCCACGCCCGACTCCGCGGCGTACTTGGCCTGCAAGCGCGCCAACTCGTTGCCGCTGGTCTTGAGGCTGGCGCTGGCCATGCTGCTCATGGCGAAGCCGAGCAACAGGATCAGCACCGAGACCGACAGAGCGGCCGCCAGAACGAAACCTTGATTGCCTTGCCTAGTTTTCATCGCACCCTCCGATCAGTAGCGCTGGAGGTTGGCCAGACCCACGCCGACCACCCGCTCCAAGCGCAAGACGCCGTCACACGTACCGTAGGTCGCCTGGGGAATCCCCAGGGTGCTCGCACTTCCATAGGCCGCGAGCACCTCGCTGCTCGGGTAGGTTCCGCAACCGGCCTCGCCCTCGTAGGGCGCGGCCACCCGCAGGTAGACGCCCACCGCCGACAGCAAAACCGACGCGGGCGGCGTGGACGACCACGTTCCGTTGCGGTCCCCGTAGAACACCTGGAAGGCCTCGACTGTGTAGGGCAGCACTTCCACCGGATCGGCCTCGTCGAGCTCGCGGTAGAGCCGACCGTCGCTGACGTAGTAGCGTACGCTGCGAATGCAGATCGTCTGCCCGCCCACGGCGTAGCTTGCCTCGGCCCCGCTGGGGCAGTCGCCCCCTTCCGCCCCCCAACGCACCGTCAGGTCGTCGTAGGGCGCGCCGGAGGCCACGCGGATGGTGGGGTAGCTCGTCGCCGACCAGTTCTGCGCCAGCCAGGTCACGGCCGTGGGGTCGTCGGAGAGGAAGCCGGCGCGCCCCAGGTCGGTGGCCAGGCTCAGCGCCACGGACTCCACGTCGGCCTGGACCCGGTCCCGCGCCGACTGCCGGTCGTGGACCCGCCCCGAAACGACGAGGGAGTTGAGCAAAGCGGCGAAAAGGACGCCGGCGATGGCCATCACCACCAAGAACTCGACGAGGGTGAAGCCCCTGCGGTTACTCACCGTCCCCCTCACCCCCTCCCAGCGGCAGCGTGGGCCGGATGTAGCTGCGCGCGTGCACGAGCACATTCTCGCCGTCACGGACCTCGACGGCCACGTCGTAAAGCTGGGGGTCTGCGACGCTGGCGTCGCAGGTGAGCGTGCCCGCGTCGTAGAGGCAGGGGGTGGCGCTGCAGGCCACCGTGAGGCCCTCCATCTCGCCCCCGTCCAGATCGGCGCAGCGCGCGCCGAGGTCGCCGGCGGTGCGCAACTCCTGGAAGACGCGGTCGCTCACGGCCGCGGCCTCCTGCAGGGTGCGCGCCTTGGCGCTGTTCTTTAGGCTGGTGGCTTCCAGGCCCAGCGCCGCCAGAATGGCGACGACCAGGATGAAAACGGCGATGGCAGTCTCGATCAGCGTGAAACCATACGCTCTCCTCACGGGCAGTTCCCTTCCCGCACCACCTGAAGCGTACCCCCCACCGACACGCACAACGTCCGATCCGCACCCTGGAGATCGATCTCACCCGCGCGCGGGTTGCCGTAGCAGTCGCGCGGGAACCCCTGCGGGTTCCAGCGGACGAGGCCGCCGGGGTAGTCGGTGCTCAAGGTGAAACCGCCGTGGTAGGCGTCGGCATTGATGCGGGCGATCTCCTCCTCGGGCGTGACCCCGCACCCCGCCGTGGGCGTGCCCGTGAAGGCCACGAGCGCGCCGTCTTGCACCTCGACCCAGACGCTGCGGTTGCGCTTGGCGGCCTCGCTCTTGACCACCTGCAACGTTCTTCGC
The DNA here is from genome assembly GCA_026985615.1 of Thermaceae bacterium. Taxonomy (GTDB): domain Bacteria; phylum Deinococcota; class Deinococci; order Deinococcales; family Marinithermaceae; genus Oceanithermus. Next base: position 4,524 of record JALSQD010000048.1, on the reverse strand, counting down.
ACGTCTTCAGCGAACCTGCGCCCCTCGAACGACCAGGGCTTGGTGAACGCGGCCACCCCGAGCAGAATGCCGAGGATCGCGACCACCAGCAGCATCTCGATCAGCGTCATCCCCTGCTGGTGTTTCTTGGATTTGGTTTTATTTAAGCGATCTTCGACAGGGCGACTCATGTTCACTTTTCATCGTAGATTCCGCCTGCTTGCAAGGCAATGCAGTTTGCTTAACCAATGCTTAATCCTTTGTGCGTCCGGTTAGACTAACGGGTATGCGAAACCTGTGCTCGTGGTCCTGGGCCTTCGCCCTCCTCGCCCTCGCCTCACCCGCCTTCGCGCAGGACGAAGCGGTCCTCTGGGCCGCGGGCGACATCGCCAGCTGCAACTGGACCGGAGACGAGACCACGGCTGCGCTGCTCGAGCGCCTGGGCGCACCCGACGCGGGCTGGGTGGCCGCGCTCGGCGACCTGGCCTATCCTGCGGGCACGTCGCGCCAGTTCGCGCGCTGTTACGACCCCTCGTGGGGCCGCTTTCGCGAACGCACCCTGGCCGTCGCGGGCAACCACGAGTACTACACCCGCAAGGCCGCGGGCTTTTTCGGCTACTTCGGCGCCGAAGCGGCGCATCCGCCAATCGGTTTCGCCGCTCACCGCATCGGCTCCTGGAGCGTCTACGCCCTCGACAGCCGCTGCCTCCTCGACCAAAGCTGCCTCCCCGGGGGCGAGCTCTACGCCCGGTTGGAGGCGGCGCTGCGCGAGGATCCGGCCAGGTGCAGCCTCGTGCTCGTGCACCATCCCCGCTTCAGCTCGGGCGTGCACGGCTCGAACGCCCGGATGCAGCCCCTATGGGCGCTCTTCCAGCGCTACGGGGTCGAACTCGTACTCTCGGGCCACGACCACCACTACGAGCGCTTTGCGCCGCTCGACGCCGAGGGCCGCAGCGACCCCGAACGCGGCACGGTGCAGTTCGTGGCGGGCACCGGCGGCGCGGGCCTGCGCAAGCTGCGCCAGCGCGCCAGCGGCAGCCTCTTCGCCGACGACGCGCACCACGGCGTGCTCGAGCTCACCCTAGCCGAGGGCCGCTACACCTGGCGCTTCGTGTCCACGGAAGACGAGGTCCTCGACGCCGGCGCTGCCGGCTGTCACGACTGAGGCTCGCGCATTTATCATGCGGGTGCGCTATCCTGGAAGCATGCGTGCCCTTTTCCTGGCCCTGGCGGCCGCGTCGCTGGCCCTCGGGCTGGCCGGATGCAAACCCAAGAAGACCGAAAGCGCGGCGACCCCGACGGCGGCGGTCGCGCAGAAAGCGGGCGAAATGGAGACCATGGACTACCTCAGCGACACTCCGGTGCGCAGCTTCGAGAAGCCGGAGGTCGTCATCGACCACAAGAAGTACGACTACTACGCCGAGATCGAGACCAGCAAGGGTAAGATCGTCATCGACCTGCTTGAGGACAGCGCCCCCAACACCGTCAACTCCTTCGTCTTCCTGGCGCTCCACCACTACTTCGACGGCCTCAAGTGGCACCGCGTCGTCCCCGGCTTCGTCGCCCAGACCGGCGACCCCACCGGAACCGGCGCCGGCGGGCCGGGCTACCAGTTCGGCCTCGAGATCGACCCCAACCTCAGCTATGACGCCGCCGGCTGGGTGGGCATGGCCCGCACCGCCGACCCTAACAGCAACGGCAGCCAGTTCTTCATCACCCTGGCGCCGACGCCGCACCTGACCGGCCAGTACACGATCTTCGGCAAGGTCGTCGAGGGCATGGACGTGGTACAGCAGCTCACCCAGCAGGACACCATCAAGACCGTGCGGATCCTGAGGAAGCCCAAGTCTTGAAGCCTACGGTAGTCTTCGACCTCGACGGCACCCTGGTGGACTCGCTGGCCGACATCACGGCCAGCTTTCGCCACGTCCTGCGCGGCTACGGCCTGCCCGAGCCCGACGACCGCGCGATGGCCGGGCTGATCGGACGTCCGCTGGTCGAGATGTTCCGCCGCGCCGCCCCCGGCGCCGACGCTGAGGTGCTGGCCGAGGCCTACCGCGCCCACTACCGCGAGCACATGGCCGACCATAGCCGCCCCTACCCCGGGGTGCCCGAGCTGCTGGCGCGGCTGCGCGGCGAGGGCTACGCCCTGGTCGTGGCCACCACCAAGCGCGGCGCCACCGCCCGCAAGCTCGCGGAGGCGGTGGGGATCCTGCACCTACTCGACCACGTGCAGGGCACCGACGACCTGCCCGCCAAGCCCGCGCCCGACGTGGTGGAGGCGGCCGTCCGGGCCGTCGGCGGCCGGGGGGTGTGCATGGTGGGCGACACCGTCCACGACGTGCTGGCGGGGAAGGCCGCGGGGCTATGCACCTTTGCCGTGACCTGGGGCAACCACGACGCAGCCACCCTGGCCGCGGCCGGGCCCGACCACCTGGAGCCGACGCTCGAGCCCCTGCCCAAGCGGCTCGAGCCCGCGCTGGCACAGCACTAGGGCGCGCGGCGCACGCCCATCCATCTCTTCCCACCCCAGCTTGTGTATACTGTATACACACGAGGAGGTCGCGTGCGCATCCAACGTCCCAACCTGGTCCGCGAGGCCACCTACGACCGGCTCAAACGCCTGATCGTCGGGGGTCGTCTGCTCCCCGGTGAGCGCCTGAGCGAGCCGGCGCTGGCCGAGACCCTGGGCGTGAGCCGCACCCCGGTGCGCGAGGCGCTGCAGCGCCTCGCGCAGGAAGGCCTAGTGGAGCTGACACCGGGCAAGGGGGCGCGGGTGCGGGTGCTCAGCCCGCGCGAGGTCAAGGAGGTCTACGAGGTGCGGGCGCTCATCGAGGGTGAGGCCGCGGCCCGCGCCGCGGAGCGCTGTAGCGAGGAGGGCGTGCGCCGCCTGGAAGAGGCCCTGGCCGAGCTGGAGGGCGCGGACCCCGCCGACTACGCCGCCCAGATCGCTGCCGACGAGCGCTTCCACGCGATGCTGGTGGCCGCGAGCGGCAACCGCGTGCTTGAGCAGGTCTTCCACGACCTCGACGCCGCGCTGGCCCTCACCCGCCAGTTCTCGCGCGATCTCAACCAGAGCCCCGAGACCCGCGCGCAGCACCGCGCCATCGTCGCCGCCATCCGCGCCGGCGACGCCGCGGCCGCGCGCGCGGCCGCCGAGGCCCACGTGCAGGCCTTCAAGGCCACCGTGGCCCGGCGCATCCAGGAGGCGGTATGGACCTGAACCCCCTCTACCGTTCGCTGGTGCTGGGCGTCGCGAACCAGAAGTGGCTCGAGCGCCTGGTGCGCACCCACGGCTGGCGCTTCGCCCGCCGCTACGTGGCCGGTCACACCCTCGAAGAGGCCTTGAACGTCGTGCGCGAGCTCGAGGACGAGGGTATCCACGCCCTGGTGGACCTGCTCGGCGAGATGGTGACGAGCGAGGAGAAGGCCGCGGCCTTCACCGGCGAGATCGTGCGGCTGGTGCAGGCGCTGGGCACGCTGCCCTACCCCCGCTGGGTCTCGGTCAAGCTGACCCAGCTGGGCCTCGACCTCGACCGCGAGTTGGCCCGCGAGCACCTGCGCCGCATCCTCGACGCCGCCCGGGCGGTGGAGGGGGTGGTCCAGGTGGACATGGAGGACAGCCCCCGCACCGACGCCACCCTCTGGGTCTGGCGGACGCTGCGCGAGGAAGAGGGTTACGAAAACGTCGGCATCGTGCTGCAAAGCTACCTAAAGCGCAGCCCCGCCGACCTGCGGGCGATTTTGCACCTGAAGCCCAACCTGCGTGTGGTCAAGGGCGCCTACAAGGAGCCCGCCGAGGTGGCCTGGCAAGAACGGGGAAAGATCCGCGAGCAGTTCCTCGAGCTCGTGCGCACCAACCTGGCCGCCGGCGGTCGCATCGCCACCGGCACCCACGAGGCGTCGCTGGTGGAGGAGGTGCGCGCCTGGGCCGAGGCCGAGGGGATCGGGCGCGAACGCTACGAGTTCCAGTTCCTCTACGGCATCCGCCGCGGCCTCAAACGCGACCTCGCCCGCCGCGGCTACACCGTGCGCGACTACCTGCCCTACGGCGAGGATTGGTACCCCTACTTCTCGCGCCGGCTCGCCGAGCGGCCCGAGAACTTGCTCTTTGTCCTGCGCGGCATGGCGCAGGGCTAGGTAAAAGGAGGCGGCTATGACGGTTGAACCCTTCAAGAACGAGCCCATTCTGCTGTTCAAGGACGAGGCGGAGAAAAGAGCCATGCAGGCGGCGCTGGCCGAGGTGAAGACCCAGCTGGGCCGCGACTACCCCCTCCTCATCGGCGGCGAGGCGGTGGTCACCGGCGACTGGCTGCCCTCGCGCGACCCCTCCGACCCCGCCCGGCTGGTGGGGCGGGCGGCCAAGGCCGGCCCCGCCGAGGCCGACGCGGCGCTCGAGGCGGCCTGGAAAGCCTTCAAGACCTGGAAGCGCTGGCCCCAGGAGCACCGCTCGCGGGTGCTGTGGAAGGCCGCGCACGTCATGCGCCGGCGCAAGTTCGAGCTGGCCGCCTGGATGGTCTACGAGGTGGGCAAGAACTGGGTCGA
>JALSQD010000047.1 GCA_026985615.1 Thermaceae bacterium | reverse complement strand
TGGACGAGTATCGGCACTTCTACAACACTCGGCGTTTGCACCAGGCCTTGGGCTACCGGACGCCGCTGGAAGTTGTGGAGTCCAAAAGGGTCAAAGTGGTATCGTTTTCGTGAAGCACTACAACTACTGAGCGCTGCCCAGGAGAACGGCCATAAAAATTGCCAAAAACGATGGTTTTCAAGGAAAACGCAACAAAGGAACCGCCCCGGTGGGGGCGGTTCTTTTCTGGCTCCGCGGGCAGGACTCGAACCTGCGACCAATCGGTTAACAGCCGACCGCTCTACCAGCTGAGCTACCGCGGACCGCGGTGCCAGGCAGGGATTACTATATCAAAACCCGCCGCGCCTGACAACGCCCGCGGGGCCTTACGGCCCGGACGAGCCGGTATAGTGGGGGCTATGAAGGCTGGCGAGATCATGACCCCTAACCCCCTCACCGTGGTCGAGGGAGAAAGCCTGTGGGAGGCAGCCGACCGCATGCTGGCCCACCACTATGGCGGGCTGCCGGTGGTGGGCAAGGGCGGCTGCTACCTGGGCGTGCTCGAGATGGACGACCTGCTGCCGCGCCCCGAGAACATCCCCGGCGCGCCCGACGTGGTGGCTCTGCAACTCTTCGACCGCTGGGTAGACGACCACTCGATCCACGACTTCGAGAAGATCTACCGCGAGAAGAAGGTCGAGGAGGTCATGCGCACCGACGTGCCCAAGCTCCATCCGGAAGACCCGCTGCGCGTCGTCCTCGACAAGCTCATCGAAAACCTCTACAAGCGCATGCCGGTCATCAACGACGAGGGCTGCCTGGTGGGGATCGTCACCCGCGGCGACCTGCTACGGCTGCTCACGGGGAGAAAGTAGACCATGCTCGAGCAATTCGTCTTCGCAGCGGGCGCCGCGGCCGCGGAGGGCGGAGCCCAGGCGGGCGGCGGCGGACACAACATCACCGGCCACCTCTTCGAGATCTTCATCCTCATCCTGGCCACCCAGATCGTCGGCTGGCTCTTCCAGAAGATGAAGCAGCCGGCCGTGATCGGTGAGCTGCTCGCCGGCGTGATCGTGGGGCCGGCGCTCCTCGGCTGGGTGGCCGAGGGCGATCTGCTCTACTTCATCTCCGAGCTCGGCGCCATTTTCCTGCTCTTCATGGTGGGCCTGGAAACCCGCCTGCAGGACATCCTCAAGGTGGGCAAGGAGGCCTTCGTGGTCGCCGTGCTGGGGGCCATCCTGCCCTTCCTCGGCGGGTATTACTTCGGCCTTTACGCCGGCTTCAACCAGGTGGCCTCGCTTTTCTTGGGCGCGGCGCTGGTGGCCACCAGCGTGGGCATCACCGCCCGCGTCATGCAGGAGCTCGACGTCCTCTCGCGCCCCTACAGCCGCATCATCCTGGGCGCGGCGGTCATCGACGACATCGAGGGGCTGATCGTCCTCGCCATCGTCTCGGGCATCGCCACCACCGGCGCGGTCGAGACGGCGGGCATCGTGAAGCTGGTCGTGATCTCCTTCCTCTTCGTGGGCGCGGCCATGGCGCTCGTCCCGCTGGTGCGGCGCATTCTCATCGACAGGCTGCCCTTCCAGAGTCCGCTCGGCCTCAGCATCGCCTTCGGGCTGGGCATGGCCACGCTTGCCTCCTTCATCGGCCTCGCCCCCATCGTGGGCGCCTTCATGGCCGGAATGGTGATGGCCGAGCTGCGCGAGGAGCACGACCTGGAGAAGCCGGTGCACGCCATCGAGTCGTTCCTGGCGCCCATCTTCTTCGCCTACATGGGCGTCCAGCTCGACCTTGCGGCGCTCGCCAGCCGCGAGGTGCTGATGGCAGGGGTCATCGTCAGCCTCATCGCCATCGGCGGGAAGCTGGTGGCCATGTTCGGCGCCCTCTCTCAGGGAATCCGCAACGCCCTGGTGGTGGGCGTGGGCATGGTGCCGCGCGGCGAGGTGGGCCTGATCGTGGCCTCGATCGGCCTCGGCGCCGGCGCGGTGGACGAAAAGGAGTTCGCCATCGTGATCTTCATGGTGGTCGCCAGCACCATCATCGCCCCCCTCAGCCTGCGTCCGTTGGTCGCCTGGGCCGACCCCGAGGTTGCACGCTCAGAAGGCAACTGAGCCCACGGGTGGTACACTGCCCCTAAGGTGAAACGGTTCGCCTTAGGGGTTTTGCTTTGGGCCGGGCTGGCCGTGGGCGGAAGCTACGTCGTGCAGCCTGGGGACACGCTGTGGCGCATCGCTCAGACGCACGGCGTGGAGCTGACCGTGCTTCTGCTGCTCAACCCGGACGCCGCGGGCACGCTCGAGGTGGGGCGCACCCTGCTCCTGCCCGAGCGGCACGTCGTCGCCTCAGGCGAGACGCTCTGGCGAATCGCCCGCAGCTACGGCACCGACGTGGCCACGCTGAAACGGCTCAACAACCTTACCGGCGACGAAATCCGCGCCGGCAGCGCCCTCTGGGTGCCGCCGGCCGCGGCCGCGGAGGCGCAGCGCGAACCCGACCGCACCGCGCAGCTGGAGGCCGTGGCGCGGGCCTACCTGGGCCGTCCCTATCGCTGGGGGGCGCGCGGCCCCGACGCCTTCGACTGCTCCGGCTTCGTGGGGCGGGTCTACGAGGAGCTGGGCGTCGCCCTGCCGCGCACCACCCGCGAGCTGTGGAACGCGCTTGCCCCCGTGGGTGAGCCGCAACCCGGCGACCTCGTCTTCTTCAGCTTCTCGGGCAACGGCGTCGACCACGTGGGGATCTACCTGGGCGACGGACGCTTCATCCACGCCAACAGCCTCAAGAACCGGGTAATGATCGAACCTCTCGACGCCCCCTGGTACCGGCGCGTCTACCTGGGCGCCCGCCGCATCACGCCGGCGGCTCGAACCAGCCAGCCTCGAAGCGACCGTCCCGCTGAATGACCTCGCCGTCCACCAAAAGCTCCCCGCCCTTGCGCAGGTCCACCACCAGGTCCCAGTGAATGGCCGAGCGGTTCTGGCCGCCGGTGGCGGGGTAGGCCTGGCCCAGCGCCAGGTGCACGGTGCCGCCAATCTTCTCGTCCAGGAGCACCAGCCCGGTGGGCCGGTCCACGCCGAAGTTCGTACCGATGCCCAACTCGCCCACGCGCCGCGCCCCCGCGTCGGTAGCGAGCATGGCCTCGAGGTAGTCCTGTCCCTCTTCGGCCGAGGCCTCCACCACCTCGCCCGCCCTGAAGACGAGCCGCACGTCCCGTACCCAGCGCCCGCCCGCGAGCGCCGGCAGGTCGAAGCGGACCTTGCCCTCCACGCTGTCCTCGATCGGGCCGGTGTAGACCTCGCCGCTTGGGAAGTTGCTGCGCCCGTCCGAGTTGACCCACTTGCGCCCGTCCACGCGCATTTTCAGATCGGTGCCCTCCGCGCGGATCCGCACCTCGCGTGCGCGCTCGAGCCTCTCGATGAAGCGCGCCTGCGCCGCCGCCAGCGCCCGCCAGGCCCCCGCCGGGTCAGGGCGGTCGAGGAAAAAGGCGCGGCGCACCAGCTCGCGGTAGGCGGGCAGGCTCATCCCCGCCATGGCCGCCAGGCCTCCGGTGGGCCACATCGCCAGGCTGCGCCGCCCCCGGGGCAGGCGCAGCCCGCTCCAGGCCTTGCGGTAGCGAGCCAGGCGCTCACCCGGCACTCCCGAGGTGGCGAAGGGGTCGGCCGGAGCGATTATCCGCACCTCGGCGTCGCTGGCCTCGAGCTCGGCCTTCTCGGCCTCGGGCACGCGCTCGAGCCACACCCCCGACCACTCCAAAAAGTCGGCCTCCTGGCCGGGATAGCTCATCCGCAACAGCGGATAGGCCCCGCGCGCCAGCGCCTCGGCATGCAAGGCGCGCAAAAGGGGGCCAGGCCTCCATCTCGGCCCGAACCACCAGCGTCTCGCCGGACTTGACCGGCCGGCTGTAGTCGAGAATCAGGCGCGCCAGTTCGTTTTCCATGCCTCCAGGGTACGTCCTGGAGGCGCACGCGCCTAGAACTGGGCTATGATAGAAGGAACATAGGGAGATCCGAGATGACGGAACCGAAGATTACCCCACTGGCCCGACGCCTCGCCGAGGAGAACGGTATCGACTGGCAGGCCCTCCAGGGCACCGGGCCCGATGGAACGATTGTGGAGCGCGATATTCTCGCCTTCCTCGCCAAGGTGATGGCGGGGGAGGTGGAGCTTCCGCCCCAGCCCAGCGACGAGCCGCCGCCCGACCAGGTCCCCGACCTCAGCCAGGTGCAGGAGGCCCTAGCTAAGGAAGGCGTGGACCTGGGCGAGCTGGTCCCCCCGGAAATCACCTCCGAGACCCCGCCTCCTCCCGAACCGGAACCCACCTTTGAGGAAGAAGCCTTCTTCGAGATGGATTTCGAAGAGGTGGCCGAGGCAGAAGCCGCCGGGGAGGGTGCTGCGCCGCAGGAAACGCCGTCCGAACCCGCCCCCAAGCCCGCCGAGGAAGCCGGTTGGTTCGGTGAGGCCGAAGAGGCCGCCGCGCCCGCCGAGGCGGAGGAGCCCCTCGAGTTCAGCTGGGAAGAAGTCGCCGCCGAGGCCTCCGAAGAAGCCGCCGAGTCCGCCAGCTCCTGGGCTCAAGAGGACGTCGCGCCGCCCGAAGAGGCCGAGGCCGACGTCTGGGAAACCGAGTTAAGCAAGGCCGTCTCGGCCGCCGAGGACGAGGGCCTTCCGGGCATGGCCGCCGAGGAAGAGGCGGAAGAAGCCTGGTCCGCGCCCGAGGCTGAGGTGCCCGCGCCCGAGACCGGCCCGAGCGAGACCGAGCTGGGCGGCTGGGAAGCGGTGGGAGAGGTGGAAACCCCAGCCCTCGAGGCCGTCGCGCCCGCAGACGAGGCCGGGGCAGAAGAAATGGCGGCCTTCGAGCCCGAACCCGAGCTACAAGAAACGGTCATGGCCACCGGTCTCGAAGCCGAACCCGAGGTCGCGGCCGCACCCGAAGCCGAACCGGAAACCGAACCCGAAGCCGAGCCCATCGCGGCTGCGGTAGCCGCACCGAGCGTGGTCTTCCCGCCCGCCTTCCGCCGCGCCGTCACCCTGGCGGCGGCGGAGCGCGCACGCGAGGACCTCTCGGCCGCCTGGCGCAAGGACGTGCCGCTCGAGCTTTTGCTCTTCCGCGCGGTGGACCGCGCTCTGGCGGAGCTCGAGGTGCCCATGCGCGCGGTCCTGGGCCGCTTTGAAGGCGAGCACCTGCGCACCCTGGCCGTCCTGCCGGCCACGAACCTGCGTGACCTCTTCCACCACATTCAGGAAGCCCGCGAAGAAGGCGAGGGCCTGGTCGTGCTCGACCTCGGGGCCACGCCTTACGCCGAGGTCATCCTCCCCGACCACGTGCTCGTCACCCTGGGCCGGGCAGGCCTGCCCGAGGGTCTGGGGCTGCTCTCGATCAGCGGCGAGCTGCCCACCGACCGCACCCGCTTCCTCGAGCGCGTGGCCTTCTACCTGGAACGGCCCATCCTGCTGGCCTGACCGGCACCCCGGACTCCCTGCCCCCAACCCTGCGACCGGGGGTTTGCTCGGGTAGTTCGTAGTGCGTAGTTCGTGGTAGATGGTGCGTCGTGAAAAGCGGAGGTCTGTAGCCCGTGGTGTAGCCTGTGGTGTTTTTCTTCGCCACGAGAAAAAGCCACTGACTCGGTCGCAGAGTAATAGAACTCACTCCCCTTGGAGAAGGCTGGGGTGGGGGTTGTTGGTGATGCAACCGCCAAAAGCCGGTCGCCGATGCATGGCCAGCCCACCTCCCACCTCCTACAATCCCCAACTCACCTCCTCCGGCGGCGCTTCTTGCGCCCCGGCAGGGCCGCCTGGGGCAGCTCCACACCCTTCAACTGCGCCTCTAGCGCCCGGATCTGGTCGCGAATCTCGGCGGCGCGCTCGAAGTCGAGGTCCTGCGAGGCCGACCACATGGCCAGCTCCAGCTCGGCGATCTGGTGCTTTAGGTTTTCCTCGTCCACCACCACCGCCAACTCGGGGGCCTCCTCGAAGTCTTCGGGCTTGACCATGCGCCGCACGCTCTTCTCGATGGTGCGCGGGGTGATACCGTGTTCACGGTTGTAGGCTTCCTGGATGGCGCGGCGGCGGTTCGTCTCCTCCACCGCGGCCTTCATCGCCTCGGAAACCTCGTCGGCATAGAGGAAGACCTCGCCGCCGGCGTTGCGCGCCGCGCGCCCGATCGTCTGGATGAGGCTGCGCTCGCTGCGCAGGAACCCGGTCTTGTCGGCGTCGAGGATGGCCACCAGGCTCACCTCGGGCAGGTCGAGCCCCTCGCGCAGCAGGTTGATGCCCACGAGCGCGTCGAAGTGGCCCAAACGCAGGTCACGCAACAGCGCCTGGCGCTCGAAGGCATCGAGCTCATGGTGCATGTACCGCGCCCGGATGCCGTGCTCGCTCAGGTAGGCCGTCAGGTCCTCGGCCATGCGCTTGGTAAGCACCGTCACCAGCGTTCGCTCGCCCCTGGCGGCCCGCTCCTTGATCGCTCCCATCAGGTCCTCCATCTGGCCTTCGGCGGGCTTGATGGTCACCTTCGGGTCGAGGAGGCCGGTGGGGCGGATGATCTGCTCAACCACCTGACCTGACATCGCGAGCTCCTCCGGCCCCGGCGTGGCCGAGACGAAGACCATCTGGCCGGTGCGCTCCAGAAACTCGTTCAGCTTGAGGGGGCGGTTGTCGAGCGCCGAGGGCAGACGGAAGCCGTACTCGACCAGGATCTTCTTGCGGGCGTAGTCGCCGTTGTACATGCCGCGGATCTGGGGCACAGTGACGTGCGATTCATCGATGAAGGTCACGAAGTCGTCGGGAAAGTAGTCGAGCAGGGTATAGGGCGGCTCGCCGGGGGCGCGGCCAGAGAGGTGACGGGCGTAGTTTTCGATGCCGGGGCAGTGGCCCATCAGGCGCAAAAGCTCTAGGTCGTAGAGGGTGCGCTCGCGCAGGCGTTGGGCCTCCAGCAGCTTGCCGGCTTTTTCGAGCTCGGCCACCCGCTCCTTCAGCTCAGCCTCGATGGCCTCGATTGCCGGGCGCAGGCGCTCCTCAGGGGTGGCGTAGTGGGTGGCGGGCATGAGCATCAGGGTGTCCAGCTCGGCCCCGCGCGCACCGCTGATGGGATGAACGGTGTGGATGCGGTCGATCTCGTCGCCCCAGAGCTCGATGCGCACCGGCTCGGTCCCGTAGGCGGGCCAGACCTCGATCACCTCGCCCTTGGCGCGGAAACGGCCGGGTTGCAGGTCGATGTCGTTGCGGTCGTAGGAAAGCTCCACCAGCCGTTCCAGAATCTCCTCGCGCCACATGGCCTGGCCCACGCGCAGCACCAGGTGCATGGCGTAGTAGTCCTCGGGGCTGCCCAGGCCGTAGATGGCGCTCACCGAGGCCACCACGATCACGTCTCGGCGGGTGAGCAGACTCTGGGTGGTGGAGTGGCGCAGGCGCTCGATCTCGGGGTTGATGCTGGCGTCCTTCTCGATGAAGAGGTCGCGGCCGGGGACGTAGGCTTCGGGCTGGTAGTAGTCGTAGTAGCTGATGAAGTACTCGACCGCGTTCTCGGGGAAGAGCTCGCGGAACTCGGCCGCCAGCTGCGCGGCCAGCACCTTGTTGGGTGCCATCACCAGCGTGGGTCGGCCTAGGGCCTCGATCACCTTGGCCATCGTCACCGTCTTGCCGGTGCCGGTGGCGCCCAGCAGCGTTTGGTAACGCAGGCCCGATTCAAAGCCTTCGACCAGCTGGCGGATGGCCTTGGGCTGGTCGCCCTTGGGCTCGGGACCACGGTAGAGGAACCGCGCCAGAGCGCGGTCGCGTAGGGGGTGCAGGGCGGTCTTGGCCATGGCGTGCGGCAACTAGGGACCCAGGCGGTTGAGTGCGTCCTGGGCAGCGCCGTAGCCGGGGTAGCTGCGCAGCAGGAAACGCAGGGTGCTGCGGGCCTCACCCGCCCGACCCAGGCGCTCGAGCGCCCGCGCCTGCCAGTAGATGGCCTGGGGCTTGAGCGGGTCCTCGCTGTCCAGTTGCACCTGAGCTGCACGCAGCTCCTGAAGCGCTCTATCCGGTTCCGCCGGCAGCAGGGCCAGCCCGCGTAAAAAAGCGGCCCGGGCCGGCGCACCGGCGCGCTCGGCCTTGCCAAAGCCCAGCAAGGCACGGTCCAGGTTGCCCTGGGCGAGCCCGACGGTGCCCCAGTACAGGGCGTCGTCGGTCCTTCCCGAGAGCGCCACCGCGCTGCGCAGCGCGGCCCAAGCGGTGTTCCATCGACCCTGCATGACGGCAATGCGCCCCTTGAGCGCGTAGTAGCGCGCCTCCGCCAGCCCCTTCTCGCGGGCCGCCTCCAGGTACCGCGTGGCCTCGCCGAACGCGCCCTCCAGCATGTACACCCGGGCCAGCAGCGCCCGCGCCTCGACGGGTAAATCTGCCAACTGCTTATTAAGGGTAACCGTCGCAAGCGCATATTCCCCGCGCGCAATCAGTTGTTTCGCGTATCCTATGTCCGCCTGCGCGGAAGCGACTGCGCACAGTAAAACACAAAAGGTCGTGAGCGAATACATACGCCACATACATCAAGCTTACAAACGAAACCAATGGTAATAATGAACCGGGGTTGAAAACCCCGGTTCATTAATGAGCCGACTAGGCTACCACTTCACGATGTACTTGGCCTGGAAGGCTTCCCCACGCGGGCTGCCAAAGCTGGCGTTCCACACTCGGGTGTAAGCGAACTGAAGGTCCCAGTAATCCCAAGTCAGGTAAATGCCCTGCAGGTTGCCGCCTGTACCGCTCGTGCCGTACAAGAAGTCTCTGGTCGGGTCCCAAGCCTTGTCCTGGGAACCGAGCAGGATGTCGACGTTGCTCGTGGTGTACTTAGCGTACTCCGCGCCGAAGACCGAGTTTTTGAAGAGGAACTTGTTGAACTTGATCCCCGCGCCCATCTTCGTTTCCGAAGCAGGCGAACCACCCGTCGTACTGCGAGCAATGTACTGAACGGAGAAGCTTGGAGCCAGCACGATACCGAGCGGGTCGGTTTCGATCTTGCCTCCGTACTTCACCGTCGTATCGGTGCCGTCCGTGTGGTAGCGGATGAGGAGGGTGTCGTTGAGGATGCCGAACTTGCCCTTGTGCTTGGCGTAAGCCTCAATCTCGTTGTTGCCGGAACCCGCCCAGCGGTCGTAGCCGGCGTAAAGGTCAAGGCCCTTGACGATGGCATCGGGGGCATCGCCGAAGTGCGCGACGGACGCACCCATCTTGCTGTCGTACGTATCCCAAGACCAAGGAGCTTGAATGCTGTCTTGAACGGTACCTCCATCGGTGGCATTCAAGTAGTGCCCCTCAACCCGGAAGCCGGCCAGGCGAGTAGGCTTGCGGCCGTCCTTGTCGCTCTCATCCACGCCAAGCGACAGGGTGCCACCAAAAGCTTGGTAATTGTTCGATGCGATCGAGTACTGATCAAAGTAGCCGTCGATCCCTACGAGGCCGAACTGGGCGCTGAGCTTTCCACCCATACCCTGCTGGTCAGCCGAGAACGGTGCGTTCGTGAACGGGTGGTAGTTGCCCGCAGCGTAGTCCACGGGCGAGGGCGAGGTAAAGCGCGTCACGACTTCGGCATCGCGCGAGAACATCGACTGCGCATTCACACCCGCACCGATGTTACGCCAGTTAAACTCTGCGCCGAATGCACCAAACTTGGCCTTGCCGATGACGTACATGCCGTCGGCGTTGGCCGTGACGTCCGAGCTGAAGTACTCCCCTACCACGCTCAGCGGGCCAAGCTGAGCATTCAGGTCTGCGCCATAGATGGTGCCCAGACCATCCTGCTTGGCGTAGGATCCTGCCAGCGCGAAGCCGTTGAAGGGCTTCACAACCGCACGCCCGGCGTAGTAGTAGTCGTAGGCCGAGGTGTTGTAGTTCCCGTACACACCGGTCAAGTTCAAGAAACCCGCATCGAACATACCAATGACGCCCGGGCCACGGCCACGCGCGTCGTTGTCGAACACGTATTCCGTAAACTTGACCTTGTTGCTGGTGCCGATCTTGAAGCGCAGATTCTGCCCGTCAGCAACCAGCAGATTAGTAGAGGCGTCGAGGATGTGCAGCGAGGGAGTGAAGGTCGGCGCGCCAGTGATCGGGTCGTACACAAAGCTTCCCGAACCCTGAAGGCGAATCCGGAAGTCCGTGAACTCGGGGTAACCGTTGTACCCATGGGCGGACTGGGCATCGTACTTGCCGTAATGCAAGTCGGTGCGCCACAGGGCCAAGGTGTCGCCAGGTATGTCGCCGTCGATGTCTTCGTTGTCGACTACCTGCCCCGCACCTCTATGGGTCCACCACTTTTCATGGGCAGACTCTGTTTCGGGGTCGCCCGAGCTAAACGCCGAGTCCATGAAAAGCCGGTCGAGATCAAAGGCGTCGCCCACCAAGCGCTGCGACTTGTACTTGAGCTGCAAAAAGCCGCTTACGCTGAACTTGGTGGCCTCAAGGTTTCCCACGCGTTCGCCCAGGTCATCCACGTTGGCTTCCAGGGCGCTGACCTTGTTGGAGACGTTGACCAAGTCGCCACGCACGGCGGTGACGTAATCGCGTACGGCTTGCAGGTCGGCGGAGCTGGCTCCGGCGGTAGCAGCAACGGGCGCGCCGGCGTTCTTCTCGAGCGCG
>JALSQD010000046.1 GCA_026985615.1 Thermaceae bacterium | reverse complement strand
CAAAGACCGAGATACCGTACGGCCAAGGTCCCGGGGCGGGTGGCCGCCTATCACGCACACGGGCATTGCTCATCAGCCCTTGGTGCAAGCGGTTAGACCCCCAAGTGGAAGATACATGGTGCGTAGTGCGTGGTACGTGGTAATGGATAAGGCCTGTAGCTTGTCGTCTGTGGTTTGTGTTTCTACTCCTTCGCGACAGCTAAAGCTTAAAACCTAACCGCGCCAAAAGAAAGCTCCCTCCCCTGGGGGGAGGGCTGGGGTGGGGGTTGTTGGCGATGCCTGAGCCTGAAGCCAGCCGCCAATGCACGTCCAGTTCACCTTCCACCTTCATGCGCAAGCGCTAGATTATCTCCCGCAGCCCCACCGCCTCGCCGCGGAGCTGGAGCTCGCGCCTCAGGGCCTGGTGCTCGGGCGCGGTCAGGTAGGGGTCGGCCTCGAGGACGCGTTTGGCCGCGTTGCGGGCGCTTTCGATGATCTCCACGTCGCTGGTCAAATCGCCCAGTTGCAGGTCGGGCAGGCCCGACTGGCGGGTACCGCGCAGCTCGCCGGGGCCGCGCAGCTTCAGGTCCTGCTCGGCCACGTAGAAGCCGTCGGTCGATTTTTCGATCACCCGCAGGCGCTGCATCGTCTTGCGGCTGGTGTCGCCGGCGATCAGGATGCAGTAGGCCTGCTCGCCGCCGCGGCCCACGCGGCCGCGCAGCTGGTGCAGCTGGGCCAGGCCGAAGCGCTCGGCGTTTTCGATGATCATCAGGTTGGCCCCGGGGATGTCCACCCCCACCTCGATGACGGTGGTGCTCACCAGCACGTCGAAGTCGCGGTTGCGGAAGCGCTCCATCAGCGCGTCCTTTTCTTCGGCCTTCATGCGGCCGTGCAGCACCTCCACCCGCGCCTCGGGTAGCATCGCCGCCACCTCGGCGGCCAGCTCGGTGGCCGCGCGCACCTCGGCCATCACCTCGGCGTCGGACTCCTCGATGAGCGGGGCGACTACGAAGACCTGATGCCCCCCGGCGATCAGCTTGCGGGCGAAGGCGTAGGCGTCTTTGCGGCTCTTCTCGGCCAAAAGCCGCGTCTTCACCGGCTTGCGCCCGGGAGGCATCTCGTCAATAATGCTCACCTCCAGGTCGCCGTAGAGGGTTAGCGCCAGCGAGCGGGGGATGGGGGTGGCCGTCATCACCAGCACGTCGGGCCGGCCCTGCAGCAGGGCGCGGCGCTGCATGACGCCGAAGCGGTGTTCCTCGTCGATCACCGCCAGGCCCAGCTCGCGGAACCGGACCTCCTTCTGGATCAGGGCGTGGGTGCCCACGACCACGTCCACCTCGCCGGATTCGATGCGCTCGTAGACTCGCTTCTTCTCGCTGGCCTTCATGCTGCCAGTCAGCAGCTCCACCCGCACGTCCAGCGGCCAGAGGTAGCGGGTCAGGTTCTCGAAGTGCTGCTTGGCCAGGATCTCGGTGGGGGCCATGAGCGCGCCCTGTTTTTGGTTTTTGGCGGCAACGTAGAGGGCGGCGGCGGCTACCGCGGTCTTGCCCGAGCCCACGTCGCCCTGCAAGAGCCGCGCCATCTGGCGCTCGCTTTTCATGTCGGCCAGGATCTCGTCGAGCGCCCGCCGCTGGGCGGGGGTGAGCTGGAAGGGGAGGGAGTTCAAAAAGGTCTGCAGGTCCTCCTCGCGCACCTCGAAGATCTGGCCCACCAGGGCCGAGGCGCCCGAGGTGAGCAGGACCCGCAGCTCGAGGAAGAAGAACTCGTCGAACTTCAGCCGCTTGAGCGCCCGGGCCAGGTGCTGCTCGCTTTCGGGAAAGTGGATCTGCCGCAGGGCGAAGTCGAGGTCGGCCAGGCCCAACTTTTGCCGCAGTGCTTCCGGCAAGGGGTCGGGTATCTCTTTGACGGCCTCCAGCGCCCTCCAGACGCTGCGGCGCAGCCAGGCCTGGCTCATCTTCTCGCCCAGGCTGTAGACGGGCACGATGCGGCCGGTGGAGAGCTGCTCGCCCCCTTCGGCCTCGAAGTATTCCACCGCCAGGTTGCGCACCCGGCCGCGGACGGTATAGCGGCCGGTGACCACGATCTTCTGGCCTTCATTGAGCTGGCCCAGCACCCACGGCTGGTTGAACCAGACGGCGGTCAGCTTGTGGCCGTACTCGTCGGCCAGGCGCGCCTGGGTAATCAGCATCTTCTTGCGCGGCGTCTTGACCTGGCTCTTGCTGAGCACGGTGGCCACCACCGTGGCCTTGGCCCCGGGGGCGAGGGCGGCGAAGCCAGGCAGGGTGCGGCGGTCCTCGTGGCGGCGGGGGTAGTAGAAAAGGAGGTCGCGCAGGGTGCGCACGCCCAGCGAGCGCATCTTTTGCGCACCCTTGGGGCCGAGCGGTATCGAGTCCACCGGGGCGTCCAGCTCCGTGGTCGGCGGGCCGGTCGCGGCGGGCTGGGGTTTTTGCGGCGCTTGCGCGGACGCGTCCTCGACGCCCAGGCGGGCGAGCGCTTCGCGCAGGCGGGCGCAGCGCGCCTCGGGCTCGAGCGCGGCGTAGCCCTCGAGCAGGCAGGTCACCTCGGGAAAGGGCCGCGCCAGGTTGTGCACCAGCTTCTCCAGCCCGCCGGCCACCACCCGGTCGGCGCAGCCGGTGGCCAGCTCGCGCTGGAGCGGCCGGGCGAGGCGCTGGATGAGCTCCTGGCGGGTCACGGGGCCATTGTACCGGGTGGCGGGTGCGCACCTTTGTTGCTTAAGTGAACATGGAGCGGCTTGGCGGGAAAGTATAATCTTCGAGTGGATTCGCCTGCCATGGAAATTTTTGACAACGGGCTTGCCGTGGTCGTCGAGCCGCAGCCCTGGAACCCAGGGCTGAGCTTTACCCTGCTCGTGCCCGCGGGCGCGGTCAACGACCCGCCCGACCGCCTGGGCGCGGCCAGCATGCTGGAGACCTGGCTGTGGAAGGGCGCCGGGCCGCGCGACGCCCGCGCCTTTGCCGACGCCCTCGACGCTTTGGGGGTGCGGCGACAGTCGGGGGCGGGGGTGGAGTACACCACCTTCTCGGCCTCGCTGCTTCCCGAGGGTTTTTCGGCGGTGCTCGAGCTCTACGCCGACCTGGTGCGCCGCCCCCAGCTGCCCGAGGCGGCCTTTGCGTCGGTGAAGGCGCTGGCGCTGCAGGAGCTGGCCGCCCTGGAGGACCAACCGCCGCGCAAACTGCTGGGCCGGCTCCGGCGCGAGGCCTTCGCCAGCCCCCACGGGCAGCCGGTGGAGGGCGAGCGCGAAGCGCTCGAGCGCATGACCGCGGCGGCGTTGCGCGAGGAGTTTTCCCGCCGTTACGGCCCCCGGGGCGCGGTGCTGGCCGTGGCCGGCGACGTGGAGCCGGGCGAGGTGTTTCGCATCGCGCGCAAGCACCTGGGCTCGTGGGAGGGTGCGACCGCCGAGCCGGTGGAGCCGCGCCTGAGCGAGCCCCACCGCTTTCACATCGAACAGGACACCGAGCAGGTGCAGATCGGCCTCTTTTACCGCGACGTGCCCCCGGGCGACTACGACTTCTACGCCGCCCGGCTGGCCGCGGCGGTGCTCTCGGGAGGCATGAGCAGCCGCCTCTTCACCGAGGTGCGCGAAAAGCGCGGACTGGTCTACGCGGTGAGCGCCTCGCCGGGCTCGGTGAAGGGGCTGGGCTACCTGATCGCCTACGCGGGCACGATGCCCGAGCGGGCGCGCGAAACGCTCGAGGTGCTCGCGGCCGAAATCGCCCGGCTGCGTGAGGGGGTGGCGCGCGAGGAGCTGGACCGGGCTAAGGTGGGCCTGCGCGCGGACCTCGTGCTCGCTGGCGAGTCGAGCCAGGCGCGCGCAGCCGCGCTCGCCCGCGACGTCTTCGTGTTGGGCCGGCCGCGCAGCCTCGAAGAGGTGGAGGCCGAGGTAATGGACGTGACGCTCGAGCGCATCAACGCCTTCCTGAGCCGCCACCCCTACGAGAACCCCTGGATTGGCACCCTGGGCCCCGAGGGGGTGGGTGCGTGAGCGTGTTGCAGTTCAAGGAAACCACACTCCCCAACGGCCTGCGCGTGATCGCCGAGATCAACCCCGAGGCCAAGAGCGTGGCCATGGGCTACTTCGTGCGTACTGGCAGCCGCGACGAGCTGGTGGGGGAGGAGGGGCTGAGTCACTTCCTCGAGCACATGGTCTTCAAGGGCACTGAGCGTCGCACCGCCTGGGACGTCAACCGCGAGTTCGACGAAATGGGGGCGAAATACAACGCCTTTACCAACGAGGAGATGACCGTCTTCTACGGCGCGGTGCTGCCCGAGTTCGCCCCGCGGCTGCTCGACCTCTTTACCGACATGATGCACCCGGCGTTGCGCGAGGAGGACTTCGAGACCGAGCGCAAGGTCATCCTTGAGGAGATCGCCCTCTACCAGGACCGGCCCAACTTCGTCCTCTATGAGCGCGCCCAGGCCGCCTACTTTGGCCGCCACCCGTTGGCCAAGCCGGTGCTGGGGACGCCGGAGAGCATCGCGGCGATGCGGCGCGAGCAGATGGTCAACTACCACGCCCGCCGCTACGTGCCGGGCAACATGATGCTGGCCTTCGCGGGCAACCTCGACTGGGAGGAGATGCTGACGCTGGTCGAGCGCCTGACCACCGACTGGCCCCGGGGGCAGGCCCCGCGCAACCACCCGCCCTTCGAACCCCAGCCCAAGGCGCTGCGCGAGTTCTTCGACCGTGCCTCCCAGGTCTACACCGCTTTCATGGCGCCCGGCGTGTCGGCGCGCAGCGAGGAGCGCTACGCCGCCCGGGTGCTGGCTGAGGTGCTGGGCGACCCCGACAACGGCCGGCTCTTCTGGCGACTCACCGACACCGGTTTGGCGGAGACGGCCACCGCCTTCCACCACGAGTTCGAGGAGCTGGGGGTGTACTTCGTCTACACCCAGTGCGACCCCGAGCGCGAGGAGGAAGTGGCCGCGGCGGTGCGCGAGGAGCTGACCCAGCTCGAGCGCGGCGGGGTGAGCGAAGAGGAGCTTGAGCGCGCCAAGCTCAAGACCGCCACCTCGCTCGTCTTCGCAGGGGAGACCTCGCTCAGCCGGCTCTTCTACTTGGGGGTCAACTTCGTCTACACCGGCCGCTACGAGCCGCTCGACGCGGTGCGGCGCTGGGTGATGCACCTGGAGACTTACCACCTCGCCGAACTGCTCGAGCGCCGTCCGTTCGGGCGCGCGCTCGAGTTCCGCCTGGTGCCCGGCCATGACGAAACGTAGCTTCCTCGCCTGGTTGCTGGTGCTGCTGGGGTTCGCGGTCTTCGCCCAGACGCCCCTGGAGCGCGAGGTTTGGCGGCTAACCAACGAGGCCCGCAGGGCGGCGGGGCTTTCCGAGCTCGCCTGGGACGACGCCGCCTACCGCGCGGCCCGGGGGCACGCGCTCGACATGCTCGAGCGCGGCTACTTCGACCACGTGACGCCCGAGGGGCTGGGACCAGCCGAACGAATGTGGGCCGCGGGCGTGCTCGAGGTCGTGGTAGGAGAGAACCTGGCCTACTATGCGGGTGTTCCTCCTGAGGAGGCGGCGGCGCGCGTGGTCGAAGACTGGCTCGCCAGCCCGCCGCACCGCAAGAACCTGCTCTTCCCCGACTTCACCCACGTGGGCATCGCCTTTGTTCAGGTGGGCGAACGCATCGCCGTGGTGCAGAACTTCCTGGGGCGCCCCTTCCAGCTCTGGTACTGGGCCACGCCCACCCAGGACCGCGTGGGGCGGTTGCGCTACGAGGGCGCGAGTCGCGCCACCGTGGGCGTCTTCGTGGACGGCGTTTTCCGCGAGGCACTACAGCCGCCGCGCTGGCAGGGAACGCTCGAGGTGCGGCCGGGTAGCGAGGTGAGCCTCGGCCTGTGGCGTGAGTCGGTATACGTGCTGGCGTGCCGTTTCGTCTTGCCCGAGGTGACGTGCGACAACCCCAAGATCACCTGGAAGGCCCGTTACGAGGAGGCGCTTGAGCCCAGTGTGCGCCTGCAGCTGAGCCTGCCTCCGGGCGAATACGTTCTGGCTTACGGCGACCCGCCTGAACCCTTCGAGCGCGTCCAGGGAGACGCGGTGATCGAGGTTCCGGCGGCCTGGGGCCTGGTCTGGGTTGGCGTGGCCAACGGTGATAAAATGGAATATACCCACCGAATTCCCCTCGGCCCCTAGCCGCGGGCTTCGGAGAGGGAGGCCAAGGACATGCAGCGTTGGACGCCGATTTTTTTTATTCCTGGCGCTGCTGATGGTTTGCGCGCCGGGAGCTATTTCGCCCGCGCCCGTATACGACGATAACGATGCCATGAGCACCAGGCCCTACCCCGCCTCTACCCGCGCGGGGCATCCCGACCGGGACGGCTCCTACGTGAGCATGGGCCCGTGGGGGCTGGGGCTCGAGGTTGCCCGCGGGCCCTGGTGGGGCGTGCTCTATGGCGGCTACACCGGGGCGGCGGGGCGCGTTTCCTGGTCGCAGGACGCGGTGGGCACCTAACTGGACGCGGCTTACAACGCCTACAGTACCTGGGACTGGGTGGGCACCGACGGGGACGGGTTTGCCGATACCGAGGTGACCACCTTGGTGCGCACCATCGGGGTGGCGCTCGACGCCACCTACTACTTCGAGGTACCCACGGAGATCGGCTGGGCTTACGTGGGGCCGCGGGCGCGCGCCTACTTTGCCTGCACCCAGGAAAACGCCGCTCCATACGTCTGCGATCGCTACGGTGTGTTACCCGGCGGGGCCCCTGGGCATCAACGTGCCGCTCGGTGTGTTCAACAACCGCATGACCCTTGGTGTCGAGGGCAGCCTCTTCTTGGTAATCCCGGGGGTAACCGACCGGCTCGTCTTCTCGGTGTTCAGTCCCTTCGCGGTTAGCCTTTCCTGCCGCTTCTAGTTTTTGCGCCGGCGGGCTATGCTGGGCGGTGATGCCCTTCGCTGTCGCCGTCGCCCTCGCCGTCGCGCTGTTGCTCTGGGCCTCCGCCTTCGCGGGCATCCGCGCGGGGCTCGAGGGGTACGGCCCCTTCCACCTGGCCCTGTTACGTTTCCTGGTGGCCTCGGCGGTGCTGCTGGGCTACGCGCTTCTTGCTCGCATCCGGCTGCCGCGCGCGGCCGATCTGCCCCGCATCGGGGTGCTGGGATTCTCCGGCATCACCGTCTACCACCTAGCCCTCAACTACGGCGAAACCACCGTGAGCGCCGGTTCGGCGAGCCTGCTCATCGCCTCGGGGCCCATCTTCACGGCCATGCTGGCGGTGATTTTCCTGGGTGAGCGGCTGAGCGCGTGGGGCTGGGCGGGGATCGCGCTCGGGTTCGCCGGGGTGGCGCTGATCGCGCTGGGGGAGGGCGAGGGGTTGCGCTTCGACCCCGGGGCGTTCTGGATCGTGGTGGCCGCCTTTTCGACCAGCCTCTACTTCGTCTTCCAAAAGCCGCTCCACCGCCGCTACACCCCACTCGGGGTGACCGCCTACACCCTCTGGGCGGGGACGCTGTGGATGCTGCCCTTCTGGCCCGGCTTGCCCGAGGCGGTGGCCGCTGCGCCGGCCGCAGCCACCTGGAGCGTGGTCTACCTGGGCGTGGGGCCGGCGGCGCTTGCCTACGTGCTGTGGACCTACGCCCTGAGTCGGCTGCCGGCCTCGCGGGTCACGAGCTTCCTCTACCTCTCGCCCGCGCTGGCCATCCTGATCGCCTGGCTTTGGCTGGGAGAGTGGCCCTCGGCCCTCTCGCTCGCAGGCGGTGGCCTGGCGGTCCTGGGCGTGCTGGTGACCAACCTTTGGGGGCGCGCGCCCGCGCCCGGCGGTATAAGCTGAGGTCATGGGACGGGTCACCATTCTGGATACGCTGCTCCGCGACGGCGCGCTTTCCGAAGGGGTAAGCTTTACCCCGGAGGACAAGATCGAGATCCTCCAACTCCTCGACCGCCTGGAGATTCCCTACCTCGAGGCGGGCTGGCCCTACCAGTGGCCCGAGGACCTAGAGGTTTTTGAGCGCGCGCGCGAGCTCGACCTCAAGGGCAAGCTGGTGGTCTTCGGCTCCACGCGCCGCCCCGAAACCGACCCGGAACGCGACCCCAACCTCAAGGCGGTGCTCAAGGCCGACACCGAGGTGGTGCACATCTACGGCAAGGCCTGGAGCCTGCACGTGGAAAAGGTGCTTCGGACCACGCTCGCGGAGAACCTGGCGATGGTGCGCGAAACCATCGCCTACCTCAAGGGCCTGGGCAAGGAAGTCATCTTTACCGCCGAGCATTTTTACGACGGTTGCCGGCACGACCGCGGTTACTCGCTGGAGGTGGTGGCCGCGGCGGTGGAAGCCGGCGCCGACATCGTGGTGCTAGGCGACTCCGTGGGGGCCTCGCTGATGAGTGAGGTCGCCAAGGGCGTGCGCTCGGTCAAGGAGGCCCATCCGGACGTGGTGGTGGGTTTCCACGGCCACAACGACATGGGCCTTGCGGTGGCCAACGCCATCGTGGCCGTGGAGGCGGGCGCGGAGCACGTGCAGGGGACGATCGGCGGCTATGGCGCGCGCACGGGTATGACCGACCTCTCCACCCTGCTGCCCATCCTCAAGCTCAAGATGGGCATCGACGTCATCTCTGGCGAGGCGCTCAAGAACCTGACGCCGGTCACCCGAGCGATTGTCAATAAGATCGGCGTGGGCGACCTCGACTACCACCCCTTCGTCGGCTACAAGGTCTTCGCCCACCGCACCCACTCGCACATCGCGGCGGTGCTCAGTGACCCAGAGACCTACGAGCCCATCCCGCCCGAGGCGGTGGGCAACGAGCGGCGCCTGCTTTTGCCGGGCATCGCCCGCGCCAGTTACCTCGAGTCGCTGGCCCAGCGCTTCGGGGTAGACCTGAGCGAGGACTCGGCGGCCAACCAGCGCATCCGCGAGGAGCTGCTCAAGCTCGAGGAGGCGGGCTATACCTACGAGGACGCCGAGGCCAGCCTCGAGCTCGTGCTAGGCAAGCTCACTGGCCGCTTCCACCCCTCGATGAACGTCGAGCGCTTGCGGCTGTTCGAGGTGATCCGGGGTAAGAACCAGCCCGTGGTCGAGGCGAGCCTCCGTATTCAGCTGGGCTCGCAGGACGAGTACGTGGCTGCTGAGGGTACCGGTCCGGTGATGACGCTTTTCGAAGTGCTGTTGGGTGCGTTGCGCGAGGTGCGCGGCCAGCTTGGCCCGCTGGAGGACTACGTCTGCGGCATCAAGCTGGCGGCGGTGCGGGTACGCACCTTCTACCCGCGCGGCAAGCAGGAGCTGCGGGCGCGGGTGACGGTGACCTTTACCGACGGCGAGCGCAACTGGAGCACCATTGGCATCAGCCGTGACCTGATCCAGGCCACGTGGCAGGCCCTTTTCGACGGCATCGAGTACGGTCTGTACACCAAGGCGGAGGCTGCGGGCATCGAGTCGCCGCTATTCGGCTAGAGAAGGAGGCGTTATGGTGGTCAAGAAGATCGGTGTGATCGGCGCAGGTCAAATGGGTTCGGGCATCGCCCAGGTGGCGGCCCAGACGGGCTACGACGTCGTGCTCATGGACGTCGAGGAGGTGAGCCTCAAGAAGGGACTCGAGACCATCAAGCGGTCGCTCGAGCGCTTCCTACGCAAGGAAAAGATTACCCAGGAAGAGGCCGACGCCACCTTGGGGCGTATCAAGACCACGCTCAACCCGGCCGACTTCGCGGACTGCGACCTGGTGATTGAGGCCATCGTCGAAAACGAGTCGGTCAAGGGCAAGCTCTTCGCCTCGCTCGACAAGGTGGTCAAGCCTGAGGCCATCTTCGCCTCCAATACCTCATCCATTCCCATCACCAAGCTAGCCAGTTACACCAGCCGCCCCGAGCGCTTCATCGGTATGCACTTCATGAACCCGGTGCCGCTGATGAAGCTGGTAGAGGTCATCCGCGGCTACAAGACCTCGGACGAGGTCACCAAGGTGGTCATGGAGACAGCGGAGAAGATGGGCAAAGTGCCCGTCGAGGTCAACGACTACCCCGGCTTCGTCTCCAACCGCGTGCTCATCCCCATGCTCAACGAGGCCATCCAGGCGGTTATGGAGGGTGTGGCTACCCCCGAGGCCATCGACACCGTGATGAAGCTGGGCATGAACCACCCCATGGGCCCGCTGACGCTCGCCGACTTCATCGGCCTCGACACCGTGCTGGCCATCATGGAGGTGCTGCACGAGGGCTTCGGCGATAGCAAGTACCGTCCCTCGCCGTTGCTCAAAAAGATGGTTCAGGCCGGTCTCCTGGGCCGCAAGAGCGGGCAGGGGTTCTACAAGTACGACGAGAGGGGGAACAAGATCGGCTAGTAGCTCGTGGCAAGTGGTTTGTGGAAGCGGCCGGCTGCAAGCAGCCGGCCGCCAGCTTTGGGCCGACCTAACACGGTTGCACTAGGCGCCGCGAGGGGGCGTAGGTTTTCCCTCGAGCATGTGGCCGGGAAGTGGTGGGAGCGAGCCATTTTTCGGGGTGTACGACGGCCACGAATCGGTGCCCGACATCCGGCTCTTACAACGCCCACAACCCCCACCCCACCCCACCCCTCCCCCAGGGGAGGGAGCATTGCCTTGCGGCGTAACTTTGGGTTTTGGGCACGGCATAGACTCCCGGATCAGGTCTGGGGCGGGT
>JALSQD010000045.1 GCA_026985615.1 Thermaceae bacterium | reverse complement strand
GGGCTCGGAGGCAAGGCATTTGAGCGCTTCCCAAAATGGATCAAGGACGGCCTCGAGCAGGCCGCCAAGGAGGGCGGCCTGTCGTTGCTGCGCATGATCGACGGGGCCACGCGCTACCTGCGCCAACACCTTGAGCACGCATCCTCGAGCTTCGAGGCTAGCCAGTACGAGGCGCAGATCGCGCATCTCGAGCGCCTGCGCCCCTTGGCCGAGAAGTGGGCTACGGCGCAGGCCAAACTGAACGCCCTGCAAGAACAGGAGAAGCGCATCCTCGCTGCCCTAAACGGAGAGCAGGGATGGGGGAAGCTCAATGGCGCCATTGCCGGCGACGTAACACCGGCCACCGATCAACTGAGAAAGGCCCTTGATCAGGCCAAGGGCAGCGTCGAGAACCTGCTTAAGGTTTCCGCCAAGGTCGATCCGATCGAAAATCTTGGCAAGGGGCTTGAGCAGGCGGCTCAGGCGACCAGAGACGCAGCGGGCGCAGCAGAAGAAGCGGCTACGTGGTACGACGTGTTCAACGACAGGCTAGACCGCACGCGCCTGCTCATCGAGTCCTACTCGAACACGGTTGGCCAGCTCGGGGCATCTGAAGTTTCCGGAGAGGGGCAGTACCCGCGGTCCCGCTTCCCCATCGTGGCTGAGCCAGGGCTCCCTACGGCCGGTGGTGCTCAGCTCTCGCAACTCTACCTCACAGACGGGCAGCGGCAGCGCATGGAGCAGCTCGCGCAGCTCCAGGACACCCTGCGCGAGGCAGGACTGCGCTCCATTTACGTGACGCGCGAGCAGGCGGACGCATACGCGCGTCTACAGGCGCTCTTGCGCGAGCTCGGAGCTGCGGTGGCGGGTTATGTGGCTGAGCTGGACAGCTCGACCTACACCACGGCTAATGCGCGCCAGCGCGTCCAGGAGCTCTATGAGCAGTACAAGAGCCTTAGGCTCACGATGGAGGCGGCTGGCCGCCGCACGCTCTACATCACCAACAAGGAACACCAGGAGCATGGGCAGCTCCTGCGCGAGCTGGTCGAGCTCACCGCCGGGTACGCGGCCGAGGTTGAGGACACAGCCTATGTGCAGGCGGAGCAGCGCGAAGAGATGACCGCGGCCGCCGCCGCGGCGGAGCTCCTGCGCGAGAAGCTGGCGCGGTTGAACTCCACGCTAGAGAACCTGAAGACTTCCGCCGCGGCGGGTGTAGCCGATGCGCTCAGTAATCTAATCGAGAGCGGGGACTGGCGCGGGTTCGTCAAGAAGCTGGGCGGCATGGTGCTGGACGGCATTGGTTCCATCGTGGACGCCGTGGTGCCTGGGCTAGGCCGCGTCATCACGGCGCTAGGGCGGCTCTGGATAACGGTTGCAAAGAAAATCAACGACTGGTTCGACTCCTGGTCCGCACGCGGCCAGGAACGCCTGCGCAAGGCGGCGCAAGAGCAGCAGCGCGAGCTGGCGCAAGGGTTCACGTTCGTCTCAGCCAGCGCGTTTAGTGCTATCGCGGAGCACACGCAGCGGTTCCTCTTCTGGACACGCAAAACGTTCGAGGTCGTTGTCAACGAGCAAGCGCGCGCCATCGCCCAGACCCTGGAGCAGGGGGTCCTAGGCGGGCTAATGGACGCAATGCGGGCGTTCCTCGAGGGAGCCCAGGACTGGCAGGAGCAGCTTAAGGAGGGCCTCCGCTCTGCAATCGAGAACGCCGTCATCGAAGCGGTGATTCAAGGGGCGATCTTCAAGGGCGTGCTTGGGGAGGCGCTGACCAAGCTGACCGAGTCCCTGGCCAAGGGCAACTACGAAGCCGCCCGGAAATACGTCCGGGACATCGCGGCCCAGGCGCCAGAACTGACAAGGGAGATCACCAGGGTGCTCGAGCCATTCCGGCAGGCGATGGCCGGTCTCAGGAGCGGGAAGAGCGGGGGGGATGGCGGCTTGACCACCCCCGGTACCCAGACCATCCGCTACGAGCTGCCCACGGCCCCCGTCCTCGCCGCCCCCGCCTGGGTGGACCGGATGGGCGAGCACGTGGCGAAGTTCGGAGAGGCGGTGGACAGGTTTGCGAAGGCTCGGATTAGCGTGGACGTTCGCCTTTCTGGCGATCTGGCTTACAGCGTGCGGGGGCTTGCGTGAGCCCGAGCAGGACATCCGCTACTACTCGACCAACGCCGAGGGGAGGCCGGCGTTGAGCTGGGAGCTGCGCGTCTGGACGCCTAACAAGGCCACGCTGAAGGCCACCTATACCAACACCTCGCCGGGTGGCATCGCCGAGGGGTTCAGGTGGTCCGTGCGGGGGGACGGCAACTGCGAGCAGATGCGGTTCTCGGCTGCTCCTGCTAAGGTCAACGTCTCCGCCCGCGACATCGTGCAGTTACTGGTAGACGGGCAACCCGCGTTCTACGGCTACGTCGAAACCTCCTGGCCTGCCGGTGATGGACGTCTGCTGGAATACGTGGCTGTGGGGGCGGACCGGCTCCTGCAGCAGAGGCTCATGGACTCACGCACTTACACCGAGCAGGACGTTGGCGCGATCGTGCGGGATATCGCCTCGAGGCTCCTACACCCGGCGATCACCTACGACCCGGCTCGGGTACCTGACACAGGCGGCATACTCGAGCTTGGCTCTAGCGTGTTGGTGCAGCTCAATAAGGTCTTCGATGACCTTGCCCGATCTGTCGGTGGCATCGCATGGGGCGTTGACTCGACGGGCACATTCTTTTTCACCCATCCATCAAGCAGCGCATCCGTCGGTTACGAAGATCGGGGCCTGAACTGGCTACCGGTCGAAGGCGAGGAAATAGTTACGCGCATTGCGCTTTTGATGGCCATCCCACCAGTACCGGCTACTGCGGACACATGGGAGTCCGTTAGTGCAGTCGGAGCTGGGTATAGCGAGCGGGACCTGCCGAATAGGTACTACATCCACTACTACGAGGACCCATTGCATAGCGTTTACGGCGCGGAAAAAGCCTTCGTCTACTCGGGGTCGATAGTGACGTGGGCAAGCAGAGGTGGAACGGCAAGTGGCTCGATGACTAATGCGGCCAACGCTACCGACGGTGATAACACGACATACGCCGCGGGTCCGGGCAACCTAACCGCTTCTCCTGAGCTAGGGGCGCAGCGCTATTCGCCACGCGTGACCATGATCTATGAGTCCACACAGCCTGGTGGAACCGCAACGCTAAGACATTACTGCACGAACGTGAGCGAGATTGTGGGCACCAACCTCCGCATCGATCTTCCTGATACCGGCGGGCGAAAGAGGCTGATCGAGCTAGTGCTGCCAGTGCTTGGCCCACTTGGGTTCTGCGAAGCGGCTGGAACCAGACTAACACTCGATAACGTCCCAGATACGGGAAAAGTCTACGAAGTGGAGTTCTACGAATACGACATTGCCAGGCTCGACGACTATGCCCGCTCCCTCATCCGCCTCCCCTCACAAACCCCCGCCGAGGTCGAGTGGCAGGGCTACCAGCCCCCCGCCCGCTACCTCACCGTCACCGACGCACCGGGCGGCGATCTAACCGGCGAGGTGGAGATCTGGGAGTACGAGTGGACACCACGCCGTATGCGGAGCGTGGCCAGGATGGGCTCGCGCGGGGCCGATCCGACCGCCCGGGCCATCCGCATCCTCGCCGACCGACGGCGCGAGGAAGCGGAGAGCACCGCCCTAGCCTTGACCCGAAGGAGGTGACCCGTGCCCTGGACGATCACCGACGGTACCAACAGCGAAGCCATCACGGTCAAGAACACCCCCAGCCTCGACCACGCGATCGCCGTCGAGGCCTACGACTCCTCGGCGGAGGTCAAGGTGCGGGGGGACCGGCTTCCCGAAGCCAGGCCGCTCGTCGTCGAGATCGGGATCCATGAGACGGACTTCGACCGGGCCCTAGCCAAGTTCGTCCGTGTTCTAGCCATCGCCAGGGCGGGTGGGACTCTTCGCTACACAGAGGGCTCAGAGGCGATCTCGAGGACTTTCTCTGGGCTCAAGAGCTACGAGGCCACCCGTCTGATGCCTGCCCAGGGGCTGATCGAGCTGCGCCTCGAGCTGCTCCCGACCGGCCCCTACTGGTCGAGCACCAGCATGGGCAGCCGGGTGGCCTGGGTCTGGTAGGAGGCGAGCATGCAGGTCTACCTGGACGACGGTGCCGGAGGCGAGACCCGGATCGTGGCCGTCTCCGGCATCGAGAGCCTGCTCAAGCACGCTTGGGCCCTCGATGTAGTGCGGCCGCCCCAGTCCGAGCGGTTCGTCGAGGTCGGACTGGGCAACGACCTGCCCCGCGAGATCGCCATCACCGCATACGCCGGAGCCACAGGCGGCGCGAGCGGCGCACAGGCGGTGGATGCACTCGCGAACGCCGCTGAATCCGCCCGCTGGCTCTACGTCGAGCACGGCGGCGATGCGGTGGTCGCACACCTCGCCGCCTTCCTTGGCGCGGGGGGCGTGCAACCGCGCGGGGCTTTTAGCTACACCATCGAGCTCCGCTGGATCGCTGATGCGGTGAGTCGTGCCGGGCCCATCACCAGCGACGACGGCGCCGACATGCTCACCGACGATGGCGGGTCCTACCTGATCCTTTGGGAGGAGGAGATCTAATGGCGAACAAGACGTTCTCGAACTGGCTCGCGTCCCTGGCGCAAGCAGTGGTAAGCCCTGGCGACCTGATCCCGGTAGTGCAGGGTGGGGTCAGCAAGCGGGCCCCAGCCGGGCAGGCAGGCGGTATTGCCACACTCGACGCAGCGGGCAAGCTCGCCCAGCCAAGGCGAGTGTTAGGTGTGCACTATCCAGCCTCGTGGAACACCATCGAAACTACAGCGGATTACACAACTGCCCCAGTTGTAGGGATCATTGATATCCCCGCGGCCCCATACCCACGCACTGTGATTTTGCTGGCCAGTTTGGGGCTGTACTCGGTGGACACGGACCAGATTTATGTACGCGGCGTTATTGTCTACTCCACCGATGGCGGCACGACATGGACGCAGATCAATAACAGCCCGGCGACCAACAAGGTCGCCGTTGGTCAGTACCTTTCTTATCCAGTACCGCCTCGATTTCTATCGCTAGCTGCTAACACCACGTACAAACTCGGCGTACGTGCCGGAAACGGGGTGACCGGTGGTCCAACGGTGAGGGTTTACGGCTTGTCATACTCGTTCTTCATCGCCCTGGAGGTGGATTACTGATGTTAGGACTGGCTCAAAAGCTAATCCCGCTTCCACCCGGAGCTCACGGACTGGCTCTGGAGGATAACAAGCTATATGTGCTTGGTGTAGACCAGGCAACAGTCCGAGCGTACTTGGATAAAGTCAAGGCAGCTTGGACAGACATCGTGCGAGCCGACGTCGAGCGCGCTCTCTATACCAACGCCACCGCATCCTTCCGCCGCATCCGCGAGGAGCTTGCTGAGGCGCAGGAGGCGGAGGCGCTGGGGGTGCCGCCACCGGGGGGGCGATCCAGCGCGGAGCTCAACGACCTCATCGCCCAAGGGCAAGCCGCTTTTAAGGCCGTCTACCAAGCAGTTCAGGCGGCAACATCAGTGGCCGACATCAACGCTGTCCTCGAGACCGCCCGCCAGCAGGGGCTCGACTGGCTCGTCGGTCCTGACTGGCAGCCCTACCCCGAGACCTGCCCCTGGACGGTGGCGACCTGAGCCAAGAGGAGGTGAACGCGGCCCCGCCTTGCGCGGGGCCTTTTTTATGAGCACATTTGAACTCGCCCTGGCCGAGGTTCTCCGCTGGGAGGGTGGCTACGTCAACGACCCCAAGGATCCCGGTGGTGCCACCAACTGGGGCATCACCCAGGCCACCTACAACGCCTGGCGGCGGGAGCTCGGCGAGCCGCCCCGGCCGGTGGCCGAGATCGGCGAGGACGAGGTCCGGGCGATTTACCACGAACGCTACTGGGTCCCGGCGGCCGCCTACTGGGACGCCGCTGGGCACCCAGGAATCGCCCTCTACCTCTTCGACGCCGCCGTGCAGCACGGGCTGGGTACCGCGCGGGCCCTCGAGCGGCGGCTGGCCGACGTGCTCCGCCTGCACCCGCTGCTCGGGCTCGCTTACCTGCACCGCGACCGGACGCTCTACTATGCCCGGCTTCGCCATTTCGCCAACTTCGGCCGTGGCTGGATGCGCCGGATCGCGAGCGTCTACGCCCAGGCAGTGGAGCTCGAGCACCCCGGCGGTCTTATCCGGGTCCACCGGTTCTTCCTCGACGGGCACGAGCACCTGCTGGCGGCGGCACGCTGGGTGGGGGAGAAGCTCTACGTGCGGAGGTCCTGATGAGGGAGTTCTTCCGGTCCTGGTACGCGGTGCTCGCGCTATGGGTTCTTTTGGTCGTGGTAGCGGTCGGCCTTGGGTTTTACTCCCTGGCCGTCGGTTACGCAATCCTCGGCGCCGCGCTACTCATCGCCGAGCGCATCGAAATCGCGCGAACCGGGCGGACAATCAGCGAGAACACGGGTATCGAGCTTAACCGCCGCCCTTGGAAAGTTTGGCTCTTGGCGGCGAGTTTGCTCGCCGCGATGGGCATGCTTGTGGCCCACTTCTGGGCCTATTAGGAGGGATACCATGAAGGAGAAAAAGGCGTTTTGGAAGTCGAAGACCTTCTGGGGCATGGTGGTCACCGCCATCGTGCTCTTCTACCAGGCGTTGGAGCAGGCTCTTGGCCTGCCCCCGATCCCCGACGAAGTGCTGAAGCTCCTGGGGGCAGCCGGGCTCCTGCTGGTTGGGTACGGCCGTGCGGTGGCGGACAAGCCTCTTGGCCTTAGCGACTACAGCCGCGCTCGCACTCGCTAGCCTGGCCCTGGCTGGCCGGGGGGGCTTTCGCGCCGAGTACGGCCCGGCCGGCTTCTCGCTCCGCGGCTACGTCGAGGAAACCCTGGCCCGGCTGGGGCCTTTCGTTGTCACCGCCGGTATCGACCTCCGCCTGCCCGAGGTCCAGGCCACCCCCTACACGGCGGTGATCTACGAGGGCGCTGGGTACTGGCTCGCGGTTGAGGTCGCCAAGCCGGTGCCGGGCGATCCCGGAGCGTTCCGCTTTGCGGTGATGGGCGGATGGGAGTGGTGACGTTGGGGGAATTCGACGACGACAAGCTCAGACGCGTGCACGAGCGTCTCGACGTGCTCGATCGTCAGGTGGCGGTGCTGGAGGCCCACGTCGCCGACCTGCGGTCGGACATGCGGCGGGTGGACACCGAGCACAACGCCACCCGCCGGCTCCTGGTCGAGCTCAGGGCCGACGTGAAGTACATCCGCGAACGCCTCGACGCCCGGTCAGGTGCCCCCGACTGGCCGAAGATCGCGGCGACCCTGATTGCCATCATCTCCACCGGGGTGCTCATCGTCATGGAGCTGGTGCGCCGGTTGCCGTGAAGCGTTTTGGGTGACCCCGCGTGACCCCAAACCGGCCCAAAATCCGGCCATTTCCCACCCCGCGCCACAGGGTGAGCGCGGGGTGGTTTTTGCGTTCGGATAGGGGTAAGCTTGGGCTGCACGGGGGTGTGGCCTTCGCCTTCTAAGCGGTAGGTCGGGGGTTCGAATCCTCCCGGGCGCGCCAATTTCATTGCTTTTCGCGGAAAGTCGGGCTAGTAGTAGGCGCGGACGTCTACGCTCAGGCTCCAGGCGTAGCCTACGCCGGACAGTCGCACGCCTTCTGCGCCCAGCCGCAGGTCGGCGTCGCTCATCAGGTAGGTGAGGACGCCGGAGGCGGCCGGGGTCCACTCCCCGCCCGCCAGCGACGCGCCGGCGGTGAGGTCGAGGTTCCAGTCCTCCCCGATGGGGCGGCTGTAGGCGCCCGCTACTGTCCAGGGGTCTACGTAGTCCGCCTCCAGGGTGAGCAGCCCGTCGCCGAGGTAGGTGCTGGCCCCGAGGGCTCCGCGGGCGGGGTCGTCCGCGCGTGGGAGCCACCAACCCTCGCCGTAGACGATCCGGCGGCCGAGGCGTTCGCTCGCGCCCAGTCCTGCCGCCGCGGGCGCGGTTGGGTTTGGGCCGTAGACGGCGGTGAGGTGTAGTTCGAGCTCGCGCCAGCGTAGGTTTGCGCGCGCCAAGCCCGCATCGCCCGCGTCGGTCCGCAGCAGCGCCAGCTTCAAGCCCGTGCCGATCCGGGGCAGGGCCTCGACCCAGGCGCTCCAACAGCCGTTGGGGTCGTTCGCGCTCCCGCAGCCGGGAAGCCGGTAGGGCTCGAGCAGCTGCGCGGTGGCCAGCGGGTGGCGGGCGAGACCGGCCTCCACGTCGAAAGTTCCGGTGGCGTAACCCACGGTCATCCGCGCCAGGCCGGGGTCGAAGTGCGCTTCGGGGGCGTCCCAGCTGGGGTAGGCCTGAACGGTCAGGCGCCAGGGGCCGCGGGTGGGGGTGAATTCGAGCCCACCCGCGAAACGCGGTCCAGCGACGAGCTCTCCCCCGGGCAGCAGCTGGGCGTAGCCGCCGACCGCGACGTCGAAGCGCAGCTGGGCCAGGGCCGGAAGGCCCAGCACGAGCAGGAGGGGCAGCAGGCGCCTCATGCTTCCCGGACTTCCTCACCGACCACGCGGCCGTCCTCCAGGTGGACGATGCGGCGCACGTGCTCGAGCAGCCGCGGGTCGTGGGTGGAGAAGAGGAAGGTCAGCCCCTTCTCGCGGTTGAGCCTTTTCATGTACTCGATGAGCGCGCGCCCCGTCTTCGAGTCGAGGTTGGCCGTGGGCTCGTCGGCGAGGATGACGGCGGGCTCGGCCGCGAGCGCGCGCGCGACGGCGACGCGCTGCTGCTGGCCGCCGGAGAGCTGGTTGGGGCGACGCGCGGCGTAGTCCTGCATCTCGAGCTCCGCCAGGGCGTCGAGCGCGCGCTTCTTGCGCTCGGCCGGCGGAACGCCGCGCAGCTCGAGCACGAAGGCGGCGTTCTCGAGCGCGGTGAGCACGGGGATGAGGTTGTAGGCCTGGAAGACGAACCCCACCTTCCAAAGCCGCAGGCGCGCGTGCCAGGTGGCGTTCTTGTCGTCCACGCGCTCACCCTCGAGCCAGACCTCTCCAGCGCTGGGTCGGTCGAGCCCGCCCAGCAGGTGCAGGAGCGTGCTCTTGCCCGAGCCCGAGGGGCCGGCGATGGCGGTGAACTCTCCGGGGTAAATCTCCAGGTCCACCCCCCGCAGCGCCGGCGTGGCGATGCCGTCGGACCGGTAGACCTTCTCAAGCTGCCTTGCGCGAACGATGGGCTCCATTCCCTCCCCCTATGCGACGTGCCGGATGGCTTCTACGGGCTCGAGCCGCCCCGTCAGCCACGCGGGCCAGAGGGCGCTCGCGATGGCGGTGAGCACGGCAAAGACGAAGACTGAGACGACCTGGGTGGGGGTCACGCTGGCGTACATCACCACCGGCAGCCCGAACTCGGCGTACTGCTGGGCCAGCGGTCCAGGCAGGCTGAACCCCTGGGCGCCACGGTAGAGCAACGCGCCCCCCAGTACGCCGCCCACCAGCGCGCCGGAGAGCACGAGCACCAGACTCTCCAGGGTGACCATGCGCATGACCTTCCAGCGGTCGGCGCCGAGCGCGATGATAATCCCGAACTCGCGGATGCGTTCGACCAGGCTCAGGTAGACCGTGTTGACCACCAGCAGCCCCGCGAGCCCGAAGAAGAGGGCCGCGTAGATGAGCAGCATCGGGGTCATCAGGTCGAGAATGGCGGCGAGGGCCGGCTGGGCCTCGCGCCAAGTGAGCACCTCGTAGCCTTCGGGCAGGGCTGCGGTGAGCTGCGCCTTGGCTTCGTCGATCCGCTTTTCCTGGGACAGCGTCTTGAGGTCGGGCAGGAAGACGACGATGCGGCTCGCGGCGTCGGGCGCGGCCAGGGCCTGAGCGTCGGCTAGATCGAGCACGGCGGTGCGCGCTTCGAGGTTGCTCTCGGGCAGGTCGATCAGGCCCGAGACCTCGAAGGCGCCGGCGCCGAGCCCGTCGGTGCCCGGGGCGAAGGCGTAGGCCTCGTCGCCGATCTTCACACGCAGGGCGCGCGCCAGGGCCTGGCCCAGCGCGGCCTGCCAGCGGCCCGGTTGTGGCCGCTGGCCCTCGGCCAGGTAGCGGTCCACCATCTCCTGCATCAGGTGACCGTCAGGCTCCAGCCCCATGAGCACCACGCCACGCGAGCGCGACGTGCCGGCGAGCAGCGCGGGCACCTCCAGCACCGCTTCCACGTCGGCGTCGGGCAGGGTGCGCTGCACGCTCGCCTTGAGGTCTTCCAGGTCGTAGAGCAGGCGCTGATCGAACTCCTCGATACGGTCGTAGCCCTTGACGCGCACGACCAGGTGTCCGGTTGAACGGGTGAGGTTTTGGAACATCCCGTTGGTGGCTCCGCCGGCAAAGCCGTACATCAGTAGTATGAGCGTCACCACTGCGGCCACCGCTCCGGCGGTGACGAGGCTGCGTCCGCCGCCGCGCCAGACGTTCTTCCAGGCCAGCGACCACATCAGAGGTGGCACCCCCTCTCGAGCGCCTCGGGGGTGAAGCAAGCCTCGGGCAGGGGCCCCACCTTCCAGTCGGAGACCGTGAAGACCGTCCGGTAGCCGGTGCGGGTGCGGTCGGTCACCGTGATCTTGGTGATGAGGTAGCGCCCGTCACCGAGGTCCACCGCGTCTTCGAGCAGCACCTCCTTGGCCACGGCGCCGCGCTGGTCGTAGTAGAGGATCTTGCGGGGTAGGAGCGTCTCGCGCTCGAGCACCATGACGACCGCTCCCCAGGGCGTGGGCGCGCGCGGCTTGGGTACGAGCTGCAGCGTGAGGATCTGCGACTTCTTGGTTGAGGGCTCGACCGTCACCTCGTAGTAACGCTCCAGGTCTCGCCCGGCGAGGTCGGCGTAGCTGACGTCGGAGCCCAGGAAACGGTCGTTGCGGCCGCTTGGCGGCAGCCGCAGCACCCGTCCGAGGCGGGGGTTGTAGACCCAGATGTCCTCGCCCACCGTGAGGAAGGCCTGCCCGGCGTCGCGTCGGGGTTCGACCACCTCGATCAGCGAGCGGTCGCCCCCGTCGGTGTAGACGCGCAGCACGTAGGTTTTGCTACGGTTCGGCCGCTCCACCTCGAGCGTGTAGGTGGCGACCATGGTGGGGCCGCGCAGCCGGTCGATAGCGGCCTTGAGTAGGGCGTGCGGGTCCTGGTCCTGGGCCAGCGCCGGCGCCAGGGCCAGCAGCAGGGCCAGCGGTACGAAGGTTCGCAGGTGGCGCATCATCGGACCTCCTATTCCCACCTGAGGGCCTCGGCCGGCTTCAGCCGCGCGGCCCGCAGGGCGGGGAAGAGCAGCGCGGTCACGGCCGAGACGGCCACGGTGACGAGGGCGTACAGCGCGTAGTCGGGCGAAAGGTAGGTGTAGAACTCCTCGGTGAGGCCGGCGTCGCTCCAGATCTCGCCAAAGAGCGCGAAGAACGGCCCCAGCACGTTGTGGGTGCTGGTGTAGCCGATGAGGACGTAGCCCAGTGCCACGCCCAGCAGCCAGCCGACGGCGGTGGAGAAGACCGCTTCCAGCACGATCATCACCGCCAGGTGGGCGTTGTCGAGCCCCAGCGCCATGGTTACGCCGAACTCGCGCGTGCGCTCGAGCACGCTCACGATCAGCGTGCTCGTCACCGCCAGGGCGGCGAAGGCAGCGAGCAGAATACCGATGGGCCAGGAGAGCTTCTTACCCGCCTCCACGTCGGTCTTGATGGGGCGGATCAGGTCCCAGACCGGTTTGGCCTCCACCCCGGCGGGCAGCGCCGGGGCGATCCGGGCGGCGGCGGCGTCCTCCCGGCCCAGGGGGGCGTCCACCGCCAGATGGGTGACGCCGGCGAGCCCGGTCAGGGCGCGGGCGTCGTCGAGGTGCACGTAGATGCCATAACGGTCTACGGTCGAGACCTTGGCGTGGGCGATGCCCACGACCTCGAAGCCGAGCGACTGGGGCCCGGCGAGCGCCGAGGCGCTGATCACCAGCCGCTTGCCCAGGCGCACGCGCCGACACGCGCCAGCGCCTCCTCCACGGGTGCGGGATCGCGCAGGCCGTTTTCGGGGTCGGGGTCGGCGAACCAATCTGCCTTGGCCACGGTGACCGGGGCGAGCACGTAGCGGGCGTGGGCCTCGAGCACCGAGAGTGCGTATCCGTCCATCATGCTCCAGTAGAAGATCGTGGCCACGGTGGCGTAGGCCACGACCGCCGCCAGCAGGAAGGTGCGGGTACGGTGGCGCCAGATGTTGTGCCAGGCCAGCCGCAGCACCACGCTAAAACGCGCGCGCCTCATGCCCGCTCCTTGTGGTGCTTCCAGCGCTCGATGAAGCCCGCGAGCATCTCGAGGTAGAGCTCGAAGGCCTCGCGCATCTCCGCCAGCCGTTCGTGGCGCAGGGGATGGTCGGGCAGCTCCCTGCCGGCGCGTTCGGCGAACTGCACGAAGCCTTCGCTGAGCCGCCGTTCCATGGCCAGCATGGCGCCCCAGGGGTCGTCGCTGAGGCGGAAGTAGGCCTGCCGGGTTCCGGGTCGGGCGACCCGCTCGAGCACCCCCAGCTGCTCCAGCAGCCGGGTGGCGTGGCTGATTGAGGCCTTGCTCACGTCGAGGGCGCGGGTGAGCTCCTCGAGCGAAACCTCCTCCTCTTCCGCGAGGAGCATCCA
Organism: Thermaceae bacterium; assembly: GCA_026985615.1. Taxonomy (GTDB): domain Bacteria; phylum Deinococcota; class Deinococci; order Deinococcales; family Marinithermaceae; genus Oceanithermus. The sequence goes on along the minus strand of JALSQD010000045.1, from coordinate 23,681 downwards.
GCCGAGGACGCGCCCGGCCATCCGCGGCACCCCGATCGCCTCGAGGACGAGCCCCAGGTGCTCGGCCAGCCGCCGTACGGGTTCGCGTGCGTCTGGGTTCACGCCCCCAGGTTAGTAGCGTTTACTTCGTTTAGTCAATAATAAACTTTCTAAACCCCGGGCAGCGGCGGCAGCGCCCGCGCCCAGTGGATGTAGGAGAGGTGCCGCAGGTACTCGAGCCCGATGGCGCTGAGCTCGCGGTCCACCTCCAGGCTCATCAGCGCGTCGCCGCCCTTCTGAGCCCGGCCCGAGACGATGCGGGCGATGTTCACCTCGTCGTCGGCCAACACCCGCGCCACCCGGGCGATGACGCCGGGGGTGTCGCTGTGCAGCACCAACAGCGCGGGGGATTCGCCGGTGAGGTAGGCGTCGAGGCCGTCCACCTTCCAGATGCGCACCAGCCCGCCGCCGATCGAGCTCCCGATCACGACGTGCCGCTCGCGTGCGTTCTCGAGCTCGATGCGGACCGTGTTGGGGTGGACGTCACCGAGCTCGACAGCTTCGAAGGCGTAGTCCAGTCCGGCCTCGCGCGCCAGCTCGAAGGCCTGCTTGATGCGCGCGTCGTCGGCGGCCAGCCCCAGCACGCCGCCCAGGAGCGCCAGGTGGGTGCCGTGGCCGCGCCCGGTCTTGGCGAAACTGCCGTGCAGCCCGAAACGGACGCGCCCGGGCGGGTCTTCCAGCAGCTGCCGCGCCAGCCAGGCGATCCGGGCCGCGCCGGCGGTGTGGCTCGAGGACGGGCCCACCATCACGGGCCCGATCATGTCGAGGAATCCCATGTCCGCCATTCTATCCGGGGGCGCGGCGCGCGCTCGTGGCACAATGGGGGTATGCGACGACTCTGGACGCTCATGCTGCTCCTGGGCGTGGCCCTGGCGCAGGGCCTGGTCCTGCCCGAGACCGCGCAGGCCGGCGTGCCGGTAACGATCACCGCCGAAGGGCTCGAGCCCGGGGCCTACCCGATTGACATCGAGGGCCCCGCGGGGGTGCAGGTGAAGACGCTGGTGACCACCGAGAACGGCGGCGTACTCACCTGGACGCCGCCGGAGCCCGGACGCTACAGCTTCAAGCTCTACGCACCCGATCGGGTGCTGACCGCCGAGCTCGGCGTGGCCGCACCGCCGCCCGCGGCGCGGCTCGAGGCCGACGGCCTCCGCATTGGCGAGCGGCTGCTGCCCCTGCCCGCGCTCGACTGGCTGGAGCCGCTGGCGGCCCCCGACGCCGTCTACCTGGCCGTGCGGAGGGCGCCGATGGTGGTGCGCGTTCCCTACGAGGAGGGGGCGGCGCTCCAGGGCTACTACCCGCCCGCGGGCGTGGCCGCGCTCGAGCCTGGCCCCACGCTGCGCCTGGCCGACGGCCGGCGCCTGGGGCTGGATGCGCTCGGTCCGCAGTCGGGGCCTTATCTGGACGGCTGGGACCGCCTCGACCCCCTGCGCCGCCTGGACGCTTTCTGGCGTGAGCACGGCGTGGCCGACCGACTGCCCGCGGACGCGACGGGCTACCGCCCCTACTGGGCCTACTGGGCGCTCGATCCCGCCGCGCTCGACGCGGACGACCTGGAGGCCTGGGGGCGCGACCTGCTGGCCCGGGGTCATCGACCCGAGCTCGTCTGGGGCGAGGGCGCGCGCGCCTGGACCGACCGCTGGCAGCAGGCGGCGCGCGGCCAGATGAACGGCGCCCCCGAGCGCGCTCGCGACCTGACCCTGGCGCTATTGCGCTATGCGCCGCTGCATCCGGACGCGGCGGCCTTCTTCGCGGAGCAGGCGGACGCCTTTGAGGCGCGGGGCTGGCCCGCCGAGGCGCTGTCGCTGCGCGCCGCCCTCGACCAGACCCGCGTCTTCCAGCCCGCGCTCCGGACTGCTCCGCTGCGCTGGACAGCGCTGGCGCTCGCGCTGGCTTACCTGGTGTTGATGGTGGTCGTCTTCTTCCGCTACTTCCCGGCCCAGCGGCGCGGGCTCGCCGATTGGGGCGGCTGGCTGGGCAGCTGGAGCCGCAACCCGATCCGCCGTCTGCGCCACTTGCTGCTGGCCTACGCGAGCTGGGGCGAGCGGCTGCTGGCGCTGTTGCTCTTCCTGGCGCTCCTCGTGGTCGGCCTGCTATGGGGCTACACCCGCGGCTTCGAAGACGCCAGCGCGACCCTGCCGCTCGACCGCGCCACCCTGGTGGGCTCCGAGTCGGTCTGGACGACCTGGCCCGCCTCGCCGGGGCTGGACGCCCTGAGGGCGGCGGCGCTGGCCCCGCAGGACGCCGAGAAGGCGCGCGCCGCTTTGCCCTCGGGCGAGGTGCCGCTGGCCTTCGCCGAGGCGCTGCGCTATCGCCTCACCGGCGACGAGGCGGCCCTGGCCAGCGCCTATCGGCTCGAGGCCGCCTACCCGCCGGTGCGCAAACGGATCGCGGGGGTGGGCGATACCTGGACCGCGGTCTACCGCGAGGCCGGGGTGACGCGCCTGGGCGAGCCCCGCGCGCGCGACCTCTGCCGGGTCTACCTCTGGGGAGCGCTTGCCGCCTGGCCGCAGCACCCGACCCGGCCGCTCGAGCTTTTGGGGCTGACCGAGTCGGCGTGGGCCTGGTTCGCGCTCGTGCTGCTGGGCCTGTGGCTGTTGCTGCACCTCTGGGTGCTGGTGCTGCCGCGCCCGCGCGGCGCCTTCCGCGCCGGCGGGGTGGTGGTGAAGGCACTCGAGCTTCTCGTTCCCGGCAGCAATAGCCTGGGCAAGGGCTGGGGCGTGGTGCTCCTGGTGCTTGCGGCCTTTGGTGCGGTGGCGCTTCTGGACGGCCGCCTTACCACCGGCGTCGCGCTTCTGGCGACCGCCTACCTTCCCCACCTGGTGCTCTGGTTCGGTGAGGTGAGCCGGTGATCGTTCCCGCCCTGCTCACCGCCACCGACCGCCAGGGGCGGGCTGACGCCGGAGCGACGCAGGCACTGGTAGACCGGCTCGCACCACACGTGGACGGGTTTTTAGTCTGGGGCTCCACCGGAGAGGCGGTGGCTTTTGCTCCCGAAGAACGCGAGGCCCTGCTTGCGGACATCCAGGTGCCGGGGAGGCTGTGGGTGGGCGTGGGCGACGAGTCATTGGCGCTGGCCCGCCGCCATGCCGAGGCCGCCGTGGCCCATGGCGCCGACGTGCTCCTGGCGATGCCGCCGCGCTTTTATGAGCGGGCCCTGGACTCGGCCGCTTTCCGCGCCTACTTCGAGGGCCTCGCCGAGGTGGGCGAGGTCTGGATGTACCACGTTCCCGTCTTCACCAAGGCCGCCTTCCCGGTGGAGGTGGTCGTGGAGCTGGCCCGCCATCCCCGCATCACCGGCATCAAGGACTCGAGCGGCGAGATGGCGCGGCTCGAGCACTACCGCCGCTTCGCGCCCGGTCTGCGCGTCTTTACCGGCAGCGGTACCACCCTGCCCGCGGCGGTGGCGAGCGGCGCAGCCGGCGCGATCCTGGCCGTGGCCAACCTGGCGCCCCGGCTCTACGCCGAGGTCTTCCGGCAGGCCGCCGCGGGCCAGCTGGACCCGATGCTCGCCGGTCTTGCCTACGAGCTGGCCGCGCGGGTGGCGCGCGGCGGCATTCCGCTGCTCAAGCAGAGCCTGCGGCACCTGGGTCTGCCTGTGGGGTACCCACGCGCGCCCCTGCCCGAAACGAGCCTCGCGTGGCCTGAGATGCAGCCGTTGCTCGAACGCTTGGCGGAAGAGGGGTGGTTGTTGTGAAAAAACTGGCTGTGGGACTTTTGGGCCTCCTCTTGGTTTTAGCGGCGTGCGTGCCGACGCAGAAACCGGTGCCCCCGCAGGCGCGGGTGGAGGGGTTCCAGCTCATCAGCGTGGACCCCTTCGCCGACGAGGCGCGCTTCGCGCTGCGCTTGCGGGTGAGCAACCCCAACGCCTTCGAGCTGCCCATGCTCGAAAGCCGCCTCACCCTCCATTTTGGCGCGGCCAGCCTTCCCTTCGACCTGCCCGCGGTGACGCTGCCGCCCTCCGGCTTCGAGATCGTGGACGCCGAGCTGCGCGTCCCGCTCGGCGCCACCGCCCAGGAGGTGGGGCACCTGCTCTCGGGCGAGCCGGTGCGCCTGCGCATCACCGGTACGGTCAAGGCCTCGCTCGGTCCCGTACCCCTCAGCCTGGGGCCGATGACGCTGCTCGACGAGGACGTCCGCGTTGACCTGCGCTTCGCCACGCCGCGCTTCGAGATCGTTCCCGAGCGTAGCCGCCTGACCCTTTCGGGCTCGGTCGTTGAGGTGGTTGTGGGTTTTCAGGCGCTCAACCCAAATCCGGTGGGCTTTTACCTGCGCGGCCCGTTCCAGCTCGTCGTGGGCGGGCGCAGCGTTGCCGAAACCTCGCTCGACCTGCCGCTCAGGCCCCGTCAGGCGGGGGCGGGCGAACTGCGCTTCCGCGTGAACCTCACCGAGATTCCCGGGGCCGCGGCCGCGTTGGTGACCGGTCTGCCGGTGGAGCTGCGCGGGGGGCTCAAGGCCGAGGTTCCCGGCGTCTGGTCCCAGCTGCTCGACGTCTTCTTCGGCGGGAGGGTGCGCTAGCTTGGGCATTCCCTTCGACCGGCTCGGCTGGCTCTTTGCCCGCTGGGGGCACCGTACCTACCCGGAGTGGGCCGAACCGATCTTGCGGGACTGGCTCGCGGAGCGCCCCCAGAGGGCGCGCATCGTGGACCTGGGCGGGGGCACGGGCGTCCTGACCCGGATGGCCCGCCGCCTCCGCCCCGGGCTCGACTACTGGATCGTGGACCCGGCCGGCGGCATGCTGCGCTACGCCCCCGAAGGGGCGCGCACCCTCGCCGCCCGCGCCGAGGCGTTGCCTTTCGAGGACGCCAGCGTGGACGGGGCGATGATTGGTGAGGCGCTCCACCATTTTACCGATCCCCAGGCCGCCCTGGCTGAGGTGGCGCGGGTCTTGCGACCGGGCGGGGGTTTGTGGATCTACGACTTCGACCCCGGCCGCGGCGTGGGGCGCTGGGTCTACTGGGGAGAGCGGTTCGTGGGCGAGCCCGCCAACTTCTTTGCCCCGGAGGCGCTCGAGGCGATGTTGGAGGAGCTGGGGTTTGCCATCCGGGCGCACGCCCGCAAGGGGCGCTACGTCCTCACGGCGACGACTTCAGCCGAAAGGCCGCAGGAAGCAGTTCCCCTAGGGTGAAGCGCAGGATCTTGCCCTCGTCGTTCACGCAGACGACGGGGGTCTCATCCGAGCCGAACTCGGCCAGGATCTGCCGGCAGGCGCCGCAGGGCGTGGCCGGCTCTTTGGAGGTCGAGAAGACGAGCACCTCGCGGATGCGGCGTTCGCCGGCGGCCACCATCGCCCCCACGGCCATCTGCTCGGCGCAGCGGGCGAGGGGGTAGGCGGCATTCTCGACGTTCACGCCCACGTATGCGCGGCCACTTTCGCCGACCACGACGGCGCTCACCGGAAAGTTCGAGTAGGGGGCGTAGGCGTTGGGCAGGGCCTTGCGGGCGAGGATGGTGAGGTTTTCGAGATCGACTGTGTTCACGAGAGACTCCCCGTTTCTTCGCTGGTGTCGCTGGGTACGGCTTTGGGCACGGCGCGCACCCGCTCGATCTTGCGCTCGTCGCCCGACTCAATGACGAAGCGGTAGCCGTCGAAGCGCTGTTCCTCGCCCACCTTGGGGATGTAGCCGAAGCTCTCGTAGAGGTAGCCCGAAAGGGTCTCATACTCGCCCTCCGGGAGCTCGACGCCCAGGGCTTCGGAAACGTCGTCGAGCGGGGTTTGGGCGTCGATGAGGAAGCTGCCGTCAGGCTGGGGCTGGATGGGTTGTTCCTCCTCCACGTCGGTCTCGTCGTAGATCTCGCCCACGATCTCCTCGATGATGTCTTCCAGCGTGACCAGACCGGCCGTGCCGCCGAACTCGTCCACCACGATGGCCATGTGCACCTTGCGCTTGCGGATCTCGAGCAGCAGGTTCCACACCGGCATGGACTCGGGCACGAAGAACGGGTCCTGGGCGATGCTCATGACGGTGAGCCGGTCGAGCATCTCGGGCGTCTCCAGGTAGTTGAGCAGGTCCTTGGCGTAGGCGATGCCCACGATCTGGTCGATGCTTTCCTTGTAGACGGGGATGCGCGAGTAGCGGTGTTCGCGCTCCAGCCGCACGAACTCGCGCAGGCTGGCGGAGTGCTCGATGGCCACCATCTCGACCCGGGGCACCATGATCTCGCGCACCTGGGTTTCCTCGAGCTCGAGGACGTTCTGGATCATGTCTTCCTCGGCCTCTTCGATAGCGCCGCTGGCTTCGGCGCCGGCGAGGAGGAGGCGCAGCTCGTCCTCGGTCACGAGCGGTTGCTGGCGGGGCTCGAGCCCCAGCGCGCGCAGGATCAGCGCCGAGATCCAGGTGAAGAAGCGGCCGATGGGGTAGAGGGGGACCGAGAGCCAGTAGATGGGCCGGACCACCACCCGCGCCAGCCGCTCGGCGTTGTGGACCGCGATGGACTTGGGCGTGATCTCCCCGAAGAAGAGGATCAGCAGCGTCATCAAGCCGGTGGCGTAGGCCACCCCGGTGGAGCCCCAGGCCTGGGTGGCGAGGTTGGTGACGAGCGCGGTGGCGGCGATATTGACCAGGTTGTTGCCCACCAGGATGGTGGTGAGGAAGCGGGTGATGTCGTTTTGCAGGAGGGTGTACGGGCTCTTCGGCCCTTCCCGCTCGGCGAGCTCGCGCACCTTCCAGGGCCAGAGGGTGGTAATGGCCGTTTCCGACGATGAGAAGAAGGCCGAAAGGCCGAAGAGCACTACGAGCAGGAACAGCTTGGTCCAGGGGAACGCGTCCCCGTAGGGGTCTGCAGCGCGGCTTTGGGCGAGGGCCAGGCTGGCGAAGGGAAGGAGTGCGAGGATGCCTAGGCTACGACTGGGAGGTCGATCGTCCATAGTGCTCACGAAATTTTACCATACGCACGTAGCTTTTCGAGAAGTGGAGGGCCGAAGAGCACGATTCCAACGATCACCGACACCGCCGCGGCCACGAGCACGGCGGCGGCGGAGGCGTCCTTGGCGGTCTTGACCAGAGGGTGGGGCTCGGGCGAGACGAGGTCGCAGACGGCCTCGATGGCGGTGTTGACGAGCTCGAGTGAGAGCACCGCCAGCGTCAGCAGCAGCACGGGCACGGGGTCCACCCCGAGCCACGCGCTCAGCGCCAGCGCGAGCAGGCCGATGCCGAGCTCGATGCGAAAGTTGGGCTGGGTGCGCCAGGCGTGGCGCAGGCCCTGCCAGGCGAAGTCGAAGGAGCGCAGTACTTGCCTCATCGTTCCAGGATGCGCCGCTGGACCTCGCGGAAGCCGCGCCAGTCGTCCTCGCTTTCGTGGTCGTGGCCCAGCAGGTGCCACAGCGCGTGCGCGGCGAGGATGCGCATCTCGTCTTCCAGCGGGTGTCCCGCCTCCTCGGCCTGACGCGCGGCGGTGTCGAGGCTGATCCAGACGTCTCCCAGGTGCGGGGGCATGAAAGGGTCGCCGGGCTCGTAGGTGGGGAAGCTGAGCACGTCGGTGGGGGCGTCCTCGCCCCAGTGGGCCTTCTTCAGCTCGCGGATCTTGCGGTCGGAGCAGAGGATGACCGTGACGGTCTTGTCTTCCAGGCCGAGCTCGTCCATCAGGCGCTCGATCGAGCGCCGCAGGCGCGGGCGCAGGCCCCGCGGGGGCTTCTTTTGCGGGACGACCTCAACCCTCGCCACGGCCCTCGGCCTTCTTCTCGGCCTCGGCCTTGCGCCGCAACTCGGCCTGCTCGTAGGCCTTGATGATTCGGGCCACCAGCGGGTGGCGCACCACATCGGACTCCTTGAAGTAGATGAAGCGGATGCCCTCGATGCCCTGGAGGATCTGCTGGGCGGCGAGCAGGCCGCTATGCTTGTTCGCCGGCAGGTCGATCTGGGTTACGTCGCCGGTCACGACCACCTTCGAGTTGAAGCCCATGCGGGTGAGGAACATCTTCATTTGCTCGGCGGTGGCGTTCTGAGCCTCGTCGAGGATGATGAAGGCGTCGTTGAGGGTGCGGCCGCGCATGAAGGCGAGGGGCGCCACCTCGATGACGCCCGAGGCCAGGTACTGGTCGAAGCGCTCGGCGTCGATCATCTCGAACAGGGCGTCGTAGAGGGGGCGCAGGTAGGGGTCTACCTTGGCCTGGATGTCGCCGGGCAAGAAGCCCAGCCGCTCGCCTGCCTCGACCGCGGGTCGGGTGAGGATGATGCGCTTGACCTTCTTCGACTTCAGCGCCGCCACCGCCATGGCCACGGCCAGGTAGGTCTTGCCGGTACCCGCGGGGCCGATGCCGAAGATGATGTCGCTGGTGGCGATGGCCTCGACGTACTGACGCTGGCCGGGGGTCTTGGGTCGTAGGCGGCCGGGCAGGCGCCAGCCGCCGATCCGCACCTCGGTTTCCTCGGGCAGGCGCCGGCCGCGCTCGGCGAGGGCCAGGGTCTGCTCGAGCACGGTCTCGTCGATCTCGGCGCCCTGGCGCAGGAGGGTGAGGAGGTCGCGCAGCACCGCCTCGGCCACGCGCACCTCCTCCTCCTCGCCGCTAATGCGAATCTGCTGGTCACGGGCGATGATGCGGGCCCCCAGCCGCTGGCGCAAGATCTTGAGCCAGCGGTCGCGGCTGCCAAAGAGGGCCATGGCCTCGTCGGGGGAGCGGACGAAGATACTCGTGCTCGTTTCCGCTGCTGCCCGGGTGGGTTCGTTCGTTTCCATGCGCGTGACTCAGCTTAACAACTTCTTGCGCCGTCTGCGAGCGTGGTGCCTCCGGCTTGCGGGCTCGCTGAGGATCTCGTGCCAGAGCATGCCGTTGATGATCGCCCGCCGGTGGGCTTTGAGCCCGGACTGGTTCCGGGGGCGGTCCTGCGCGGTGGCGAAGGCGCGCTGCTCGCTCGCCGCCATCTCGCCGGCGTGGCGCCGCGCTTCTTCGATGCGCTGGCGCGAGCGCGTCCCCGCGGCGTGGTCCTCGGCCCGCTGGGCGGTGTCCTTTCGCACGACCGGGGTCGGCGTGGACCCCGGCGCGGCGGCCGAGCTGGCCGCCGGTCGGCTCGCCGGCTGCGCCGCCGGCTTCGCGGGTGCCGCCTGCTGCGGCGCGGGTTGCTGCGCTGGCGGCTGCGCGGGCTTTTCCGGCTCGACCTCGGGCAGCTCCACCTCGATGAGCGGCTCGTTGGGGCGGAAGAGCCCGCGCAGGATCGGCCCCACGATGAAGAAGAGCAAAAAGAGCAGGCCGATGATGTCGTCGAATTTCATCGTTTACCGCTCGTCCTCTTCGCCCGCGGCCTTGCTGAGCGACTCGCGCATGTCGGTGTCGGCCTCGATGTTCTTGAGGGTGTAGTAGTCCATCACCCCCAGGTTGCCGCTCTTGAGCGCCTCGGCCAGCGCCATCGGCACCGCGGCCTGGGCCTCCACCAGCTTGGCCCGCATCTCCTCGACCTTGGCACGCATCTCTTGCTCGGCGGCCACGGCCATGGCGCGGCGCTCCTCGGCCTTGGCCTGTGCGATCTTTTTGTCGGCCTCAGCCTGATCGATCTGCAGCTGCGCCCCGATGTTCTTGCCCACGTCCACATCGGCGATGTCCACCGAGAGAATCTCGAAAGCGGTCCCAGCGTCCAGCCCTTTTTCCAGCACCGTCTTAGAGATCATGTCGGGGTTTTCGAGTACGTCTTTGTGACTTCTGGCCGAGCCGATGGTGGTGACGATGCCCTCACCCACGCGGGCGATAATCGTTTCCTCACCCGCGCCGCCGACGAGGCGGTCGATGTTGGCGCGCACGGTAATGCGGGCGGTGGCAAGGAGTTGGATGCCGTCCTTGGCCACGGCCGCGACCATAGGGGTCTGGATCACCTTGGGGTTCACCGAAACCTGCACCGCTTCGAGCACGTCGCGACCAGCAAGGTCAATAGCCGCCGCCCGGTCAAAGGTGAGGTTAATGCCTGCTTTCTGCGCGGCGATAAGGGCGTTGACTACCCGGTCTACGTTGCCGCCGGCCAGGTAGTGCGACTCCAGCTTGTTGAGCTCTACCGGGATACCTGCCTTGGTGGCGTTGATGAGCGGGTAGATAATCCGTGCCGGTGGAATTCTCCGCAGCCGCATCCCGATCAGCGTGGTGAGCGGTACCCGCACCCCCGAGGCCCAGGCCTGGATCCACAGGCCCACCGGCACGATCGAAAAGAGAATGAAGAGCCCGATGAGGACCAGCCCAGCAATAACCAAGAAACCTACGTCCATGCGTTATCCCTCCTCCTTGCGCACGACCACGCGCGCGCCTTCTACTTCCACGACCCGAACGGTCGAGCCCTTGGGGATGTACTCGCCGTCGGAGACCACGTCCACTTTACGTTCGCCGAAGCGCGCCGTTCCCGCCGGCCTGAGATCGGTGATCGCGGTGCCGAGCGCGCCCTCTAGCGCCGCCAGTCGCTCACGCGGCGGCGCCTGCTCCCCGATCGCCCCTTCTAGCACCAGCGCGTGCGCGGTGCGCGTGCGCGGCAGGTAGCGGAAGGTGAGGAAGGTGCCCAGCGCCACCACCAGCACCGCGATCGCGCCCACCGTGAGGGCTTGGGCCCCGAAGGTGAGGTAGATCGAGGCGGCGATGGCCAGAAACCCCCCGATGCCGGCGACGCCGAAACCGGGGATAAGGAACATCTCCGCGAGCAGGAGCGCCACCCCCGCCAGGAAGAGCACCACCTCGAGCAACCCACTCATGCCCACGAGCAACCCGCCGGCGAAGTAGAGGCCCAGCATCACCAGGCCGAGGAGTCCGGGGATGCCGAAGCCCGGGGTGAAGAGCTCGATGAGCAGTCCCAGTAGCCCCAGCGCCAGCAGCACCGGGGCGACGTACATGCTGGTGAGGAAGCGCGCCACCTGGATGCGGGTGGGCACCTCCAGCACCTCGGTCTCGACCGCGAAGCCGGCTTTCTCGAGCGCGTCGCGCAGGCTCGTCGCCTGGAAATCGGCCATCCCTAGCTCCACCGCCTTGGCGGCGGTGAGCGTGAGCGGCTCGCCCTTGGCGGCAAGGCCCTCGATCTCGATCTCCGGGTCTACCATGGCCTCGGCCAGCTCCACCGGCCGTCCGCGTGCCTCGGCCACGGCCCGGAACTTGGCCTTGAGAGCGCTGATGGTCTTGCGGTCGGCTGCGGTGGGCTCGGTCACCGGCGTCACCGTGATGGGCAGCGCCGCGCCGATCTCCGATCCGGGGAGCATGGCGATCTGCTCGGCGGAAAGCGAGATCAGTGCGCCCGCAGAGAAGGCGTTCTTGACCACGGCCAGCGTGGGCAGCGGCGTGCCGAGGATGGCGTCGGAGATGCGCATGGCCGCGTCCACGCGTCCGCCCGGCGTGTCGATCCAGAAGACCACGCCGCTGGCCTCCTCGGCCTCGGCGCGCGCCAGGCCGTCCTCCACGTAAGCGGCCAGCGGCAGGTCGATCTCGCCCTCGATGTTGATGACATAGCTAACGGCGCCGGCCGAGCCGACCAGCATCAAGAGTAAGGTTAGAAAAAAGCTACGTAGCACCAACCCCAGCTTACCAGCTCAGGCGGCGTCGCGTTTGCAGTGGATCACCAAGGTGCTCGTGGTGGTGCGGTGCAACACGCCCTCGGTGACGGATCCCAAAATGAGCTTTTCCAAAGCGCCCCGCCCGTGGGTGCCCATGACGACCAAGTCGTAGTCCTTGGCCACCTCCACGATCGTGGGCACGGGCTGCCCCTCGCGCATGAGCGTCGTGACCTCGAGCCCCATCTCCTTGGCGATGGCGCGGGCGCGCTCGAGCGTCTCCTCGGCCGCCTTCTTGAGGTCCTCGTAGAGCTCGGCCTCGTAGGGAATGCCCTCGGGGAGCATGGGGAGGGTGAGCAGGGGGTTCTCCACGACGTAGAGCACGGTGGCCTCGGCGCCGCAGGTCTTGACCAGCTCCAGGCCTTCGCGCAGCGCCGCCTCGCTGCACGCCGAACCGTCCGTGGGCAGCAGGACACGTTTGTACATCGTCCCCTCCTTTTCCTTACGTCTTCCTTACGTCTTCCTTACGTCTTCTTCACTATACGCGGTCGCGCGCGTTCAGCGCGTCCGGTAGCCGATGTCCTCGAGCACCTTCCGCCCCGCGGCCTTCTCCTCGGCGCTCACGAAGCCCAGCCGGATGGCCCCGCCTTCGTCGCGGATGTTGAGCACCTCGATGTCCTTGATGTTCACACCGGCCTCACCCAGCGCAGTAGTGATGCGGGCGAGCTCGCCCGGGCGGTCGGGCACGGCCACCACGAGGTCGTGCTGCACGGGCAAGAGGCTACGGCGCACCACCGGTAGACTGTCGCGGATGCGCTTGGCCTCGGCCGCTTTTTCCAGGAAGGCGTCGGGCTCGTCGAGCAGGGCCATCAGCTCGTCGAGGGCGCGGCGCAGGTCGCGCGCGGCCTCCCGCACCGCCTCGCGATTGGCCACCACCATGTCGCGGCTCATGCGCGGCGAGCCCGAGGCCACGCGGGTGAGGTCGCGGAAGCCGCCCGCGGCCAGGAACATCAGCGTTTCGCGGTTGGGGTCGGCGTCCACCACGTGGTTGAGGGCGACAGCGAGCAGGTAGGGCAGGTGCGAGACGCGCGCCACCAGCCGGTCGTGCAGCTCGGGGGACACCAGCAGCGGGTAGGCCCCCAGCTGGCCCACCAGCTCCTCGACCGCCTTGAGGTCGGCGGCGGCGGTGCGCTTGGAGGGGGTGAGGATCCAGGCGGCGTTCTGCAGCAGACCGGCGTGGGCGTTCTCGACGCCCGCGCGTTCGCTGCCGGCCATGGGGTGGCCGCCCACGAAGCGGGGCAGAAGGGGCTCGAGCGCCCGCACCACCGGCGCCTTGACGCTGCCCACGTCCGTCCAGAGCGTGCGCGGGCTGGCGTGCTCGGCCACCGCCCGCCCCAGCGCCTCAAGCGCCCCTACCGGCGCGGCGAGCACGCCCAGGTCGAGCTCGGCGATCCAGGGGCCCAGCTGCGGCTCCACCCGATCGGCCACCCCCAGCGCCCGCGCCGCCTCGAGGGCGGTGGGGTCAGGGTCGTAGGCCACGACCTCGTGGGCGAGGAAGCGCTCGCGCAACCCCAGCCCCACGCTGCCCCCGAGGAGGCCGACGCCAAAGATGCCGACGCGTTCGAGGGCCACGGCTCAGGCGGGCACCGCGATGGTCTTGTCCACCGCGGGCAGGAGCCGGCGCACCGCCTCCATGAGCGTTGCGAATTCCTCTTCGTGGAGCTGCTGGGCGGCGTCGGACTTGGCCTGTTCGGGGTTGGGGTGGGTCTCCACGATGATGCCATCGGCCCCGGCGGCGATGCCGGCCAGCGCCAGGGGTTGCACGTAGGCGCGCTTGCCGGCGGCGTGCGAGGGATCGATCCAGACGGGCAGGTGGGTCTGGGCCTTGAGCACCGGCACCGCCGAGACGTCGAGCGTGAAGCGGGTGGACTTTTCGAAGGTGCGGATGCCGCGCTCCACCAGCACGACGTTGGGGTTGCCCTCGCTGAGGATGTACTCGGCGGCCATCAGGAATTCGTCGAGCGTCATGCTCATGCCGCGCTTGAGCAGCACCGGCTTGCCCGCGCCGCCGGCGGCCTTGAGCAGGGCGAAGTTCTGGGCGTTGCGGGCGCCGATCTGCAACACGTCGGCGTACTCGGCCACCACGTCCACCAGGTTGGGACTGGTGACCTCGGTGACCACCGGCAGGCCGGTCTCGCCCCGCGCCTCGGCCAGCAGCTTGAGCCCCTCGACGCCCAGCCCCTGGAAGGCGTAGGGGCTGGTGCGGGGCTTGAAGGCGCCGCCGCGCAGCATCTGGGCGCCGCGCTTCTTGACGTAACGCGCGGCGGTGAGGATCTGCTCGCGCGACTCCACGCCGCAGGGCCCGGCGGCGACCATGAAGTGGCCGTCACCGGTCTTCCCGGTGGGGAAGGCGATCACCGAGGGCTCGGGATGCACCTCCCAGCTCGCCAGCTTGTAGGGCTTGGAGATGCGGATCACCTGCTCCACGCCGGGGAGGGCGCGGAAGTGCTCCATCAGCTCGGGGGTGGGCGGCGCCCCGATGGCGCCGATGAGGGTGTGGGCCTCCCCCTGGGAAACGTGGGGGGTGTAGCCCTGGCGCTTGATCTCCTCGATGAGGGCGTCAAAGGCTTTCTTGGAAATGCCAGGTTCGGTGACGATCAGCATGTTCGAACTCCGTGTCGGGTTTTGAGGGGCTTGGGGTCATGCGCGCGGGCGCGCGGCCGGTTCGGGGTGGCGATAGCCAGGATAGCCATCCTCCATGGCTGCACCACCTCCTTTTCGGGTTGCGCGCAAGGTCGCTCGCATATGCATAACCTTACACGGCCCGTGCTCGCTGTCAAGCGCCTTCGGCCTCCACCAACGCCAGCGTGCAGCGGCTGGCGCAGACCAGCCGGCCCGCGCCGTCGCGAATTTCGATGCGCCACACCTGGGTGCTCCGGCCCTTGTGCAGGGGTGTGGCCGTCGCCTTGAGCATCGTTCCCGGCCGCACCGGACGCAGGTGGTTGGCGTTAATCTCCAGGCCGAAGGCCACCCGGCCCTCGCCGGCGGCCACGGTCGCGCCGACGCTGGCGGCGCTCTCGGCTAGGGCCACGCTCACGCCGCCGTGCAGGTAACCGAAGGGCTGGAGGTGGCGTTCGTCCACGGTGAGGCGAGCGCGCACGCGCTCGGGGCCGATCTCGGGGTAGGTCACCCCAGACTGCGGTCGAGCCCGGGGCGCTTGAGCAGGCTGGGGTCGAGGGGGGACATGCCGCCCATTCTATGCGATGATGCAGGGGTGGAAACGATCGTCTACCTGCCCGGTTACCTGAGCCCGCCCAGCGGCTTCGCCCTGCTCGCAGAGCGTATGGAGGACTACCGGGCGCTCGAGCTTCCGCGCCGGCCCACCCCCGCGGCTCAGCTCGAGGCCTGGAGCGCCGATGTACCCGAGGAGGCGCACCTGGTGGCCTCTTTCGAGGCCGGCCTCGCGGCGGTGCGGCTGGCGGTGGAGAAACAGGCGCGCAGCCTGGCGTGGTTCTCGCCCTACGCCCGCGCGGACGCCGCCTTGCGCGCGCGGGTGCGGGCGCTGGCCTGGGCGCTCGAGGCGGGCGGCACCGAGGGGTTCGCGCGGGTGGCGCGGCCGCTCTTCTTCGGCGGGCTGATGCTCGACCGGGGCGAGGAGCTCCTGGTCGCCTGGGAGGCGGGGCTCGAGCCGGAAGGGCTCGCCGCCTGGCTTGCGGCGCTCGAGCAACTGGGCGACGAGCGCAAGCAGCTCCGTACCCTCAAGGACCTCCCGGTGATGACCGTGGTGGGCGCCGAAGACGTCTTCGCGCCCATGCGCTACGCCCACGAGATCACCGAGTGGATTCCCGAGCTCCACGGCATCCTGGTGACCCTTGACGGCGCGGGCCACTTCGGTTTTTGGGAGAACCCGCGCGAGGCGGTGAGCGTGGCCCACGGCTTCATCACCCGTCACCGCGAGTTTCTCGACGGGCCTGCCGAGTGGCAGGACGAGCCCGCCGCGGAGGAGCCCCCGCCGCCGTTGCGTTTCGACCCGGAGGCGCCCAAGTAATGCCCTACCTGCACGTCTACGGCTACAACCTCGTCTACGACCGCTGGGGCCAGGGCCCGCCCTGCGTGCTCATCGGCTACGCCGCGGACGACTGGGTGGACTGCGACCTGCCCCCGGGGCGCAGTTACGTGGCGGTGGACCTGCCGGGCCACGGCCGCAGCGAGGGCGACGCGGACCTGGCCGACGACGAGCTCGCTGAGTACTTGGTGAGCTTCTTGATGCTGCAGCACCTCACCGAGGCCGAGCTGTGGGTGCACCCGCGGGCGCGGGCCATCGGGAACTACCTCTCGGAGCGGCTCTCGCTCGCGGTCTCGCCCGCGCCGGGCTGTTCGGAGGCCTCGGAGGGGCGCACGGTTTCCTGAGCCAGGCGCTCCATCAGTTCGTGGGAGGCGTAGGCCGGGCCCACGAGCACCAGGCGGTCATGCGCCTCTAGGCGGGTGTGGCCGCGGGGGATGACCACACGGTCCGCCTTTTCTCGCATGACCGAGATCACCAGCACGTCGGGGGGCAGGTCAAGCTCGAAGATGCGCTTGCCCACCCAGGGGTGATCGGGGCCGAGCTCGAGCGTGAACATCACCTCCTCGCCCTCCGGGTCGAGCACGACCGGCTGGCCGGTTTCCAAGAGCCGCGCCAGATCGGGCAGGGGCACGTCCTTGGGGATGGGCAGGCCGCGCTCCTTCAGGTTCATCAACGCCGCGCGCAGGTACTCGTGGGCGTGGACCGGGCTGTCGATGCGCTCGGGCACCTGGGAGCGGTAGAGGGTATCCGAGGGTTTGAGCGTGAGGTAGGCGATGAAGCTGGCCAGCATGAGCGGCACCAGCAGCCCGTAGGAGCCCGTCATCTCGGTCACCATGACGATCGACGAGAGCGGCGTCTTGGCCGCGGCGGCGAAGAAGGCGGCCATGCCCACGAGCGCGAAGTCGGTGGGGTTGACCCCCAGGCCCGGGAAGGTCTGCTGGAAGAGCTGCCCGAAGGCGCCGCCCAGTGCTGCGCCGATGATCACGCTGGGGCCGAAGACGCCGCCCGAGCCGCCCGAGCCGATCGAGAGCGAGGTAGCCAGCATCTTGGCCAGCGCGATGAGGAGCAGCAGCTCGAAGGGAAAGCGGTTCATGAAGATCAGCTGCAGCCAGCCGTAGCCACCGTCGAGCGCCTGGGGCACGGCCACGCCCACCAGCCCCACAGCCAGCCCCCCGAGGCCGGTGCGCAGCATGGGGGCGTAGGGGAGGCTGCGGAACCAGTCGGCCATGCCGTAGAACATGCGGATGAAGAGCCAGGCGCCGGCGGCGCTGAAGAGCGCCAGGATGGCGTAGAGCGGCAGGTGCTGGGGGCTGGAGAAGTGGTCGGACGGGGTGAGGAAGAGCGAACCGAAGCCGTAGAAGTACCCCACGATGGAGTAGGCCGTCACCGCCGAGATGATGCTCGGGATGAGCACGTCGGTCTCGTAGTCGAGCTTGCGGTAGAGCACCTCGGTGGCGAAGAGCGCGCCGCCCAGCGGGGCGTGAAAGATGGCCCCGATGCCGCCGGCGGCGCCGGCCATGACGAGCACCCGCCGTTCGCTGTCGGCCAGGTGCAGCAGCTGGGCCAGAATCGAGCCAAAGCCAGCCCCGATCTGGGCGATGGGCCCCTCGCGGCCGCCCGAACCGCCCGAGCCGATGGTGATGGCCGAGGCCACGGTCTTGATCACCGGCACGCGGGCGCGGATGCGGCCGCCGGCGTGGTGGTAGGCCTTGAGCACGGCGTCGGTGCCGTGCCCCTCGGCCTCGGGGGCAAAGGTAAAGACCATCCAGCCGGCGATCAGCCCGCCGAGCGTGGTTGAGATGGGAATGAGCCAGCGTCCCCAGGGGCCGGTGACCTCCTCGAGCACGCCGCCCTCGCGCGGCAGCCCCGGCGGCTGGTACTGGGCCAGACCGTGCAAGAAGAGCTCTTTGCCCCAGTCGAGCAGCATATTGAAGGTAATGGCCCCAAGCCCGCTCACCACGCCGACGAGCAGGCTAAGGATGAGCATCCGGCTGGTGGGGTTGAGTTGCATCATGCGGCGCGGGCGCACGTACCATATACTACGCTGTCCAGAAAGTGGCGTTCGAGTATGCTTGTCCTCATGGACTGGGAAGACCTTGCCCACGAGGCCCGCGCGCGTGGGCTGCTGCTTGACCGGCTGGAGGAGCAGGGCTGGAGCGACGCTAGCGTTTGGGACTTCGCCCTATTTGTGGTGCGCGAGCTCACCATGCGGGGGCTCCTGCCCGCACATCCCGCTGCCGACCGCCCCGACTGCTTCGCCCGCCCCGAGGCTTGACCCACGTGGCATGGTTCTATAGCATCGGAACTCGGAGGTACTTCATGATGAAACGTTGGATCGTCCTTTTTGCGTTGATTGGTATGGCCCTGGCTTCGGGCAACAACTTCTCGGTGGCGGGCAGTGCCGCCTACGGCACCGGCTTTTTTGGCGGCGTGGAGATTAGCGCCGACTGCCGCTTCTACCAGCCCAACAAGGGCACGCTCCGCTCCACGATCGACCTCGGTTACGGTAGTGGCGGCCTCCAGGGCGCCTTTCTGATGCGCCACCTCTTCGAGGCGGCCGACGGCGTCAAGGTGGGCGGCGGCGTGGGCGTGCGCTATGAGGCGGGCGTGCAGGCCTACCTCCGCGGCGACATCGAGTACGAGCTCGCGAGCCTGGTGAACCTTCCCCTCTACGTGGGCGCAGACGCGGGCTACGCCTACGGCTTTGGCGGAGCGCCCAAGTCGGTGGTGGCGCAGCTCAAACTGGGTTACCGCTTCTAGGTAGTCATTCGTACGTGCGGCCCCCGGGAAGCCTGGGGCCGTTTTTCGCTATACAGTTTGGGCGCTAGGCGGTAAAGTGATGATCGGAAGGAGCGTTGGTATGAAAAAAGTACTCGTAGCACTCATTCTCACCCTCGGCTTCGCAGCGATGGCTGCAGAGGGCACTTTCTCGGTCTCTGGTTCGGTAGGCTACTCCGGCGGTTGGCTCGGCGGCATCGAGGCCACCTGGGACTGCCAGCTCTACCAGCCCCCCGTGGGCCGCCTGCGTCCCACCATCGACTTCGAGTACGGCGCCGGCGGCATTCAGGGCGCGGCGCTGATGCGCTTCGTCAACCGCGTGCCCAACCTACCGGTGGGTCTGGGCGGCGGCCTGGGGCTTCGTTACCAAGACGGTGTGCAGGCCTACGGTCGCCTGGACGGGATGCTCAAGCTCGACAAGATTGTGGGTTACCCCATCGTGCTGAGTGCCGACGTCGGCTATGCCTACGGCTTTGGAGACGCGCCTAGCGTTGTGGTCTCGCACTTCAAGGCGGGCTACTGCTTCGAGTTCTAGACCTCGTCTTCCGCAATCTCTTCCCCGGGGGCCGCGCCCTCGGGGTTCTTTTTCATGATCTCGCGCAGGAGCACGGTGGCGTAGGCTCCCTTGGGGAGGAAGAAGCTGAGCCTCAGCCCGTCGTCGGTGGCGGCTGCGCTGGCGTTTTCCAGTGGAAAGCGGATGGGCCGGCGGGCTCCTTTGCGGGCGCGGAACTGCTCGCGCGTCAGGTCGTAGGCCGCGAGCACCTCGTCCTCGAGCGCCCGGGCGTCGTCTTGGGCCTCGAAGTACTTGCGGCCGTGGAGCGGGCCGGTGGCGCTGATCTCCAGCACGGCGGCCCGCGGGTTTTCGGCCTCGGGATCTTCGACCAGGAACTCGCCCCGGGTGGCGTGCTTCTTGGCGACGTCGCCCTGCACCACCCGGTCGTAGAGGCCGCGCTCCAGGCGCAGCGCCAGCCAGTCGTTGAAGAGCAAGCTCTGCAGCGAACCGATCAGGAACTTCTTGAGCCAGGGGCGGCCGCGACCCTTGCCGCGGGTCACCAGCTCGTAGCCGCGCAGGGGGTTGCGCCCACCCAGGCCGAAACGCTGGGGGCCGTAGTAGTTGGGCACGCCCGTCCGCTCGAGCTCCAAAAGTACGGCCTTAGCCAGGCTCAAAGCCTCGGGAACAGCGTCACGAATCACGATCTCGAACCGGTTGCCGCGCAGGTGACCAACGCCCAGCTTGTTCGTGTGCAGCCCGGTTTCGAGGATGCGCACCCCCGGAAGTTCCTCGAGCTGGGGAAGCCGGTCCGCGTAGCGCGCGGGCAGGCTGATCCACTGCCGGGTTACCGCGTGTTTGTCCTTGAGCCCGGCCACGCCGATGGCCTTTTCGGGGATGCGCAGCTCCCGGTGCAGGTGGTCGAAGACCTGCCGCGTCGTTAGGCCGCGTTTTTCGAGGAAAACGTAGAGGTGCTCGCCCTCGCCGCTCGGCGCATAGGCGGGGACCTCGGTGACGGTGAAGTCTTCGATCTCCGTGCGGATGCGACCTCCGGTGCCGGTAAGCGCCGCGGTGAGGTAGGGGTAGCGGTCGAAGTCGAAGACGAGGCGTTCGGGCTCCACGCCTTTAGCCTACACGCCGCACCCGTGCGGGATACGCCGGGCGCAGCAATGGACTACAATCCCTTTCCCGTCGGCGTCCGGGTTAGGGGAAGGGTGTCACGAGTCGGGTGACTCAGGCCCGCGCGCGGGTTTTGCGCCTTCTCCGGAGTTAGCATGGGAACGTGGTCGATCTGGAGCGGCGGTTCAAGAAGCGGCTCGAGGAGCTCTGCCCTGCAGGGCGTGCGGTCGCTGCGGTGAGCGGGGGCGGCGACTCGGTGGCCCTCGTCCACTTGCTGCACCAGAGCGGCCGCGAGGCGGTGGTGGCGCACCTGGACCACGCGCTGAGGCCCGGATCGGAAGCCGACGCCCGCTTCGTTTGCGAGCTGGCTGCGCGGTTGGGTTTTTCCTGCGAGCTGCGCCGGGTCGACACCGCGGCCGTGGCCCGCCGCAAGCGGGGCAACCTGGAGGCCGTGGCCCGCGAATTGCGCTACGCCTTTCTGGCCGAGGTCGCGCGGAAACACGGTGCCGCGTGCATCCTCACCGCACATACGCTGGAGGACAACGCCGAGACCGTGCTCCTGCAGCTCTTCCGAGGTGCGGGCCGCGCCCTGGGCATCCGCGCCCGCAAGGGCCGAGTGGTGCGCCCGCTGCTGGAGGCTTCCCGCGCCGAACTGCGCGCCTACTTGAGGGTGCGGGGCGAGCGCTGGCTCGAAGACCCCAGCAACGAGCTTATCTGCCTCGACCGCAACTACCTGCGCCACGAGGTCTGGCCGCGGGTGACCGCCCGTTTCGAACGCGCCGGAGAGGCGCTTCTGCGCTACGCCGAGAGCCAGCAGGCCGACGACGCGGCCCTCGATCCCCTGGCGCGGTTACGCATCGTTCCCGACCGACGCTTCGAGCCGGTCTTTGCCTTGCGCGCCGCCCCGCTGCTGCGGGCGCCGGATGCGCTCCGCCGCCGCGCCCTGCGCCGGGTGCTGGAACGTCAGGGCCTGCGCCCCGAGCGCCGCTACGTCGAGCTGGCCGAGCAGGCGTTGGCGGGCGCCAGCGTGAGCCTGGGCCCCTTCGTGCTGCGGCACTCGGCGGGCGCTGTCGTTTGGATTCCGCCCGATCCCGACCTCCTTTCCGCCGCGAACGCGCCCGCCGGCCTGGCGGTGCGGGCGGCGCGCCCTGGCGACCGGGTTCGGGCGGGGGGGATTCGCAAGCGGCTCGTGGACTTCCTGGCCGAGCGCGGGGTGCCCCCCGAGCTGCGCCGGGTCTGGCCGGTGGCCGAGCGGGAGGGGGAGATCGTCTGGGTCTGGCGCTTTCTTCCCGTGGAAGAAGACGGGCGTTGGATGAGGCGGGCTTTGCTGCTGGCCAGGGAGGCAGCAGGTCGGGGTGAGGTGCCGATCGGAGCCGTCTTGGTCGCGGCCGGGAAGGAGCTGGGCGCCTCGGCCAACGAGGTGGAGGCGCGAACCCGCGCCACCGCCCACGCCGAGGTTTTGGCGCTTGAGAACGCCCTGGAGCGGGTGGGCGAAAAGGTGCTGCCTGGGGCGACGCTCTACGTGACGCTCGAGCCCTGCCCCATGTGCCTGGGCGCGCTGATCGAGGCCCGCGTGGGCCGGGTCGTCTGGGGGATCGAGAACCCCAAGGCGGGTGCGGTGACCCGGTACGGCATGGACGTTCCGATCGAGCTGGAGGGTGGACGCCTGGCGCGCGAAAGTGCTATGCTCCTTAAGGGTTTTTTCGCGGACCTGCGCGAGCCCAACAACTGAGCCTGGAGGGGTGCCGGAGTGGTTGAACGGGCCGGTCTCGAAAACCGGTGTGTCCGTCAGGGCACCGCGGGTTCGAATCCCGCCCCCTCCGCCAGAAGGCCGCCGGCGACGGCGGCTGATTTGTTGTCCGTGCAACCTGCCGGTATGGGTAGATCCGTCTGTGCCCCAACGGCCGTTGGAGCCAGGGTCCGCCGTACCGATAGGCCGCGTCACCGTGTTGGGCAGCGCCTTCGCCGAGACGAGTGCACAAAGGCTTTCTTCGACCATGTGCCCTAAGGCGAAGCATGCCAGCTAGTTGCAGATTTCGTATTCGGTTTGCCCCGGCTTGATGGGCAGGTATGGATGGCTTGGTGAAAAATCGTTTTTACAGCATTTGCCCGTAGCCGAGCTGCACTTGTAATCTGACTCGACCAAACCTGATCGCCCTTCCCCCTTGACATCGGCCAGGAATCCCTTATCGTAGAGCGCTTTGGGAACCTTCATGTGGAGCTTTCCGTCCGGACCCGTTTCTAGCGGAAGTGATAAGGGTCCTTCAAACATTGCGTATGTTTGTCCCGAAAGCCAAGCGCATGTGGGAACATTTAAAAAGTCGCCGTCCCCGTTCAAACTGGCTTTGTCAGCGAGCTCGGGACACAGCGAAACCGCAACGTCTACGGTTTCGCTATCGTCGATATGCTGCAGCACCGCTTGGACCGCATTGTGATCAACCCCAACTCCGTCATTGGTCGTGCCGCTGATGCTGGCCAAGCCGGAGTCGCCAAGGTATTCACCAGTAGTTGCACAAACATCGAACATCTTCCCCCCAGCAACAGATGTGTAAAAGTTGTTGCTGACGCGCATATACGGAGAAAAGACGCTTGAATCCTGTACGACATTGGCATCCGTTGGGCAAGCGAACGCGATGCTGGTCAAGAGCGCAAATTGATCTGGGTCGGCATTGCGAACACTAGATGCGGCGTTCGTGTTCATGTCACCACACTTAATAACGGGTGTACTTGGGAGAAAACCAGAACCCAGGGGTACTGCCGAGCGCTTGCGGTCGAGGGAGTACGGGTAGCCGCCCTGGCCTTGATACATGGCGTTGTTTTGGTGCAGGAGAGCCGCTTTCCGCAGCTTGGCACCGTGACGTTCTAAAGGCGACGGCAAATGGTCGTTGGCGAGTACCGTTTCCCGCCAAGTGCCGTCCTTGCCCTTAACCCAGACCGTTGCAAACAGTATCCCAGAATCTGCGTCGTTCTCGTCCCCCTCCACCACTTGATCGTTCTCCCAGCGGAAGGAAACGTAACGAGTCAGGTTCGGATCGTTCTTGTCGGCAAAGACCACCCTGTCGGTGTTCACCACAATGCACTCGTATGCTTTGCAAACGTAATCCCAGTGATCGCGCCAGTTTACCCCAAAAGCTTCAAGCAAAGCCAATTCCATGTAGTTGGTCCTTGGTGTACGCCCATTGCAAAAATGCTGATTTGGGTTTTCAATTTTCTCACTGGCGCAATAGTAACTCTCGACCATCATCTCCTGGAACATATAGACATCAGCCTGTCTTTTCTTAAGCAAGTCATACCAAAGATATTCCCACTTCTTATCGTCTGTCGGATCGAACTTCCAGTAGTGATCGTTGGGCCTGATCACTGGATAACAACCTTCAACAGCACAGACAACGTCATATTTTAATTCCCGATCACCCAGATTGGCGCTGACAACTTTCAACCCGTCCTCGTTTTCGAGTGTTTGACTCTGCCTATCTTGCGTCCGTATCCACGTCCGTATCCACGCACCCATGCTTCCCACGGCATGTTCGGCTGAACCGGCTCCTAGAGAGCACCGAGGTGCGACTTCGTCATCCTTGAATATCCCCCCAATCGCCTCACAATTTTTCTGCGACAGCTCCTTGGGGTACTGCACCAGGTAGAGGTAGCGCCCGCGCGGGGGAACCACGTCGAGCCAGTAGAAGTAATAGCGCTCGCCCTGAACGTCGTAGATCTTTGATTCCGCACCGTAGCTGCAGGCCC
>JALSQD010000044.1 GCA_026985615.1 Thermaceae bacterium | reverse complement strand
AGGCCCGCTTTTTCGTCACATCGTGCCGGTAAAGGTTCACCAGGTAAGGTTGCAGACGCTGCCAGGTGTGGCGGCTGGGGCTGGCGAGAAACTTACTCAAACGCTCTGGTCCTTCATCGTAAGGGACGACCACGGGCACGGTGTCTTCTTCGATGAGGCGGTACCGGGCGGCCACCTCCGGGTAGTTGAATTCCTGGCGCAGGCGCTGGATTTGCTTTTGGTCCAGGTCGACGATCTCGAAAAGGCGCTGGAAGTAAGCGCGGAAGATTTGGGGCTCATGCAGCGCCTCGGGGCCAAAGCGCTCGAGGAGCACCTGCGCCTCGCCAAGGCCGCTTCGGTAAACTCCGCTCGGGGTTTTGCCTTCGGCGGGGTTAAAGATCACCACCCGGCCCCCCTTCGGCAGCAGGCCCTCGCGGTTACACCGCCCCGCTGCCTGCACGATGCGGTCGAGCGGGCCCACCGCCCGCCAAACTTCGGGGAAGTCGATGTCCACGCCCGCTTCCACCACCTGGGTACTGACGAGGCGCACGGGTTTCCCTGCTTGGAGACGTTCTTTTACCTCTGCGAGCACCTCTCGCCGGTGGGCCCCACAGAGCAGGGTGGAAAGGTGAAACGCCGCTGGGTCGTCCCCGAGCACGTCGAGGAGCGCCAGCGCGTCCTTTCGCGTGTTCAGCACCACCATGACCTGGGACTTGGCCCGGATCTCCTCGGCGATCTCTGCCCACGAGAGCGGGTCCTTGACGTACGCGTAGCTCACACGCTGGAGGGCGGCGAAGTGACGCGGGTAGTCGGGGATGATTTCCCTGATCTCGACGCCTTTAAGCTCGGGCACCCGTTCTGAGAGTTCGAACGTGGGCTGGGTGGCGGTGGAGAAGACGACCGTTGCGCCGTAACGCTCGACCAGCTGGCGGAGCACATCAAGCGTGGGGCGGAGAAGATGAGGGGGCAGGGTCTGGACTTCGTCAATCACGACGACCGAGCGGGCCAGGTTGTGGAGCTTGCGAGCCCGGGAGGGGTTGTTGGTAAACAGGCTTTCGAAAAGCTGCACGGTGGTGGTGACGACGAGGGGGTGATCCCAGTTTTCGCTCGCAAGCCGGAGCTTGAGGCGCTGCTCGTCGACTTCCTCGTCGTCTGGTACTTCCAGGGCCGAGTGATGCTCTAGGACCGCCCCTTCTCCCAGGATCTTCCGGTATTCGCTCGCCGTTTGGTCGATGATCGAGGTATAGGGAATGGCGACGATCACTCGGCGGAGTCCGTGGGAGAGGGCGTGTTTCAGTGCGAACCCAAGGCTGGTTCGGGTTTTGCCCCCGCCCGTGGGCACCGTGAGACGGAAAAAGCCTTGGGGAAGGGGGGCGGCCTCAACCGCCTGGTGGTAGACTTCGCGGCGAACACGGTTGACTGTAGAATCTTTGGCTTTGGCTAGCAGCTCATTCTGGCTCGCTTCGAAGGTTTTCCAAAGCGCTCTCAGGTCCGGGTGCGCGGTTCGCAAACTCGCCCGTTCGGGTTCAAAATGGGCCTCGGTGTCGAGCCGGTCGGCGTCCACCAGGGCCGAGAAGATGAGACGTAGGAAGAGCTCGAGGGCAAGGTTTGAAGAGTTGGATAACCGGACCCCGGGGAGATCGGGCTTCAAGGCCCGAAGCGCCTGAATGACTTCTTGGCGTTCCGAGGCCTCCCAAACCGATTGGTATTCGATGGCGGCTTCACCCGGACTCTTGAGCCCTGCGTGGTGGCCTAGCACTGGCAATGAGAGTAGGGGGAAACTGCACTCTTTGCGCAGTTGACAAAAAAGCAGCGCGCCCCAGATGGCGTGGGGGGTTTTGGTCGCCGGTTCACCCCGTTCTCTGGCCAGAAGATAGCGCTGGAACGCCTGCCGGGCCTTGCCCAGGTCGTGGAAGTAACCGAGCCAGTAAGCGAGCTCTGTCGCGCCCGGCCCCAACGCTTCGGCGAAGGACCGGGCCAGTCTGGCCACCGCCTCGAGGTGTTGGGGCAGGCTATGGCGTTTCCCTAAGCGGTTCTTACTGTGGGCCCAGTACATCACGGTTCGTTTCCTTCCTGCGTTTTCCACAGATTGAGCGCGCGCCAAATAATAGGGTAAACCCGGCATGAGCAGAGGGTGGGTATGCGGCTCTACCATATCGCCCGCCGCGAGGACTGGGAGCGGGCGCGGGAGGTGGGGTTTTACGCCCCGGCGAGCCTTGAACGGGAGGGGTTCATCCACTGCTCGCTCGCCCACCCGCTTCAGGCGGTGGCGGACGCGCTCTTTCGCGGAGAACGGGGGCTTTGGCTTTTGGTGATCGACCCCGGGCGGCTCGGGGCCGAGGTTCGGTTCGAGGACGCGGACGCCGGCGAGGCCTACCCCCACATCTACGGCCCGGTGCCGCTTTCGGCGATAGAGCGGGTGTTCGCGCTCCCTTTGGGATCGGACGGGCGCGTGGTCTTGCCGGAGGGGTTTTAGACCGAAAAATCCGGCAGCTTGTCGAAGGCAATCCGGTACTCACCGACCTCGCCGACGAGGTCCAAAGTGGCGGGGCGGACGGTGTCGGGGCCATAGCGGCGGTTAACGGAGTCAAGGGCCTGGGCCAGAAGCTGGTTCTTGCGCTCGTCGGGAAAGAGGGAAAGCCCGGGGTGGGCCACCAAGTGGCCGAGGACGACCGAGGCCTTGAGCACTTTTCGCCGCTCGCCCTTGGGCCAAAGGCGCCTCAGTGCAAAGACCAGGGTGCGGGTGGCGAAGGTGGGGGTGAGGTGGGTGAAGGCGGCGTGGTCCTCGCCCTCGAGGAAGCGGAGGTGCAGAA
>JALSQD010000043.1 GCA_026985615.1 Thermaceae bacterium | reverse complement strand
CCGGACGGATCTACTTCGGGCGCGGTTCGCAGAGCTGCTTCTACTCCGTGGCCGCCAGCCGCGAAGGGCCCGACCCCTGGACGCTGGACACCCAGGACTACCCCTTTGCGGCCACCCCCCAGGAGGGTCTGCCCACCTACCTGGACGGCGTGCTCTACTTTTTCAACGGCGCACTGTGGGCGGTCGATCCCTACAGCGGGAAGCCCGTGAGCCTTTCGTCGGAGAGGGTGTTCGGCTACGGTACGGTGGTTTCCATCTTCAACGACGGCCGCTACGTCTACGTCCCCGGTCCCGACGCGATCCACGCCTTCGAGCCGGTGAGGAGGTGAGGCGACAATGCAGGTAGGTCGACCCCGTCTGCGCGGGCCGATGCGCTTGCGGTGGTTCCTGTCCGTTCCTCGAAGCGCTGGTGCTGTGGATTCGCATGATGCGTGTCATTATTCAACACGCTGCGTGTCAATCTGCAACATCGTGGCGTGACGTTGGCGGGGCCCGTGTGCTAGACTGGCGTTTGCTGCGTCCGGGCTCGACAAGGCCCCACGGGGCGCCCGGCCAGCGGAGGACGAGAGATGCCGAAGATGAAGACCCACAAGGGCACCAAAGGGCGCGTCAAGGTGACGGCCCGCGGTAAGGTTTTGGCCTCGCGTCCCGGCAAGCGCCACCTGAACTGGCACAAGTCGGGCAAGAAGATCCGGGCCAAAGGCAAGAAGTTCGTGCTTTCCGAGGGCGAAGCGCGCCGCGTGCGCGAGCTTCTGCCCTACGAATAGGGGGTAGACCATGCCTCGCGCAAAGACGGGCGTCGTCCGCCGCCGCAAGCACAAGAAGATCCTCAAGCAGGCCAAGGGGTACTGGGGCAGCCGCTCGAAGACGATCCGGCGCGCCACCGAGACCCTGCTCAACGCGGCCGAGCACAGCTATGCCGACCGCCGCAAGAAGAAGCGGGTCTTCCGCCGCCTTTGGATCGCCCGCATCAACGCCGCCGCGCGCCAGCACGGCATGAGCTACTCCAAGTTCATGCACGGCCTCAAGGCTGCCGGCATCGAGATCGACCGCAAGATGCTGGCCGACATCGCCGTGCGCGACCCCGAAGGGTTCGCCGCGCTGGTGGAGCAGGCCAAGGGCGCCTAGCGCCGCTATGTGCCCACGCCGGCGCGGCCCCGCGGGGCCGCGCCGTTTAGAATGGCTTCCGTGACGAGCGCCGAGGTCTACGCCTGGTTCTGGGTGGCCTTCGTAAGTATGCTTCCGGTGGTGGAGCTGCGCGGGGCCATTCCTTTGGGCCTTGGGCTCGGGCTCTCCCCGCTCGCGG
The DNA here is from genome assembly GCA_026985615.1 of Thermaceae bacterium. GTDB lineage: Bacteria > Deinococcota > Deinococci > Deinococcales > Marinithermaceae > Oceanithermus. The sequence continues at coordinate 10,039 of JALSQD010000043.1, read as the reverse complement.
CCTTTTCGGCGGCGCTCGTGGGCAACCTGCTCATCGTGCCGCTCTTGCTCTGGCTCGTGCCGGCGCTGGTGGCCTGGCTCGAGCACTATCCCTGGTTCAAAAAGTCCTGGGACCGGCTGGAGGCGCGCCTGCGGCTCAAGGGCGAAGACGCCGTGCAGCGCTACGGTGCGCTGGGGCTTTTGCTCTTCGTGGCCATTCCCCTGCCCGGAAGCGGGGCCTGGACCGGCTCGCTGATCGCGGTGGTGCTGGGCCTAAAGAAGCGTTACGCCTGGCCAGCCATCTCGCTGGGCGTGGTGATCGCGGGCGTGCTCGTGACCCTGGCCGCCACCGGTGTGCTCAAGGGCCTCGAGTGGATGGCCCGCTAGCCGGGGTAAACTACCTAGGGACGCTGGAGGTTGGATCGCGTGAACTGGACCGTCCTACCCCTCGCTTTGCTCGCCTACCTGATCGGCGCCGTGCCGCTCGGCTACTGGACGGTGCAGCGGCTCTCCGGCAAGAGCCCGCGCTTGGCCTCGGTCTACAACCTGGGGCTCGAGAGCACGGTGCGCGTGGTGGGAGCCGGACCCGTGCTCCTGGCCTTCGCCGTCGACGTGTTCAAGGGCTTCCTCGCCGTCTACCTGGCTCGTGGTCAGGGGCTGGAGACGGCGATGCTTCTGGCCGTGGCCGCCTACCTGGGCCACATCTACCCCCCGCCCTTCCTGGCGCCCGAGCGGCCCTTCCGCCCGCGCGGCGGGGCGCTGCTCATCGGTTTGCTGGCCGGGCTCTCGGTGACCGGCTACCCCTACCTGCAGGCCTTTTTGCCGCTCGTCTTCGCCCTCATCGTCTACGCCCTCACCGGCTACGCCTCGCTGGCCGTGGTCACGATGGCGCTTTCCATCGCCCTGGTGCTCATGTTCCTGCCGGTGAGCACGCTGGCGCAGGGGCTCGCCTGGGTGCTGGCGGCCGTGGTGATCTGGCGCTACAAGGAGAACCTGGGTCGCATCCTCGAGGGCACCGAGCCCAAGCTGGGCGAGCCCGCGCCGCTGCCCGGCGAGGACCAGGTGGTCTGCGCCTTCATGATCCACCCGCTCACCCTCGAGGACTTCTGGCAGAGCCCCCGCTTCGCCTGGCTGCGCCCGCTGGTGCGCGCCGGGCTGGTCAAGCAGGCCTGGGTCGAGCGCCTGGCCGAGCGCTTCCGCCCCATGAAGGTGGGCGAGATCCGCGGGGTGCGCACCAGGGATGGGCGCGAGATCCGCTGCTACCTCATCTCGGCCCCGCTCCTGCCCCATCAGATCACCGGCAAGCCCGAGCTGGCCACCCACCGCGCTATCCAGGGCGCGCGGCTGGCCGCCGAGCTGGGGGCGACGGTCTTCGGCCTCGGGGCCTTCTGGAGCGTGGTCGGCGAGAAGGGGCTGAAGGTGCAGGAGGCCGTGCCCGAGATCCAGGTGACCAACGGCGGGGCCTACACCGCTGGCACCGTCAAGGCGGCGATCCCGCAGATCCTCGAGCGCGCGGGGCGCGAGGGCAAACCGCTTTCCGAGGTGACCGCCGCGGTGGTGGGGGCCAACGGGGTGGTGGCCTTCGGCATCGCCCGCCAGATCGCGCCGCTGGTGGGGCGGCTGATCCTGGTGGGGCGCAACCTCGAGCGCCTCGAGAAGAGCGCCGATACGCTGCGCCGGATGGTGGCCCGCAAGGGGGCCGATACCGAGATTGTGACGACCACCGAGATCCCCGCCATCAAGGAGGCCGACCTGGTCTTCACCGCCACCTCCGACCCGGGGGCGGTCATCTTTCCCGACTTCGTCAAGCCCGGCGCCTGGATCTACGACGAGGGCGTGCCCCCCGACGTGGACCCGGCGGTGAAGGAGGTCCCGGGCGTGCGCGTCATCCCCGGCGGGGTGGTGCGGCTGCCCGGCGAGGCCAAGGTGAACCTCGACCTGCGCTTCGGTGGGCCCGACCTGGTGCCGGCCTGCCTGGCCGAGACGATGATCCTGGCGGCCGAGGAGGCCTGGGACCGCAAGAGCCTGGGCGGGCAGACCAAGAGCGAGAACATCCAGTTCTTCGTCGACCGCGCCGCCGAGCTGGGGTTCGAGGTGGTGGACTGAGCCGCAAGGTGGGCTGCGTTACCTGCTCTTTTGCGCGCGGGTCTAAGCTGGGAGTATGAACGTTTCCCTCGAAGAACTGGCGGAGCGGTTGCGCGGGGGTTCGGGCGCGCTGGCGCTCGAGCGCCTGCCCCGGCCCGCGGTGGTGCACGAGGCGGCGGCGCGGCTGGTGCGGCTGATGTTTCCCACCGGGCCCGAGGGCGCGGGGGGCGAGCCGCTGGCGGTGCTGCGCGAGGTGCGAGCCGAGATGGTGCCCCAGGTGCAGCGGGCGCTGGCGTTTACCGGCAAGGAGGCCGACGCCGGCGCGGTGGTGGACGCCTGGCTCGAACGCCTGCCCGAGATCCAGCGCATGCTCACGCTCGACGCCCGGGCCGCCTACGAGGGCGACCCCGCGGCGACGAGCCCCGAGGAGGTGGTCTGCTGCTACCCGGGTTTCCTGGCGATCGTCTACCACCGCCTCGCCCACGAGCTCTACCGCCTGGGGGTGCCGCTGGTGCCCCGCGCCATCAGTGAGCGCGCCCACAGCCTCACCGGGATCGACATCCACCCCGGCGCCCAGATTGGCGAACGTTTCTTCATCGACCACGGCACCGGCATCGTGGTGGGGGAGACGGCCGTGCTGGGCCGGGGTGTGAGTCTGTACCAGGGTGTGACCCTGGGCGCCAAGAAGTTCGAGCTCGACGAGCATGGGAACCCCGTCAAGGGCGTGCCTCGCCACCCCATCCTGGAGGACGACGTCATCGTCTACGCCGGGGCGACGATCCTGGGGCGGGTGACCATCGGCCGCGGCTCGGTCATCGGCGGCAACGTCTGGCTCACCGAGAGCGTGCCGCCGGGCAGTAAGATCACCCACAGCAGCGAGCACATCTGAGCCGCTAGACTGAAAGCATGCGGACCTCGCTGACCGTCGAAGAAGCCCTTCAGACCGTTCTTGAGCACACCCGCCCCCTCACCGAGGTGGAGGAGGTGTCCCTCACCGAGGCCCTGGGGCGCGTGCTCGCGCGCGATCTCGAGGCCCTGGCCGACCATCCCGACGTCGACAACACCGCCGTGGACGGCTACGCCGCCCGCGCCGAGGACACCGCCGGCGCCAGCCCCGAAAACCCGGTGCGGCTGCGCTGGATCGGCGAGTCGCCCGCCGGACGCCCCTTCCCCGGCCGCCTAGGCCCGGGCGAGGCGGTGAGCGTCTATACCGGCGCGCCCTTGCCCGAGGGCGCAGACGCGGTGGTGGCGGTGGAAGACACCGAGCGCGACGGCGAGTTCGTCGTGCTCTACAAACCGGCCACGCACAAGGACATCCGCCCGAAGGCGCAGGACCTGCAGAAGGGCCGGGTCTACCTGAAGCGCGGCGACGTGCTCACGCCGGGGCGGGTGGGGCTGGCCGCGGGGATGGGCCACGCCACCCTGCCGGTGGTGCGGCGGCCGCGCGTGGGCATCCTCTCCACCGGCGACGAGGTGGTCGAGCCCGGCACGCCGTTGCCGCCGGGCGGGGTCTACAACTCCAACGCCTACTCGGTGGCGGCGCTGGTGCGCGAGGCCGGCGGTGAGCCGGTGCTGCTGGGTAAAGTCGACGATACGATCCCCGAGCTGAAGGCGCGGCTCGAGGGCGCGGGGCGGCTCGATCTGATCCTCACCTCGGGTGGGGTGAGCATGGGCGACTACGACATCGTCCGTCACCTGCTCGAGCAGGAGGGCACCATCCACTTCTGGAAGATCCTTCAGCGCCCGGGTGGCCCGCCCCTCTTCGCCGAGTTCGCGGGCACGCCGCTCTTCGGCCTGCCCGGCAACCCGGTGAGCGCGATGGTGGTCTTCTTCCTCTACGGGCGGCCGATGCTCTTCAAGATGCTTGGGCGTACCGACCCGCCCTACCGTAAGGTGCGGGCGGTGGCCGACGACTTCTTCAAGGGCGCGGGCAAGAAGGTGGCCTTCCGCCGTGCGGTGCTGCGCTACGACCCCGGCGCCCCCGGCGGCCACCGCGCGGCGAGCGTGGACAACCAGTCGTCGGGCGTGCTGCGCAGCATGGCCTTTGGCAACGCGCTGGTAATCGTTCCGCCCCACGCCCACGTCGAGGCAGGCGAGGTGGTGGACGTGATCCCCTTCGGTGAGGTGCAGAGCGCCTAGCCTCGTTCCAGCCGGGCCATACCGTTCGCCTTGGGGCGCCTGCCCCCGGTGCCACGGGTAGAATGGGGGCAAGTCGTGGTGAAAGGACGGGCGCATGAACCGGCGTTCCCTGCTGTTACCCCTACTGGATGAGGTGCTCGAGCGCCGGGGTGGGCTCGAGCCCGCCGACGTCGAGGGCACGGCCCGCGCAGCGGGCCTGCCGCCGGCCGTGGCCTGGGAGGCGGTGCGTTTCTATCCGCGCTACCAGGCCCGGGGCGTCCGCTGGCTCTTGGTGGACGAACCGGTGGTGCGCGGCCGCAACTTCGAAAAACTGCTGGACGCGCTCGAGCGCGCCGCCGGAAGGGCCGGGGTGGAGCCGGGAACGGTCTTCGGCTACGGTCTTGAGGCGGTCGGTCCGGCGCTGGTGGTCGAAGATGGACCCAGCCGCCGCGTCTACGCCCCGGTAGACGCGGCCGGCATCGAGCGGCTGGCGGCGGGCGGCGAGCCGGGGCCAGAGGCCGAACTGCTGCCGCGCGAGCTAGCCCGGGGCGGAGGCTGGCTCTTGGAAGAAGCGGGCAAACTCCCTGCCTTTCCCGGTGCGGACGAATTGATAAGCGCCGTCCGTGAGGCCGGTCTGCGCGGCCTGGGCGGGGCGCTATTCCCCACCTGGCGCAAGCTGGAGGCGGTGCGCGCCCAGGCGAGCGAGGTCAAGTACGTCGTCGTCAACGGCGACGAGTCGGAGCCCGGCAACTTCAAGGACCGCTGGTTGATGGAGCGCAACCCGCGCCTGGTCTGGGCTGGCGCGGCGCTGGCGGCGCGGGCGGTGGGCGCGGGCGAGGTGATTTTTTACGTTCGTGGTGAATACGATGGAGCGCTTGCGCGGGTGGAGGCGGCCCGGGCGGGGCTGGAAAAAGAGGGTTACTTCGACGGGCTGAAAACGCAGACCTTCCGCGGCGGCGGCCTCTACATCTGCGGCGAGGAAAGCGCCCTGCTCGAGAGCATCGAGGGCAAACGGGCCGAGCCCCGCCTCAAGCCACCTTATCCGGCCGAGGCGGGTCTGTTTGGGCGGCCGACGCTGGTGCAAAACGTCGAGACGCTGGCCCACATCGCCCTCATCGCCGCGCGCGGGGCGGCGGCCTACCGCGAGCGCGCCCCCAAGCTCTTTTCGATTTCCGGCGACGTGGAGCTGCCCGGGGTCTACGAACTGCCGCTGGGCACGCCGCTGGACAGGGTGCTGGAGCTGGCCGGGGCAAAGAAGCCGCGAGCGGTGCTGATGGGCGGGGCGGCAGGAACATTCGTTAAGCTACCCGAAAGCGCCGGGCTGCCGCTCGACTACGACGCGCCGCGCGCCGGGGGCGACTCGATTGGCCCCGGGGCGCTGATGGTTTTTGACGAAACGCGCGACCTCTGGGCGGCGGCCGAAGGGGTGGCCGCCTTCTTCGCCCACGAGTCGTGTGGCAAGTGCTTTCCTTGCAGTCTGGGCACGCCCCACCTGCAGGCGCTGGTCTGGCGCTGGCGCAGGGGCGAACGCAGGCGCGAACTGCTGGAAAAGCTGTTTTTGGCGCTGGAGCAGGGCAGCCTATGCGGCCTCGGTCAGGCCGCTCCCTGGGCAGTGCGCAGCCTGCTCGAGCGCTTCGAGGAGGTGGCCCGGTGAGCCGGGTTCCGGTGGTCATCAACGGTGTTCTGGTAGAAGCCGAGCCGGGCGAGACGATTTTGAACGCCGCCCGGCGGGCGGGGGTGGAGATTCCCACCATCTGCCACCACGAACGGACCGGCACCAAGGGGCTCTGCCGCCTCTGCGTGGTCGAGATGGCCGGCCGTGGCCGGCCCGAACCGGCCTGTGCCACGGAGGTGGCGGCGGGCATGGTGGTCAATACCGAGAGTGAGGAACTGGCGGCGCTGCGGCGGACGGTGCTCGAGCTGGTGGCGCTCGAGACCAACGTGGAACACGACGACGGGCTGGCCGGCTGGCTGGAAAAGTACGGTGCCGACCCGGCGCGCTGGGGCGAGCCGCTGGCGGGCCGGCGCGCGCGCCAGACGATTCGGGACAACGCCTTCTACCTGCGCGAGTACGATAAGTGTTACAACTGCCGCCGCTGCCTCGACGCCTGCGGCGAGGGCATTCAAGGCGTCTGGGCGCTGGCTTTCGCCGGTCGCGGGGCCGAGGCCGGGGTAACGACCGTTTTCGACCTGACGCTGGCCGAGGCCGGCTGCGTCTTCTGCGGCAACTGCGTGCAGGTCTGCCCGACGGGGGCGCTGGTGCCGCTCGAAGAAATCAGCTTGGCCGCAGGAGGACTGTTGTGAAACCGCGCGCAATCAGGATGTGGGAGGTAGGAGGTGAGAGGTGGGAAAACCCACACCCCACATCCCACGCCCCACTACCTGCCGGGAGGCGAACGTTATGACCCCCCGCGTCCAACCTGACCGCGTCGTCTCCACCGTCTGCCCCTACTGCGGCGTCGGTTGCCGGGTAGACCTTTACGTTAAAGACGAAAAAATCTACCGGGTAATGGCCCGGGAAGGCCCGCCCAACCACGGCGCGCTCTGCGTCAAGGGCCGGTTCGGGCTCGGCTTCTTGCGCCACCCCGACCGCCTCACCACGCCGCTCGTCCGGCGCGAAAAGGGTGGAGCGCTCGAGCCCGCCAGCTGGGAGGAAGCCCTGGACTTCGTGGCCGAGCGCCTGGCCCAGATTGCCAGCGAACACGGCCCCGACGCCCTCTACTTCGTCTCCAGTGCCAAGGCGAGCAATGAAGAGAACTACCTGATGCAAAAGCTGGCCCGGGCCGCCGCCGGCACCCATAACGTCGACCACTGCGCCCGCCTCTGCCACTCTAGCTCCACCGCCGCCCTCTCGCGGGCGCTGGGCTCGGCGGCGATGAGCAACACCATCGAGGAGATCCCGCTCTCGAGCGTCATCGTGGTCACCGGCTCCAACACCGTCGAGACCCACCCGGTGATCGGGGCGATGATCAAGAAGGCGACCCGCAACGGTACCTTCTTGATCGTGGCCGACCCCCGCCGTGTCGGCCTGGCCGAGGTCGCCCACCTCTGGTTGCGGCTGCGCCCTGGCACCGACCCGGTCCTCTTCGGGGCGATGGCCCGGCACCTGGTCGCAAGCGGCCGTTACGACACCGGTTTCGTCGCCCGCTACGCCGAGGGCTTTGAGGAGTGGTGGGAAAGCGTCCAGGATTACACCCTCGAGTACGCCGGGCAGGTCACCGGCGTGCCCGCCGGCAAGATTCAGGAAGCAGCCGAGCGATACGCGGCGGCCAGCGCGGCCGCCATCTACTGGGCGATGGGCATCACCCAGCACAACCACGGCACCGAGAACGTCCAGGCGCTGGTCAACCTGGCCGTTCTGGCCGGTCAGCTGGGCAAGCCCGGGGCCGGCCTCAACCCGCTGCGCGGCCAGAACAACGTTCAAGGTGCGGGCGACATGGGGGCGCTGCCCAACGTCTACCCCGGCTACCAGCCGACCGCCGACGCGGCGGTGCGCCGGCGCTGGGCGGAGTTCTGGGGCGCACCCCAGCCCGAAAACCCGGGCGTGACCATGACCGAGGCCTTCGAGAGCATCGGCCGCCCCGGGGGCGTGCGCGCCGTCTACCTGATGGGCGAGGACCCGATCACCTCCGAGCCCTACCAGGACCACGTCCGCGCCGCGCTCGAGGAGCTCGACTTCCTCGTGGTTCAGGACATCCTCAAGAACGAGACCTACCCCTACGCCGACGTGGTGCTGCCGGCGGCCTCGTTCGCCGAGAAACACGGCACCTTCACCAACACCGACCGCCGGGTGCAGCTCATCCGGCCGGTATTTAAGGCGCCGGGCGAGGCCGAGCCCGACTGGTGGATACTCTCCGAGGTCGGGCGGCGCCTCAGCCGCCTGACGGGTCGTGGCGACCCGGAAGGTTGGGAATACACCGGCCCCGACGAGGTCTGGGAAGAGGTGCGACGGGGCGCCCCGAACCTCTTCGGCGGCATCAGCCACGCGCGGCTCGAGCGCGAAGGCCTGCGCTGGCCCTGCGCCAGCGAGGACGTGCCGGGGGTGAGCGTGCTCTTCACAGGTGGCTTCTACACCCCCAGCAAAAAGGCCAGGCTGCTGCCCGCGCGCTGGCGGCCGCCGGCCGAGGAGCCCAGCGGCGAGTTTCCGCTGATCCTCTCCACCGGCCGCGTCCTCTACCACTGGCACGGCGGTGTGCTCAGCCGCCGCAGCGCTCTGCGTGAGGCTTACCCCGAGCTGAAGGTGGAGGTGAGCCCGGCCGATGCCGCGCGCTACGGCGTGCGCGACGGCCAGAAGGTTTGGCTGGTGAGCCGCCGCGGCCGCATCCAGGCGACCGCCTGGGTCACCGACCGCACCCCCGAGGGTGTGGTCTTCGCCCCCATCCACTTCGCCGAGCAGCCGGCCAACCGGCTGACCAAGAACGCCTACGACCCGACCTCGAAGATCCCCAGCTACAAGCAAAGCGCCGTCCGGCTCGAGCCCGCCTAGCTGGTAAGATTGAGGAAGTATGGTATCCATCGACCTATCGGGCAAGAAGGCGCTGGTCATGGGCGTCGCCAACGAGCGCTCCATCGCCTTCGCCACCGCCCAAAAACTACATGAGGCCGGCGCCGAGCTGGCCATCACTTATCAAGGCGACCGGGTCAAGCCGCTGGTGGAAAAGGCCACCCGGCACATGCCCAACGTCCGGCTCTATGAACTCGACGTGACCGACGAAGCGCGCCTGAAAGAGGTCATGGCCGATCTGGGCGAGAACTGGGGCGGCATCGACTACATCGTCCACTCCATCGCCTTCGCCCCGCGCCGGGCGATGGAAGGGCGCTACATCGAGACCACCAAGGAAGACTGGCTGCTGGCCATGGAGATCTCCGCCTACAGTCTAGTCGCGGTCGCTCGTGAGGCCGAGCCCTACTGGAACGAAGGTGGCAGCATGGTCACCTTCAGCTACTACGCGGCCGAGAAGGTGGTGCCCAAGTACAACGTCATGGGCATCGCCAAGAGCGCGCTCGAGGCCAGCGTCCGTATGCTCGCCTACGAGCTGGGCCCCAAGGGCCTGCGGGTCAACGCCATCTCCGCCGGCGCGCTGCGTACCCTATCGGCCCGCGGCATCCCCGGCTTCACCCTCCTGTGGGACCACGTCAACGCGGTCGCCCCGCTCAAGCGACCGGTGACCCACGAGGAGGTCGCCCAGGCGAGCGTCTTCCTGCTCAGTCCGCTGGCCAGCGGCATCACCGGCGAGACGCTCTACGTGGACGCCGGCTACCACATCGTGGGCATCGGCCTCACCGAGGAGGTCTGAGCCCGCGCGATGAGTGTTCGTTTCCGCAGGGTCTGGATCACCGGGGGCTCGAGCGGCATCGGGCATGCGCTCGCACGCCATTACGCCCACGCGGGCGCGCACGTCGTCGTTTCCAGCCGCAACGCCGAGAAGCTGGCCGAGGTCGCGCGCGATACGGGCGGCGCCGCCTACCCGCTGGACGTTACCGATTCGGAGGCGGTGGCGCGGGTGGTGGGTGAGGTCTGGGAGAAGGAAGGTCCCATCGACCTGGCCATCCTGAACGCAGGGGCGGCCTTCAAGCGCGCCGGGCGTGACGACACCGCGGAAAACCTGAAGAAGCACCTCGACGTCAACCTGATGGGCGTGGCCCACGCCCTCGACGCCCTCAGGCCGCGCATGCGGGAGGCGGGCGGGGGCACGATCGCGCTGGTGGGCTCGCTGGCCGGCTACGTCGGCCTGCCGCGCACCAGCGGCTACGGCACCAGCAAGGCGGCGCTCGGCTACTACGCCGAGGCGCTCTGGGCCGAGCTGCGGCGCGAGAAGATTGACCTGAAGCTGGTCAGCCCCGGGTTCGTGAGGACC
>JALSQD010000042.1 GCA_026985615.1 Thermaceae bacterium | reverse complement strand
GGCGCAGCGCGCCTCCGACATCCACCTGCAGGCGGGGGCGCCGCCGACGGTGCGCATCGACGGCAAGCTCAAGCCCTTCAGCCCCAAGGAGCTCAGCCCGGCCGAGGTCGAGCAGATCATCAAGGTGCTGCTCACCCCCGAACAGTGGGAGATGTTCGAGTACCAGAAGGAGATGGACTTCGCCTACACGATCCCCGGCGTCGCCCGGTTCCGCTGCAACCTCCTGCGCCAGCGCGGCTCCATGGGTCTGGTGATGCGCGTCATATCCGACGCCATCCCCAGTTTCGAGGCGTTGGGGCTGCCGCGCCCGATCATGGAACACTTCGGCGGTCAGGAGCGCGGCCTCGTGCTCATCACCGGCCCCACCGGCTCCGGTAAGTCCACCACCTTGGCGGCCTTGATCGACCACATCAACACCCATTACCCCAAGAACATCATCACCATCGAGGACCCCATCGAGTACCTGCACAAAAACAAGAAGAGCCTCGTCGTCCAGCGCGAGGTGGGGGTGGACACGGATTCCTTCCAGACCGGGCTCAAGTACTCGATGCGCCAGGACCCCGACGTGATCCTCATCGGCGAGATGCGCGACCGCGAAACGGTGGAGGCCGCGATCACCGCCGCCCAGACGGGGCACCTGGTCTTCTCGACACTGCATACCCTCGACTCGATCCGGACGATCAACCGCATCATCGACTTCTTCCCGCTGCACGAGCACCAGCAGATCCGTATCCTGCTGGCCGAGTCGCTGCTGGGCATCGTCTCCCAGCGTTTGCTGCCGCGGGCCGACGGCCGCGGCCGCGCGCTCGCCCACGAGGTGCTCGTGGCCACGCCCCTCATCCGCGAGTACATCAAGGACGAGGAGAAGACCCCGCAGATCAAGGAAGCCCTCATGGACGACAACGTCCGGGGGATGCACACCTTCGACCAGCACCTGGTGGACCTCTACAACGAGGGCATCATCTCGCTCGAGGATGCCCAGGACTTCGCCACCAGCCCGCACGAGTTCAAGCTGCTCCTCACCCAGATGACGGGCCAGGGCTTCACGGACTAACTTTGCGCGTGGCGTACAATCAGGTCGGGAGGTTGGCATGCTGGTAACCGGTCTGGAAATACTGTCCAAGGCCCGGCGGGAGGGCTACGGCGTCGGCGCGTTCAACACCAACAACATGGAGATCACCCAGGCGATCTTGGAGGCCGCGGAAGCCAAGTGCAGTCCCGTGATCATCGCGCTTTCGGAGGGTGCGCTCAAGTACGGCGGACGCGAGCTCACCACCATGGTGCGCGAGGCCGCCCGCGACGCCTCCGTGCCGGTGGCGGTGCACCTCGACCACGGCTCGTCGTACGAGACGGTGCTCAGGGCCCTGCGCTACGGCTTCACCTCGGTGATGATCGACAAGTCGGGGGAAGACTTCGAAACCAACGTCCGCGAGACCCGCCGCGTCGTCGAGGCCGCGCACGCGGTGGGCGTGAGCGTCGAGGCCGAGCTGGGGCGTCTTGCGGGCATCGAGGAGCACGTGGCCGTGGACGAGAAGGACGCGCTGCTCACCAACCCGCGCGAGGCCCAGCTCTTCGTCGAGCAGACCGGGATCGACTTCCTGGCCGTCGCCATCGGCACCTCGCACGGCCCCTACAAGGGCAAGGGCCGGCCGTTCATCGACCACGAACGCCTGGTCAAGATTGCCGAATTGCTGGGCGAAGGCTACCCGCTCGTACTGCACGGGGCGAGCGGGGTGCCCCAGGAGCTGGTCCGTCGTTTCCGTGCTGTCGGCGGCGAGATTGGCGACGCCCACGGCATCGCCCCTGAGGACATCCAGAAGGCCATCGCCGAGGGCATCGCCAAGATCAATACCGACACCGACCTGCGCCTCGCTTTCACCACCCGGGTGCGCGAGGTCCTGAACGCCGACCCCAAGGTCTTCGACCCGCGCAAGATCCTCGGCCCCGCACGTGAGGAGATGCGCAAAGTGGTTGAGGCGCGCATGGGCCTCTTCGGCTCCAGCGGCAGGGCTTAGACAGGCGGCGCTAGCAGACAGGCCGGAGATGACCTCCGGCCTGGTTTATACTGCGGACAGCTCCTTTACCAGTAGAGATTCGCGCTGGAGTGGTCACTACCGCTGCCGTCGTCCTGGCTCCAGGCGACCAGGGCCCGGCCCTCGCCGAGGGCGGCGGCGGGGTTGCCGAAGAGGCCTGGGGACCGCACGTCGCGGCCGGCGAAGCTCAAGAAGTCGTCCCGGCCCGCGGGCTTGATCCAGTCCCCGTACTGGCGGAAGGCGGCGTAGGCCTGGCGGACGCCGTCGCCGTCCTCCTGCTGCCAGGTGACCACCACATTGCCGCTGGCGTCCATAGCCGCGCTGGCGGGGCCGGGGTTGCTGCCCGCGGGGCTCAGGGCCTCGGAGTCCTGCCAGTCGTCATCCTCGTAGACGCGCACCCAGAGCGCCCCGTCCTTGAGCCAGAAGAACGCCAGCCGGCCGCTGGCGGCGTCGCCGGTGAGGACGGGCCGCCAACCGTATTCGAAGCCGAGGTGAGACGTCCACATCCTGCTTTGTGGGCTGTAGCTGGCGAGGGCGATCTCGGGGTTGCCGGGGCCGGGAGGCTGGATGTCCCAGGCCACGTAGGCGCGGCCGGCGTCGTCGAGGAAGGCCTGGGGCGTGCTGGTGTTCAAGCCGCCGGTGTAGAGCTCGCTGGGCGCGCCCCAGACGCCGCCGGTTCGCAGGGCGGCGTAGACCCGGCTCCCCTGTTTCCAGGCCGCCAGCACGTCGCCGCTGTTGTTGACGGCCACCGCTGGGTCGCCGGCGTCCACCCCCGAGGGGCTGACGTAGTGGGGGGAGGTCCAGTGGTGGCCGTCGTAGAGCGCCACCGTCGCCCGGTCGTTGGCGCCGTCGTCCTCGATCCAGGCCAGGGCGGCCCGGTCGCTCGTGCTCAGGGCCAGCTGCGGCTCGCCCCTTACTGTATTCCCGACGGTGCTTACAACCTCCTTGGGCGACCACGCGCCTCGGTACCAGCTGAGCGCGAAGAGCCGCCGCGGGCTCCCGTGTTCCACCCAGGCCAGCACCGCCCGGCCCTCGAGGTTGCCGGCGAGGGCCGGGTAGCTTCCCGAGCCGCTTATCTGGGCGGGGAGGCTCCAGCCCCCGAAGGTGAGGGTGCTCAGGTAGACCGAGCTGCCCTCCCCCCAGGCCACCATCGGCACGTCGCCGGCGAAAGCGGCCCGCACCCGGGAGGCGCCGCCGGCGAGGGTGGGCTCCAGCTCCATCGGGCCCATCCAGTCCTTGTCGGTGCAGGCGACCGCCACGTCGCTGACGTCGGTCCCATTAACCACGCCCTCACCGTTCGTCACCGAGCAGCGCTCGAAGCGCGGCGGGGTCTTGACCCGCACCCGGTAGTAGCTGCCGTCGGGGAGCTTTTTGGGAAAGGCGAAGGGGCCGTTTTCGGTGACCGTCACCGCGCTACTACCGTTTTCGAGCACCAGCGTGCCCCTGAGGCCGCTCACCGTACCGCCGAGGGTGTGGGTGCCGCCGGCACCGCCGCAGGCGGCCAGCAAAACCGCTGCTCCGAAACCTAAAAGAAGGTAGCGCAAACGTTTCATCCGTCAACCTCCGCTCCGAAGGTAGCGGGGCGAGCGTCACAAAAACGTCACAAATATACGAGGGCAGAGATCGCCATCGTACACGAGAGTACGGCCCTTCTTCCTTCGCAAAAGGACAAAACTTCGCAAAAGGACAAAAGCCGCCGGGCCACGGCGGTCGTTCGCTGATGTGGTTCACTTTGTGCATTCGTCCTGGCGATGCCTACACCCAAATGTTGTCTGCCAGGTTTTTCGCTTCATCTGCTTTGTGCCATTACAGCGCTATGCTGTAAGCATGCACCCGGTAGACTTTATCGAAAAAAAGCGCGACGGCGCCGCTCATGATGCCGCGGAACTGCAGGAGTGGATCGCGGCTTATGTGGGGGAGCGCATCCCCGACTACCAGATGGCCGCCTGGCTGATGGCCGTTTACTTTCAGGGCATGACCCCGCACGAGACCGCCGAGCTGACGCTGGCCATGGCCCACTCGGGCGAGGTGCTCGACCTCAGCGGTCTGGGCAAGACGGTCGACAAGCACTCCTCCGGGGGGGTGGGCGACAAGACCACGCTGGTGGTGGCCCCCATCCTGGCCGCTGCGGGGCTGGTGGTGGCCAAGATGAGCGGGCGCGGCCTCGCCCACACCGGCGGCACGATCGACAAGCTGGAGAGCATCCCCGGCTGGCGGGCCGAGCTTTCCGACGAAGAGTTCATGCGCCAGGCGCGCGAAGTGGGGCTGGTCATCTCCGGCCAGTCGAAAAACCTGGCCCCCGCCGACGGCAAGATGTACGCCCTGCGCGACGTCACGGGCACGGTGCCCTCGATCCCGCTGATCGCCAGCTCGATCATGTCGAAGAAGCTGGCCGCTGGGGCCCGCATCGTCACCCTGGACGTCAAGGTGGGCAAAGGGGCGTTCATGAAGGACCTGGAGCACGCCCGCGAGCTGGCGCGGTTGATGGTGGGCATCGGCCGCCACGCCGGCCGCGAGGTGCGGGCGGTGCTCAGCCAGATGGACCAGCCCCTGGGCCGCGCCGTGGGCAACGCCATTGAGGTGCGCGAGGCGATCGCCACCCTGCGGGGCGAGGGGCCGGACGACCTGACCGAGCTCTCGCTGGCGCTGGCGCGCGAGGCGCTGGAGGCCGCGGGCGAGGACCCGGCCCGGGCCGAAGCGGTATGGAAGAGCGGCGCGGCGCTCGACAAGCTGCGCGCCTTCGTGGCCGCCCAGGGCGGCGACGCGCGCGTGGTGGACGAGCCCGAGCGGCTCGGGCTGGCCCCCGACGTCTACGAGCTGCGCACCGAGGCGGCCGGGGTCGTTACCGAACTCGACGCCTACCGGGTGGGGCTCGCGGCGTTGCGCCTCGGCGGTGGCCGCGAGCGCAAGGGCGACGCCATCGACCACGGCGTGGGGGTGCGGCTGGAAAGGAAGATCGGCGAGCCGGTGGCCGCCGGCGAGGTGCTGGCGCGGCTCTACCACCGTGACGGGCGCGGCCTGGAGGAGGCCCGCGCGCTCATGGGCTCCGCCTACCGCATCGGCCGGGCGGCAGAGCCGCCGCCGCTGGTGCTCGAGATCGTCGCCTGAGTGGTCTTAACGGCCCCTTGACCCTGCCTGTTGCGCGTGCAATGCTGTGATAGGGAGACTGGTCCTATTATGAGGCGACGGGTATCCGAACGCTACACCATCCTCATCGCGCGCACGGGCAGAGAGCCGGTGGCGCTTTCCTTCCGCCCCCTGGCGCTCGGCATCGCCGTGGCACTGGTGGTGATGTGGGCCGGTCTCAGCGCCTACATGTACTGGCGCATTGCCTCGCTGCAGGATACCGAGCAGCGGCTCGAGGCGCTTTCGCGCGAGGCGCGCCAGCTCTCGCTCGAGCTCGCCAGCGAGCGCAACCGCAACGACGCGCTTGCGGGGCAGGCCGCCGAGATGCTCGATCAGCTCGACGCTCTGGAGGCCGAGATCAACCGGCTGCGTGAGCGCGCGGGCCTGCCCAAGGTGGAGCTGACCCCGGTCAAGGGCGAGGAGGCTGCCAAGGGGCAGGGGGGCGGCGGCGCACCACTTTCGGCTGAGGAGCTATACAGCCTTACCTCGGAGCGGCTCAAGGCCTTGCTGGATGACCTAAACGGCCAGGTGGAGCCTGCTCTGCAGGAGACTCTGGCTAAGGAGGCAGCGCGCCCCACCGGCTGGCCGCTCAAGGTGGACACTTACATTGCCTCCGGGTTCGGTACCCGCCGCAACCCCTTCGGCAGCGGTTACGAGTTCCACGACGGCGTCGACCTGCCGGCGTGGTACGGCACTTCGATCTACGCCACCGCGCCGGGTGAGGTGATCGAGGCGGGGTGGTCGAGCATCTTTGGCTACTACGTCAAGATCGACCACGGTTACGGGTACCGCACCCTCTACGGGCACATGTCCAAGATCCTGGTGAGCCGCGGCGAGAAGGTGGAACGCGGCCAGGTGATTGGGCGGGTGGGCAGCACGGGGCGCTCGAGCGGCCCCCACGTCCACTACTCGGTCTACATCTGGGATAAGGCGGTCAACCCAATCCCCTACCTTGAGCCCCCCGCCTACGCTACGCGGTAAACTACACACTATGTTCGGCCGTAAACCTTCCCCCCAGCCCAGCAAACCGAGTGGCTCCCAGGCCCCCACCTTCATCGCGTCCGGCACTCAGGTTCACGGCGACCTCAAGTCGAAGGGTCCGGTGCGGGTGGACGGGGTCGTGCTGGGCTCGGTGTTGATCGATGGCGACCTCGAGATCGCCCCGAGCGGGCGCATTGAGGGTGAGGAGGTGCGTGCGCGCAACATCCTGGTGAACGGCGAGATCCGGGCCAAGGTCATCGCCGACGGCAAGCTCACGCTCACCAAGCGCGCGAAGGTAGAGGGCGACGTCGTGGCCAAGGCCCTCGACATCGAGGCCGGGGCCACCTTCGTGGGCCGCAGCGTGACGGGCGAGGGCAAGGTCCTGCCGCCGCGCCAGACCTCGGAAGCGCCTCCCGCCAAGAACGCGAAGGACAAGACCCCCGCTAAGGAGAATTAATGGCCCTGGACCGGCTCTTCCGCCGCCGCAGGACGCGGGGAGGCGGGCGCGACGTACCCGAGCTGTGGCTCAAGTGTCCTTCCTGCGAGGCGCAGATCTACAAGAAGGACCTCGAGGCCGACCTCATGGTCTGCCCCGAGTGCGGCCACCACTTCCGCCTGGGGGTGGAGGAGCGGGTGCGCCAGCTGGCCGACGAGGGCAGCTTCGAGCCCACCACCGGGGCGGTACGACCCACCGACCCGCTGCGCTTTACCGACACCGAGCCCTATACCGAGCGGCTCGCGCGCTACCAGCAGGAGACCGGCCGGCCCGACGCCATCTACGGGGGCACCTGCACGGTGGGTGGCGTGCCCACGCTGCTGCTCGCCATGGACTACGCCTTCGCCGGCGGCTCGATGGGTTCGGTCGTCGGCGAGGAGATCGCGCGCGGCGCGGAGCTGGCGGCCGAGGAGGGGCGCGCCCTCGTGATCGTGGCGGCCTCGGGCGGGGCGCGCATGCAGGAGGCCGCGCTCTCGCTCATGCAGATGGCCAAGACCACAATGGCGCTGGACCGCCTCTGGGAAAAGCGCTTGCCCTACGTCTCCATCCTCACCGACCCCACCACGGGCGGTGTGACGGCGAGCTTCGCTGCTCTGGCCGACGTGATCCTGGCCGAGCCGGGGGCGCTCATCGGTTTCGCAGGCCCGCGCGTGATCAAGCAGACGATCCGCCAGGACCTGCCCGAGGGCTTTCAGCGCTCGGAGTTCCTACTGCGCCACGGCATGCTCGACCGCGTGGTGGAGCGGCGCGAGCTGCGTGCTACCCTGGCGCACGTGCTGCGCCTGCTGCACCCGGAAGGGGGAGCTTCCGATGCCGCTAGAGTTTGAACAGCCCATCCTCGAGCTCGAGGCGCGCATCCGCGAGCTGCGCGACTACGCCGAGGCGGGGGGCGTGGACCTTTCCGACGAGATTGGCCTGCTCGAGCAAAAGCTGGAGCGCCTGCAGCGCGAGACCTTCGCCAACCTGACCCGCTGGCAGCGCGTTCAGCTGGCGCGCGCCCCCGGCCGTCCCACCACCCTGGACGTGGTGGAGCGCGTCTTTGATGACTTCATCGAGCTCCACGGTGACCGCGCCTTCGCCGACGACCCCGCGATTGTGGCCGGCCTTGCCCGCTTCCGCGGACGTAGCGTGGTGGTCGTGGGTCACCAGAAAGGCAAGACGACCAAGGAGAACATCCACCGCAACTTCGGCATGCCCCACCCCGAGGGCTACCGCAAGGCCATGCGGATGATGGACATGGCTGACCGCTTTGGTTTCCCCCTAATCAGCCTCATCGACACCCCGGGCGCCTACCCCGGCGTCTCGGCGGAGGAGCGGGGGCAGGCCTGGGTGATTGCCCAATCGATCCAGCGCATGGGGCGGTTGCGCGTACCCGCGCTGGCGATCATCTTGGGCGAGGGTGGCTCCGGCGGAGCCCTAGCCATCGGCGTGGGCAACCGGGTGCTCATCATGGAAAACGCCTGGTATTCCGTCATCAGTCCCGAGTCGTGTGCGGCCATCCTCTGGCGCGATGCCGCCCAGGCGGAGCAGGCGGCCGAGGCGCTGCGGCTCACCGCCCACGACCTCAAGGAGCTAGGCGTGGTGGACCGGGTGGTGCCCGAGCCGGGTGGGGGCGCCCACCGCAACCCCGAGGGCGCCATGGACGCTCTGGCCGAAGCGCTGGCGAAGGAGCTAGCGGAGCTCGAGCCCCTAAGCCCCGAGGAGCTTTTGGCCGACCGTTACCGCCGATTCCGTGAGATGGGCGCCGTCGAGATCGTTTGAGGGATTTTGGAGAGGAAAATTAAAGCTTATTACACTGCGCTTACACTTTCTCGGGGATAGGCAGGGTAGGCTTAGGGTGGAGGTGAAGCATATGCGGAAATGGCTATCCCTGCTGGTGTTGCTGCTGGGTAGCGCGGCGATGGCCCAGGCCACGGTCTCGCCTCAGGGCATCATCGTCAACCCCACGCCCGGCGATCTGACCGTCAAGGTCTGGATCGACAAGGACCCCGGCCGCACCGGCAACGCCGTCTATAAGATTGGCGAACCCATTCGTATCAGCGTCACGGTCAACCGCGACGCCTACGTGTACCTCTTCAACGTAAACTCCGACGGCACCATCGATCTCATTCTTCCCAACGCTTACGATCGCAACAACTTCCTGCGTGCCGGTGAGGTTCGCGCCTACCCGCCCAAGGGCGCGCGGTACCAGTTCAGCATCACGGGACCCGAGGGCGAGAACTACGTCCTGGCGCTGGCCTCGCTCCGGCCCCTCTCGATGGGCGACCTGGCGGACGTGAAGACCGGTCGTGTGAACGTGCGCGGGCTCTCCACCCTCTCGCTGCGGCTTTCCATCGTGGTCAAGCCGGTGCCCAACAGCGAGTGGGCCACCGACGCACTGCGCTACTACGTGGGCCGGCGCGTGCCGCCGCCTCCTTCAACGGGCACGTTGCAGCTCGACTCCAGCCCCGCGGGCGCCAAGGTTTACATTGACGGCGCCTACCGCGGCCGCACCCCGCTCACCCTCGAGATCAGCCCGGGTGCCTACAACGTAGAGCTGCGCATGGACGGCTACGAGCCCTACCGGGTGCGCGTCCAGGTGCGAGCAGGTCAGACCACGCGCGTCAACCCGCGCCTGGTGCGGACGACGCGTACGGGTACGCTCAGCATCGACTCGAGCCCCCAGGGCGCCGAGGTCTACCTCGATGGCGCGCGGGTGGGTCGCACCCCGATGCAGATCGGCCTTGACGAGGGCAGCTACGACGTCGAGTTGCGGCTCGCGGGTTACGAACCTTATCGTGCCCGTGTCCAGGTGCGCGCCGGCCAGACGGCCCGTCTGAGCCCGCGGTTGCAGCCGGTGCCACGTACGGGCACGCTGGAGGTCACCTCTGATCCTAGCGGCGCCGAGGTCTACGTGGACGGCGTCTGCCGCGGACGTACCCACCTCGTGCTCGACCTCGACGCGGGTGCGCACGACGTCGAAGTTCGCCTGCCGGGCTACGCCAGCTACCGGGTGCGGGTGAGCGTGGAAGCCGGCCGCACCGCCCGCGTGCACGCCCGCCTGGCGCCCGTCAAGGCCACGCTCGACATCAGCGTCAACGCGGACGCCCAGGTCTACCTCGACGGCTACCTGGTGGGCAAGACCACGAACGGCCGCCTGGTGGCCAAGGTGGGCCCGGGCGAGCGTGAGCTGGTGGTCATCGCCCCCGGGTACCACGTCTACGTGGCGACGATCGAGCTTGAGGGCGGAGGCTACCACCGCATCTCGGTGCGGCTCTCGCGCATCCGCTAGAGCCGCCTCCATCCACCTCCCCCCGCACCGCGCGGGGGGAGGTGTTATCGTAAACGCGTGGATGCCGTCGTTCTCGCGGGCGGTTCGCCCGACGATCCCCTGGCCGCCCGCTACGGGGTGGCCGCCAAGACCCTGGTGCCCGTGCACGGGCGGCCGATGGTCGCGTATACGCTGGAGGCCCTGCGCGCGACGCCGGAGGTGGGCCGCGTGGTCTACGTCGGGCCGGCGCCCGAGGGTGGACTTTCTCCGGAGCCCGACGTGCTGTTGCCGGATCAGGGTTCGATGATCGCCAACCTGGAGGCTGGGCTCGCAGAGGCTGTGACGCCGCGTGTGCTCGTCGCCAGCGGCGACAACCCTTTCATCACCGCCGAGGCGGTGCGCTGGCTCCTCGAACACGCGCCCGACGCCGCTTTGGTCTACCCGATCGTGCCCAAGGAGGCGGTTGAGCAGCGCTGGCCGGGGATGCGGCGCACCTACGCGCGCCTGCGTGAGGGCACCTTCACCGGCGGCAATCTGATCTTGCTCGACAAGGCGCTGTTTGCCCGGGCGCTGCCGATGGCCCGCAAGATCGTTGCCCTGCGCAAGAATCCCTTGGCCCTGGCGCGGTTGATCGGATTCGGCGTGCTCTTCAAGCTGCTTTTGGGGCGGCTTTCCGTGGCGGAGCTCGAGCAGCGGGCCGAGCGAATTTTTGGCGTGCCCATGCGCGCGCTCGTCACGCCCTACCCCGAGGTCGGGGTGGACGCCGACGAGGAGGAAGACTTCAAGTGGTTCGAGGGGGAGGAGGCGCATGCGAACGGTGCGTGAACTGCGCTGGGCGGGGGCCATCGCCTACCTCGCGGCCCTGGCCGTGGGGCTGCTGGCGGCCTTCCTGACCCACCTGCTCTTTCGCGGGCAGGGGCGTTTCGGCTGGGAGGGTTTCAACGCCGTTGGGGTCACCGAGGGGCTCGTCTTCGTCCTGATCTTCACCTTTAGCCTCTGGGCCGCCAAGCGAGCGGTACGGGTTCCCTGCACGACGCTACTCACCGCGGGCTTGGTCGCGCCGCCCTCGGCCGGCAAGGTCGCCCGCAGCCTGCCCGAGATCGAGCAGGTCGAGTCTTTCGAGGGGCGCTTGGCCGTGCTCACCGAGGGGGGCGAGCCCCTGGGCGTGCTGGGCCTCGAGGACCACATGGTGCCATGGGAGAAGGCGCCGGTGGTGCCGGCCGACGTGGCCGTGAGCGAGCTCTCGTCGCTCTTTTGGAAAAGCCTCGTCGTGTTCGTGGTGGACGGCAATCGAGTGGTCGGCGTAATCGCCCGTGAGCGCTTCTTTCAGCTGATGGGTTTTGGTCGCCTGGCGTAAGGAACTGAACCCGGACAGACACATGTGAGACCGAATCGATAAGAATGTGGGGACCACTCCAGGAGAGAGGAGGTCCCCACGGATGCAGCTTACTACGGTTGGCCGGGAGGTATGGCGGGGAGCGAAGAA
>JALSQD010000041.1 GCA_026985615.1 Thermaceae bacterium | reverse complement strand
TCTAGGGCCCCTAATCCTCTACGCGTGCGTGCGCCTACGCCACCGAAAAGGAGCCAGGCTCTAAGCGCCGTTATGACCTCGACTTCATGCTCAGGGGAAAGAACGCCAATTTGAAGCTCAAACGCAGCGCTGGCAAGACCGGTAACATTGCCCCTAAAGGGGTATGCGAGATAGGCCTCAAGCAAGCCCTCCTCTCTCGCTTGTTCTTTGTCGGGGCCAAGTTGTTTGGCCGTTATTTGCTCGCCGTGGCGTTGTTCGACAATTCGCACGGACACCTGGCTTGGCTTCTCAGCGCTGCCCCATATATTTTCCTCGGCTTTGAAAAGTTCCGTGCTGTTCTTGTACAGCGTGCCGGTCGTCGCCCGCCACCAGAAACGTAGCTGCCCCCGAATTTCGGGTGCCCTGACAGGGTTTGCCTGATTTACTTCTCCAGGAACCGCGCTTCCTCCGAATACCGGGGTGATGGTGCGAACACCCAACCCAAACGTGCGCATCTCAGTAATGCCAACTTCTACTGCTGGCACTGGTACTGTTATAGCCCGCCTGCCCAAGGTCTACCTCCTTTGTTTACATCAAGGGTAGCACCATGTTGGGCGAAGCCCTGTGATTTTTCGACACGGCCTAGAGACAGATTATTGGAAGCAGCATTGGCAAGCAAACCAGAGAGGGGATCGTTTCTAGCTCGTTAAGGTGGTTTCTAGTAGTAGGCCCGCTTGATTTTGGTGCGCTCTAACTGCCGCAACGGCTGCGAGAATAACGAACCGCCGCTTTTAGCCGCCGCGCGATCGAGGGATGGTCATGCAGCCAGAACTCGATCCACGCCGGCGGTTCGGGGTCGGCCAGGTTCTGCCGGGCCAGGGTGACGAAGGTGCGCTCGAAGGCCTGCAGGTCGGGCACCCGCTCGAGGGCGTAGCGGTCGGCGGCGAACTCACGCGAACGCATGAAGGCGTTCATCGCCACCTGGGCCACCAGCAGCCAGGCGTTCAGAATCAGCAGCAAGAGCGGCAGCGTCGCCGGGTCGCCGGTGCCGGCCAGCCCCCAGCAGCCGGCCGTCCAGGCGAGCGCTGCGTGCGCCAGCGCGATGCCGACCACGAAGAGCAGGCCGTAGAGGCCCAGCATCCAGGGCCAGTCCTTGTGGGCGCGGTGGCCCAGCTCGTGGGCGACCACGAACTCGAGCCCCTCGGGTCCGATCTCCTCCAGCAGGGTGTCGAAAACCACCACCTCGAATCGGCCGCCTCGGGGCACCAGCGCGGCGTTGCCTTTTGCGGTCTTTTCTCCCGCCCGCAGCACGCGCACGCCACCGTAGGCGAAACCGGCCCGCTCGAAGACCCGCCGCAGACGCTCGTTCAGCGCCTCGTCCTCGAGCGGCTCGGCTTTGAACTGGGCGCGGAGCACCAGCGGCTGCACCAGGTAGAGGCCCAGCATCAGGAGCGCCACCGCCCCCGTGAGGGCAGGAAGCCAGGCGGTGGGCCAGGCGGTGGGCCAGGCGCGGAAGACCAGGTAGACGGCCCAGAAGAAAAGACCGAAGATGACGGCGTTGATGAGGCCCTGCTTCAGGTAGTCAAGCAGCCAGCCGGCGAGCGTCTGGCGGCCGGTGCCCAAGAGCCGCTCCACCCGGTAGTCGAAGTACCACGCCAGCGGCAGGGTGAAGAGGCTCTGCAGCGCCATCAGCACCAGCACCACCAGCAGCGCCCCAAAGGTGCCGTCCCCGCCCAGCGCGTCGCGCAGCGCCGCGGCCCAACCGGTGGGGACCATGACGAGCGCGAAGAGCGCCACGCCCACCACCTGGGCCAGCATTCCCCAAACGCGCATCTTCTCCTGCCAGCGGGCCTTCTTTAGCCCTTCCTCGCCTAGTGCCTGGTAAATTTGCTCGAGCGCCGCCTGTATCATGACCACCCCCTAAGGGTTCAGATACCGCTCCAAAAAGGCCTCGGCTTTTCGGTGAAAATCGAGTCGGTTCTCCGCCTTCATGAAACCGTGCCCCTCGTCGGGGTACTCCACGTACTCCACCGGCTTGCCCTTCTCACGCAGCGCCTCGACGATTTGCAGGCTCTCGGTGCGCTTGACCCGGGGGTCGTTGGCGCCCTGGCCGATGAGCAGGGGCGCGCGAATTTTGTCAGCGCTGAAGAGCGGCGAGGCGGCCCGGAGCAGCTCGGCGTCGCGTTCGGGATGGCCCATGCGGGTGTAGAAGAGGGCGATCATCGGCTTCCAGTAGGGCGGAATGGTCTCGAGCAGGGTGAACAGGTTCGAGGGCCCCACGATGTCCACCCCGGCGGCGTAGATCTCGGGGGTGAAGGCCAGCCCCGCCAGGGTAGCGTAGCCGCCGTAGGAACCGCCCATGATGGCCACCCGCCCCGGGTCGGCGATGCCCTGCTCCACCAACCAGTGCACGGCGTCCGTCAGGTCGTCCTGCATCGCCCGGCCCCACTCCTTGTTCCCGGCGTTCAGCAGGACCTTGCCGTAGCCGGTGGAGCCGCGGAAGTTAGGCTGGAGCACGGCGTAGCCGCGGTTGGCCAGCCACTGGGCCCAAGGGTGGTAGCCCCAGACGTCACGGTGCCAGGGACCGCCGTGGGGCGCGATCACCGCTGGCAGGCCGCGCGGCTCCCGGCCCGGCGGCAGCGTCAGGTAGGCCTCGATCTGGAGCCCGTCGCGCGCGCGGTAGCGCACCGGCTGCATGGGGGCCAGGGTGTATTCGGCCAGCGCCGGGATGGCCTCGCCGATGAGTTCCAGATCGCCGCTTTGGTGGTCGTAGAGCCAGTAGCGGGGGCTTTTGCGGTCGAGCTGTTCGTAGATCACCCAGACCCGCTTCTCCAGGTCGCGGCTGGTGAGGTAAACGTCGCCTTCGAGTTCCCCCAGGCGGTC
>JALSQD010000040.1 GCA_026985615.1 Thermaceae bacterium | reverse complement strand
CAGGTTGCGCGGGATGTCGCGCAGGTCGGGCTCGTTCTGACGCGGCAGGATGACCTCGCGGATGCCCGCGCGGCGCGCGCCCAGCACCTTCTCGCGCACCCCGCCGATGGGCAGCACCCGGCCGGTAAGGGTGATCTCGCCGGTCATGGCCACGTCGTGGCGAACCGGTACCTCGGTGAGCGCACTCACCAGAGCGCTCGAGATGGCAATGCCGGCCGAGGGGCCCTCCTTGGGGATGGCGCCGGCAGGCACATGGATGTGGATGTCGGACTTCTCGAACTTCTCGAGCGGAATCCCGAAGCGCTCGGCGTTCCTCTTGGCGTAGGTGAGCGCCGCCCGCGCCGACTCCTTCATCACGTCGCCCAGCTGACCGGTGAGGATGAGCTGGCCCTTGCCGGGCATGATGCTCACCTCAACGAACATAATGTCGCCGCCGACCGGGGTGTAGTACATGCCGGTGGCCACGCCCACCTGGGGCTCGCGCGCCTCCGCCTCGGGGGTGTAGCGCGGCGGGCCCAGGTACTTCTCGAGGTCGCGCTCGGTGATGCGCACCCGCTTCTTGCCCTCCTCGAGGATGCGGCGGGCCGCCTTGCGCAGGAGGCTACCGATCTGGCGCTCGAGGTTGCGCACACCCGCCTCGCGGGTGTAGTGGGTGATGAGCCGCATCAGCGCCGCCTCAGTAATGTGGACCTGGCCCTTGGTAAGGCCGTTTTCAGCGAGCTGGCGCGGCAGCAAGAAGCGGCGGGCGATCTCCAGCTTCTCCTGCTCGATGTAGGAGGTGAACTCGATGACCTCCATCCGGTCCATCAGCGGCGCGGGAATGAGCTGGGGGAAGTTGGCGGTGCCGATGAAGAGGACCTCGGAGAGGTCGAAGGGCACGCCCAGGTAGTGGTCGGTGAACTCCTTGTTCTGGGCCGGGTCGAGCACCTCGAGCAGCGCCGCCGCTGGGTCACCCTGGAAGCTCTGGCCCATCTTGTCGACCTCGTCGAGGAGGAAGACCGGGTTCTTGCTGCCCGCCTGCCGCAGCCCCTGGATGATGCGGCCGGGCATGGCGCCGATGTAGGTACGCCGGTGGCCGCGAATGTCCGACTCGTCGCGCACGCCGCCGAGGCTGACGCGCACGTACTTGCGCCCCAGCGCCCGGGCGATGGACTTGGCAATCGAGGTCTTGCCCACGCCCGGCGGGCCGACGAAGAGCAGGATCGGGCCCTTGTTGACCTCCTCGGCCGGGATCTCGCCGCGCTTTGCCCGCTCGTAGCGGAGCTTGCGCACGGCCAGGTACTCGAGCACCCGGTCCTTGACCTTCTCCAGGCCGTAGTGGTCCTCGTCGAGGATCTTCTTGGCGCGTTCGATGTCAAGGTTGTCCTCGGTGCGCTTGTTCCACGGCAGGTTGACGATCCAGTCGAGGTAGGTACGGATCACCGCCGCCTCGGCCGAGTCGGGGTGCATCCGCGCCAGGCGGCCGAGCTCGCGGTCGACCTCCTTGCGCACGTTCTCGGGCAGGTCCAGCTCCTCGATGCGCTGGCGGAACTCCTCGACCTCCTCCTCGCCCTCGTCGCCGTGGAGCTCCTTCTGGATGACCTTCATCTGCTCGCGCAGGAAGTACTCGCGCTGGTTGCGGTCGATCTCTTCCTTGACCTGCTGCTGGATGCGGCGCTGGGTCTCGATGAGCTCGAGCTCGGCGTCGAGCAGCACCAGCACCCGGCGCAGGCGCTCAGCGACATTGGTCATCTCGAGGATCTTTTGCTTGTCCTCGAGCTTGAAGTCCATGTGGAAGGCGATGTAGTCGGCGAGCTGGCTCGGGTCTTCCAGCTTCTGGATGTACTGGGCCACGTCGGGACTCAGGTACTTGCCCTCCTTGAGGATCTCGCCGAAGCGCTCCTGCACCTCGCGGAAAAGGGCGCGCACCTCGACCTCGTTACCGGGCTCGTCCGAAAGGACCTCGACCTCGGCCAGGATGAGCTCGTCCGAGGGAACGTAGTTGCGCACCCGCGCCCGGGCGAAGGCCTGCACCAGCATCTGCACCGAGCCGTCGGGGTTCTTGCGCATCCGCAGGATGTTGGCCAGCGTACCGACCTGGTAGAGGTCCTCGGGTCCGGGGTTCTCCACCTCCTTGTCGCGCTGGCTCACGATGAGGACGACGCGCTCGCCGCTGAGCGCCTCGTCGATGGCCCGCACCGATACCGGACGGCCGGCGTCGATGGGCATGACCATCGTCGGAAAGATCACCGATCCGCGCACGGGAACGACGGGTACGCGTTCGGGAACCTTCATGTCGAACCTCCCCTCTTCGGTTTCGGGTTCGTTCACACGGTCGCGCTGGCTGCGATCCGCAGGATTTGTGGTGGTGTCTTGTTCGATCTCGCTCATAAGTTTAGTCTACCTATGTCAAATTTTAACCTAATTTCTTTTATAAGTCTAGCCATACCGGATCGTATCCGGTCTCGAGGGTCAGTACGCCGGTGGAAACCCCGGCAACCCGCTCGCGCGCTCGCGGACGCAGCGAGGTGACCAACCGCGCTCCGTTTTGGGGGCGTCCCATATAGAAACCTTGAGCCAGGCGCACACCCTCGTCACGAAGCCAGACCAGCTGCGCCTTGCGCTCCACGCCCTCCACGATAACGGGAAGCCCCAGCTCGTGCCCGAGGCGCACGACCCCGCGCAGCACCGCGCGTGCCCGTCCCCGCTCGCTGGCGGCCAGCACCAGCGACCGGTCCACCTTGAACGCGCCCACCTCCGCCAGCGCCAGCGCGGCGAAAGAGGCGTAGCCCGAACCCAGGTCATCCACGAAGACCTGCAGCCCGGCTTCGTGCAGGCGCGCCAGTGCCAGCCGGACCGCGGCCGGATCCAAAAGGGAACGCTCCGTCAGCTCGAGGACCGGGCGCTTGTGCGGCGGCAAACCCCTGGCCCCCTCCACGACAAAGGCAACGAACCCAAGATCGGCCAGGCTTTCGGGGGCCACGTTGATGGTTACGCGCGGTGCTCGCTCGCCCAGCTCGTCCCAGGCGCGGTGCGCCAGCTTGGCCGCCTGGGCAAACACGGCGCGGTCCAATAGCGTCACCATGCCGTAACGTTCGGCAAGTCCCACAAAGCGTTCCGGCGGGACGGGGCGGCCCGTTGCCGGATCCCGCCAGCGCGCCAGGGCCTCAACGTAAACGGTGCGCCCGTCCATGAGATCGACGATGGGCTGGTAGACGAGTTCGATCCCACCTGGGCGCTCAAGCGCCGCACGCAAACGCTCGGCGCGGGCCCGCTCGCTGTGAAGCTGGCCAACGCCGGGACGGTATAGCATCACCCGTTCACCCCGCGACCGCGCCTCTACCAGAGCACGGCCCGCGCGCCGCAAGACCTCTTGTGGCTCGACACCGTTGGCCGGAAAACGCGCCACACCCACCCGCACCCGCAGGTGAACCGCCGCGCCACCGACCTCCACCGGGTATTCCAGGCGCGCCGCTACACGGCCCAGCCGCTCGATATCCGGGTTTTCGCTTCCGACGAGCACAAAACGACCAGAACCGCAGCGCGCCACCCAGATCCCGCGCTTGCGCTCTTCACGCAGACGACGCGCAACCTCAAGCAACACGGCGTCCCCGGCGACATAGCCCCAAACGTCGCTGATCTCGGAAAAGTCTTCGATTTCAAAAAAAGCGACCCAGCCTCGTTCGCCGCGTGTCGCCAGCCGGCGGGCCAGGTGATCGAGCAACAACTCGCGGTTGGGCAGGCCGGTGGCGGGATCGTAGCGGTTGCCGCGCTCAAGCAGTTCAGAGACCTGCTCGCGCTCCAGCGCATACCCCAAGCGCCGGCCAAGAGCCTCAAGGAACGTCCCTACCCAACGCACACGCGGGCAATCGCGGCCGAACGTCACCGCGAGCACGCCGAGGGGACCATTCGACCCAGGTACGGCCACTGCAAGGGCGCACCAGGGCTCCAGCCCGTCCGCAGCACCCGCGGACCCCGCCCGCGGTCGGCACGAGACCACGCGTCCGTTGCATTCTAGTGCGTCACGTAGCAAGGGGCGCCAGCGCTGCACCCCGCCTGCCGGACGTTGTCCGCAAGCGGCCACCGTGCGCAGCCTTGCCTTGGCGCCGGTACGCACGAGCACGACACCGCCCAACGCCCCCAACACGTCGATCGCCATTCCAAGAGCGCGGTATACGAAGGCGCGCGGTTCTTCACCCAAGCCCAGCCAGCGATCCAGCCGGCGCAGCCCGCGCGCCGCGCGCAGGCGGGCGGGGGCGAGGCCCCGAGCCCACCCAGAACGCTCCCGGCAAGACCGCACTGAACGCGATTCTTCGCGCCGAATCCGCACCGATGCCGCCCCCTTCCAAAAACGGTCGCAACCGGCCTGCGGTTCACTTGGTATTAGAGTGCATTCGGGTAAACGTGAGGTTAACGGCGATTAAAGATACGTTTAGCCATCCACGGGGTTGCGCCGGGACCACCAGGCCTCGAAGGCGCGCGCTTCCATGGGCCGGCCAACGTGGTAACCCTGGGCGCTCGTGCAGCCGGCGCGGCGCAACCAGTCGAGCTGCTCGGGGCGCTCGACCCCCTCCGCGGTCACCGGGAGGCCGAGGTTGTCGCCAAGCGCGAAGATGGAGCGCAACACCGCCTCGGTGCGCCGGTTGCGGCCGATGTCTTTGATGAAGGCGCGGTCCACCTTGAGCACATCCACGTTGAGGTAGGCCAGGTAGGCGAGCGAGGAGTAGCCGGTGCCAAAGTCGTCCACAGCCACGCGCAGGCCCAGCGAGCGCAGGCGTTCGAGCGGCCTTTGGGTATGCTCCACATCGGCGATGACCCGCTCCGTGATCTCGAGGACAAGACGGTCGGCCGGATAACCGAAGCGGCGCAGCAAGGCCACGAGCTCCTGAAAGAAGCGCGGCTCGAGGATGCTCTCGGGCGAGGCGTTCACCGAAAGCCGCGGGGCGGCGTCGCCCCAGAGGTCGAGCCAACGTATGCCCGTCTCGAGCGCAAGCTCGAGCACCTTGCGGTCGAGGGCGGTGCCTAGGCCGTAGCGTTCCGCCAGCGGAATGAACTCCGAGGGCGGTACGAACTCGCGGGTTTCCGGGTCGCGCCAGCGCAAGAGCGCCTCGGCCGCGGTCACGCGCCCGTCGTGCAGGTGCACGATGGGCTGGAAGTAGAGAAACATCTCATCGCTCGCCAAGAGCGCCCGTCGAAGCGCTTCCACCCGCGCCCGCCGGCGCGCGGCCTGCTCCTGGAGTCCCGCCTCGTACACGTAGATCGGACGGTTCTCCTCCTTGGCCACCGCCAGCGCCATGTCGGCCCGGCGCAGCAACGTCTCGGCGTCCGAGCCGTGCTCGCGAAAACGCACCACCCCGGCGCGCATGCCCAGCTGGGTGCGCTGCCCCTGCAAGGGGATGGGCTCGGCCAGCCGGGCCATGCAGTTCTTGAGCTGCTGCAGAGCACCGTCGCCCTGCAAGACCGCCACGAACTCGTCGCCGCCCCAGCGCGCCGACCAGACGCCCTGATCGTTCAGCGCCCGCAGCCGTTCACCGATGCGGCGGAGGAGCTGGTCGCCCATCTCGTGCCCCCAGATATCGTTCACCTCGCCAAAGTCGGCGAGGTCGAGGAAGGCCACGATGCCGTGCCGCTCGGGATCGGAGAGCACACGGCTAAGCTCGCGGTAGAGCGCCCGGCGATTGGGCAGGCCGGTGAGGTCGTCGTAGTAGGCCTTGTGCTCGAGGTCGCCCAGCAACTTGCGGTAGCGCAGCACCTGGCCCATCAACTGGGCCACCGACTGCACGAAGCGCACGGAAACCTCGTCCATCGGGCGACGGTGAGGGTAGCCGATGCCGAGCACGCCGTAAGGGCCCTCCTCCCCAGGGATGGGCACGCTGAGCATGCTCGCCACCCCCATGCGCACGAGCTCCTCGGGGATGGTAAAACGCTCCTCGTGCCCGAGGTCGGTCGCCATCACGGGCTCGTTCATGCGAAAGGTATAGCCGGCCTGCGACTCGAAGAGGCCAAAGCGGTGCCCCACCGGAATACGCTTGGCCGCGCGCACCTCGAGCGCCTGCTCCGCCGGCAGGTACTCCATCACCGCGATGAACTCGGGGTGGAGGGCGTGGTCCAGGGTTTCGATGGCCCGCTCGAAGAAACCCTGGGGCTGGACCGACTCCCAGGCGTAGTTGCCCAGTTCGTAGAGCGCCTGCTGGCGCTCGATGTGTCGGCGCAAGGAGGCCTCGTTCTGGACCTTCTCCTCGATGTCCATCAGGTAGCCCAGGTAGACCTCGGGATCGCTCGAGGCCCGCTGAACGTTCATCAGCATCCAATGGTACTCACCCGGCCGCACCTCCAGGCGGATACGGGTCTGGTCCTTACCCACCTGACGCGCCAGAGCGAAGTGTCGGCGGAAGAGACTGCGGTCTTCGGGGTGGACCCGCTCGACCAGCCCCTCGGGGATGTGTCCCATGACCTCGGCGGGCGCGAGCCCCAAGACCACCTCAGCGTTGGACGAGAGGTACTGCACCTCCTGGCGCGCCCCTTCGAGCCGGTAGAGCACCCAGGGGCCGCTGCGCAGGAGCTCGTCGAGGAAAACCTTGATCTCACGGGTGGTCTGCTCGAGCTCGCGCTCGTGGGTAATGTCGGTCATCACCCCCAGGTAGTAGCGGCGTCCCCGCGGAGTCTCGAAGAGCGTGACCGTGTCGCGGATCCAGCGCCACTCGCCGGCGCGGTGGCGGATGCGGTAGACGAGCTCGGTGGACTCGTCGGCCCGCATGCGACTGAGCCGGCGCATGACCCGGCGGCGGTCGTCGGGGTGGAGGGCCTCGTACCAGGCGTCGGACCGCGCGGTCCACTCGAGCGGGGTGTAGCCCAGCACCTCCTCCACCGCCCCGGCCACGAAGAGGGTCGAGCCCCGCTCGTCGGCCAGGGCCTGGTAGGCTACCACCGGCAGACGCTCGAGCAACGTCCGCCACTCCCGGACGGTGAACTTGAGCAAGAAGGGCAGCCGGCGACGCAAGCGCCACCCCAGCCTGCGCAAGCGCGAGAACCACGAGTTCATACCCTGGACACCCCACCCCCACGCAGGCATGGGTCAGCTTCGGCGCGCTTCGAATACACCACGCACCTCCAATTGGTGGAGCTCCATGGCCCTCACGACGCAATCCATCCCCCCATCGAGGCGTTTCCTGGTTATCTCTGCACTTCAGCTTACCGCATCGCCCTCACGAAAAATGTTCATTTGACCAGCACCGACTACGGATCCGCCGGGCTGTGATATGCTACCTGCCGGCATGGAGCGTCCTCTGAAAGTCTTTTCCGGCCGGTCGAACCCGGCGCTGGCCCGGGAGATCGCCCGTTACCTTGAGCTCCCTTTGGGCCGCAGTCACACCGAGAAGTTTGCCAACGACAACCTCTTCGTCCGCTTCGAGGAGTCGCTGCGCGAAGCCGACGTCTTCATCGTGCAGTCGCTCACGCCCCCCGTGCAGGACCACCTCTTCGAACTGCTGATGATGATCGACGCCGCCAAGGGGGCGAGCGCGCACCGGGTGACCGCAGTAATCCCCTACTTCTCCTACGCCCGCAGCGACAAGAAGGACGAGCCCCGCATCTCGGTGGCCGCACGGCTGGTGGCCGACCTGTTGCAGACCGCCGGCGCCGACCGGGTGCTCACGATGACGCTGCACTCGCCGCAGGTGCACGGCTTCTTCAAGGTGCCAATGGACCACCTCTCGGCCGAGATGGTGATCGCCAACCACTTCGTGACCCAGATCGAGGACCTGGAACACGCCGTGGTGGTGGCACCCGACGCCGGCGACATCAAGCGCGCCAGCGCGCTGGCGCGGCGGCTGGGCACGCCGCTCGCTTTCATCGACAAGCAGCGCCTCTCGGACACCGAGGTGGAGGCGCGCGGCCTGGTGGGCGACGTAAAAGGCAAGATCGCCCTGGTGATCGACGACGAGGTCTCGACCGCGGGCTCGCTCGTCAAGGCCGCCGAGACCGTGCTGGACGCCGGGGCGCGCGAGGTCTACGCCGCGGTGACCCATGGGGTCTATGTGGGCCCGGCGCTCGAGCGCATCGCGAAAAGCCCCATCCGTACCGTCGCCGCCACCGACACCTGCGCCCCGCCCGACCCCCTGCCCGAAAAGCTGCGGGTGATGAAGGTAGCCCCCCTCTTCGCCGAGGCCATCGACCGCATTCACCGGGGCGAGTCGATTTCGGCGCTGTTCAACTGACCATGGTCCCGAAGGAACGGCTCTACCTGGACGGCGTGCCGCTTCTGCTGGCCCTGCCCGAGCGGCCCCGGGGCTGGGTGCTGTTCTTGCACGGCGCGGGCGGCTCCAAGGAGCGCACCGCCCGCCTGGCCGCGCCCTTCCACGCCCGCGGCCTGGCCACCGTCCACCCTGACGCACCGCTGCACGGCGAGCGGGCCGAACCGCGCTGGCGCTTCGATCCCAAGGACCGCGCGAACTACCTCGAGGGCGTGGTGCGCGCGATCGCCGCCCAGGTCGCGGAGCTGCCCCGCCTGGCGGCGGCCCTCTCCGGCCGTGCCGAGCTCGCCGGCCTTCCGCTGCTGGCCGCGGGCGCAAGCATGGGCGGCTACGTCTGGCACGAGTTGATCTCGCGCGGGCTGCTGCGCCCGCAGGCGGCGGCGATCCTGATCTCCAGCGGCTTCCCGCTCGACGCCCCGCCCGACCTCGTAAAGGCCCACCCCGAGTGGGCCGAGGCCTACGAAAACCCCCCCGTCACCCGGGCCGCCGCCTACCCACCCACGCCCGTCCTGCACCTGCACGGTGCGCGCGACCCGGTGGTGCCGCTGGCGCGGATGGAAGAAACGGTGGCCACCCTGCGCCCCGCCTACAAGGAGCGCGACGGCCGCCTGGCCCGGATCATCTTTGAAGGTGTGGGGCACGAGCTGCCCGAGGTCATGCTGGAGCAGGCCGCCGGGTGGCTCGCCCATTGGAGCCGCTGATGCTCTACCTGGGCACCTCGGGCTGGCCGAACGGGGGCGACTGGGCGGGGCTCTCGCCCCGGCAGCGCCGCCGGCGCTACTTCGCGCTCTTCAACTCGATCGAGCTGACCCAGACCTACCGCCGTGTGCCCGACTGGGACGTGGTCGGCCGCTGGCGCGCCTACGCGCCGCGGAGCTTCGTCTACTCCTGGGTCGCGCCCCGCTACCTGACCTACCGCCCCGGCGGCGAGGAACGCCGCAGCCTGCGCCGCTTCCTGCGCCGCCACAAGCGGCTGGGCCGCGCCCGCGGCGGGGTGCGTTTTCTGGTGCCCGCCAGGACCGACGCAACCGACTTTAGCGACTGGCTGGAGATGCTGGCCGAACTGGAGATACCTGGCGATTACGCTTTCGACGTCGTCCCCGACTTAGTCGAGCTAGTCGAGGCCTACGGCTGGATCGCGACCAACCGACCAGCCAGCTGGCAGTACATGATCGATCGGGAACCTAAAGCGAACCTCGACGGCCACGCCTACTTCAGTTCACTCGCCGCCGCTCTCCGCTACCAGCGCGAAGTAGCGGCCGAGCGCGGCTAACGCCGCCTGGGCGCTGGCCTCCTGGCGGGTGAGCGCCCCGCCGGTGAAGACGCCCATCGCCCCCAGCGTCCGCGCCTCGGGGCCGTAGCGGGCCTCGATGAGCTCGCCCAGACTCTCCCCCGCCCTTAGCGCCGCCAGCCAGTCGGCCGGCAGCCGCACCCCGGGGCTGCGCCCCAGGGCGCTCTGCGCACCGTCGTGCACCGCGGCCACGTTGACGACCCAGCCCCCTTCCAGGTCCACCCCGCCCTCGATGCCTACGCCCAGCGCGGCCCCCAGCGCCTCACGCGCCGCCCGGGCCCGCGCCAGCGCTCCGGCCGCGGTCGCGGCCTCGCTCAGGGGCTGGTCGGCCACGCCGCTGGGCACCTCCACCGGGCGCGGCTCGACGTCGAGCCCAAGGCGTTCGAGCGCCCACCGGAGCGCCAGCACCTTGACCGCGTTCGTGCTCCCCAGGGCGATTTCCACGCCCTTCAGTCTACCGGTCGGGCGTGCAGCAAGACCCCGGCGCTCGGCTTCGCCGGGATGTAGGAGGTGGGGTGTGGGAAAACGAGGTTTCACAGGTGACCCGCTACTGCCGGGCCCGTTTCGTAAACTTTTGAAAGCTAGCTCTACCGCTCACACCCCACCTCCAACTCTTTGCTTTTCCTCGTTCCCCAAACGGGGTGTATCCACAGAGACCCGGTAGGACCCATGCCGCACGGGTTTCGAGACCACGTTGCTGCTTAGGAACCCACCACAAGCCACGAGCTACTTACTACAAGCTGACCATATTCGTATCCCCGGACGAGACAACCGAAGGTTGCTGAGATCCGGGAGCCTGCCCTGAACTTGATTCAGGGTCCATGCTGCACGGCACCCCGAGATTCCGTTGCTGTTGACTGCCCCCACCACAAGCCACGAGCTACGAGCCACAGGTTTTTATCACCTCCCGCAGCCAGACGCGCGGCTGGACCGATGTACCGGTTTCCACCACGTACCACGTGCTACGTACCAGGCACCCAAATCCCCAGCACCTCGGCCACCTCGTCCGCCCGCTCGAGCGCCAGCGCCCGGGAGCGCTCCTCCGCCGGGGCCACGCTCAGGTAGGCCTTCAGGTGCCCGCGGAAGGCGCGCAGTGCCCAGACCTCGCCGCGGTCCGCGTACCACGCCAGGTGCAGGCGCAGGTGCTCCTGCGCCGCCGCGCGCCGCGCGGCGGCGCCCACCCGCTCGCGGCGCACCTCGGCGAAGAACCACGGCCGCCCCAGCGCGCCCCGCGCCACGGCCACGCCCACCCCCAGCTCGCGGCGGGTGCGGTAGTCCTCCACGCTGCGCACGTCGCCCGTCCCCACCACGGGAATCCGCACCGCCCGCGCCACCTCTCGCACCGCTTCCCAGTCGGCCCGGCCCCCGTAGCGCTGCTGAGCCGTGCGCCCATGTACGCGCAGCAGCGCCGCCCCGGCCTGCTCGAGCGCCCAGGCCACCTCCACCGCGTTTACCCGCGAAAACCCGAGCCGCAGCTTCACACTCACCGGCAGACCGGTCGCTGCGCGCACCCCGGCCACCATGCGCGCCGCCCGCGCGGGGTCATCCATCAGCGCCGCCCCCGCACCGCGCGTGACCACCTTGGGCATGGGGCAGCCCATGTTCAGGTCAATGGCGCGGAGGCCCACCCGCTCCTGTACCAGCGCCGCGGCCCGGGCGACCTCGTCCGGGTCCGCGCCCGCGAGCTGCACCACCCGCGAGCGCTCCTCGGGGTGGAGCCGCAAGAGCCGCCATCCCGCCACCGACTCCCGCAGCAGCGAGCCCGCCATGACCATCTCCCCCACGGTCCACAGCGCCCCAAAGCGCTCCGCCATGAGCCGGAAAGGGGCATCGGTAAAACCGGCCATGGGGGCGAGCACCGCCCCTTCTTTTCCTGCGAACGGTGGCCGTTCGTGCACCCGTCGATTCTACGGTCTGCATTGACCCTCCGTTGAGGCGACCGGCGTTATGCTTTGCAGGTATGCAGGAGGACTTGCACCATGCCCTTTAGCCGCGAAAACGCACCCCACACCC
>JALSQD010000039.1 GCA_026985615.1 Thermaceae bacterium | reverse complement strand
CGGCGGCGAGCCGCCTGATCGTGGTGGACGAGGTCCACGACCTGCTCATGGAAAAGGTGAGCGAACGCAGCGAGAAGCTGGTCGTCGGGCCGGCCGAGGAGAACCCGGACCTGGGCCCGGTCATCAATGCCGAGCAGGAAGCGAAGGTGCTGCGCTACATCGAGATCGGCAAGAACGAGGGCCAGCTCGTCCTCGGCGGCGAAAAGCTGGAGGGTCCGGGCTTCTTCATCGCGCCCACGGTCTTCACCGGCGTGGATCCGCACGCCCGCATCGCCCAGGAGGAGATCTTCGGACCGGTCCTCTCGACCATCCGGGTCAAAGACTTTGTCGAAGGGCTGGAGGTGGCCAACGCCACCCGCTACGGCCTCACCGGCGGCGTTTTCAGCAAGAACCGCGAGCGGCTCGAGCGCGCCCGCTACGAGTTCCACGTGGGCAACCTCTACTTCAACCGCAAGATCACCGGCGCGCTGGTGGGCGTCCAGCCCTTCGGAGGCTTCAACCTCTCGGGCACCGACTCCAAGGCCGGCGGCCCCGACTACCTGCACCACTTCGTGCAGATGAAATCGGTCACCGAGCGGTTCTGAACCGGGCCCGGGCCGAGCCCCGCCGGGCGGCGTGCGCCACCCGGCGGTCGTGCGGAACGGGTCGGGCGCGCAGCGGTAAGGGCTCTGGCATAATAAAAACGTGGCCGCAAAGGTGAACTACCGCCAGGAGCTTAGAGAGCGGCTCCCCGAACTTCGCGCGCGCTACGGCGTGAGGCGGCTCTTCCTCTTCGGGTCGCGCGCCCGCGGCGACGCGCATGCAGGAAGCGACCTCGACCTCCTGGTCGAGTTCGAACGGGTTCCCACCCTCCTCGACCTGGTGCGGCTCGAGCAAGAGCTCGCGGACGACCTGGGGATTCGGGTGCAAGTCATCACGCCCGGCGCGATCAAGCCGCTGCTTAGACCTGCTATGGAACGCGACCTCGTGGAGGTGTGAACCCTGAACGGCAGCAAACCCGTACGCACTTACCTCGAGGACATCTACAAGAACGCCGAAAAGGCACGGCGGTTCCTGGGCGAACTCGAAGGCCCGGAAGCATTGCAGCGCGACGAACTGCGGCTTTACGCGATCGTTCGCGCCCTTGAGGTGATTGGTGAAGCGGCCAAACGCGTGCCCGCCGAATACCGCGCGCGCCACCCCGAAATCCCATGGCGCGAGATGGCGGGCATGCGCGACAAGCTGATCCACGACTACCTGGGTGTGGATGCCTCGGTAGTTTGGGCAACCGTAAAGGAAAGCTTGCCCGAGCTGGTTTCCCGGATAGAACCGTTGCTAGTGGAGCGGTGAGGCTGGAAAGCCGCAGCCCCGCCCACAACATGCACACACCAGCGAACGCGCTGATCTTCGTCTTCATCGGCGGCCGGCTGAGCTCGCTTTGAGATCGGGTTGGCGCTGCGCTGCGGTTTGGCGTTCAGGCCCGCGCGCGTTATACTGCCCTTTGCCCCCGGTCCGACGCGGCGACCCGCCGTGAACCGGGTCAGGCCCGGAAGGGAGCAGCCCTAAGCGGTCAGGGTCGGGTGCCGTCGGGGCGCCGGGGGCGCTTTTTTTACTTTCCTTCCACCACCCGCGCCACCGCGGCCATCTCCAGGCCCAAAAGCTGCAGCACGTCATCGAGGGTGAAGATGCCCACGAGGTTGCCCTCGTAGTCCACCACGGGGTAGCGCCGCACCCCCTTGTGCTTGACCCCCTCCAGCGCCTCGAAGAGGCTCATCTGCTCCTCGAGCACCAGCGGCTCCGGCGTCATCACCCGGAAGACCGGGGTCTCGTCGGGGTCCAACCCCACGCGCACGACCCGCACCACGATGTCGCGGTCGGTGAGGATGCCCACCGGCTTCAGGCCCTCGGCAACCACCACGCTGCCCACGTTCATGTCGGCCATCAACGCCGCCGCGTCGGCCACGCTCGCCGTCGGCGGCAGAGTGATCACCTCGGCCTGCGCGAACTCCATGAGTCCCATGCTGGCCTCCTTGCCTCCATGATACTCCCCGAAAAGCGCGGGGCCGCCGGGGTAAGATGGGCGCGTGGGTGCCCTCTACCGCAAGGCCCGTCCCACCACCTTCGAGGCGGTGGTAGGCCAGGAACACGTCAAGGAGGTGCTGAAGAGCGCCATCCAGAAGGACCGGCTGGCGCACGCCTACCTGTTCTCGGGTCCTCGCGGCGTGGGCAAGACCACGACCGCGCGCCTTATCGCCATGAGCGTGGGCTGCGCGGCCGAGCCCGAAAACCGGCCTTGCGGCGAGTGCGAGAACTGCCGCATGGTGCGCGAGGACCGGCACCCCGACGTGATCGAGATCGATGCCGCCAGCAACAACTCGGTGGAGGACGTGCGCGAGCTGCGCGAGCGCATCCTGCTGGCGCCGCTCGAGAGCCCGAAGAAGGTCATCATCCTCGACGAGGCGCACATGATGTCGAAGAGCGCCTTCAACGCCCTGCTCAAGACGCTCGAGGAGCCGCCCGAGCACGTGATCTTCATCTTCGCCACTACCGAGCCCGAGCGCATGCCGGCCACGATCCTCTCGCGCACCCAGCACTTCCGCTTCCGTCGCCTCAGTGAGGAGGAGATCGCCGGTAAGCTGGCGCAGATCCTCGAGGCCGAGGGACGCACCGCCGAGCCCGAGGCGCTGCACCTCATCGCCCGCATGAGCGGCGGGGCCATGCGCGACGCCGAGAGCATCCTCGACCGCTTGCTCGCTCTGGGCGAAGGGCCCATCACCCGCCAGGCCGCCGAAGAGGCCCTGGGGCTACCCCCGGCCGACCGCGTGGCCGCGGTGGCCGCCGCGCTCGACGCCGGCGAGGTGGACCGGGCGGTGGCCGAGGCCAAGCGGCTCTTCTCGGAGGGCTACTCGGCCCGCACGCTCACCGAGCAGCTCGCTCAGGCGCTGCAGGCGGGCCTCTACGCCCGGCTGGGCCTGGGCAAGGGGCCGGAGCTCAAGGCCGAGCCCGAACGGCTGATCGCGGCGCTGACGGCGCTGGACGAGCACACCGAGAAGCTGATCCGGCGCGAGGACCCCTTTACCCTCGAGCTCGGCCTGCTGCGCGCCTACGCCGCGCTGCACGAAAACCCGGCTGCGGAAACGGCCCCGCCCGCAGCCGCCGCTCCGGCGGCGAAGCCCACCCAGGCACCCGCGCCGGAGCGCCCCGCCGCCAAGCCCAAGCCGGCCACGCAGCCGCCCCAGCTCCCCGCCCAGGAGCCGGAGACCACCCCGACCGAGCCCTCCGCGCCCGCGCCGAGCGCGCCCAAACAAGACCTCGCCGAGGCCTGGCGGCGCATCCTCAAGGAGGTGGGGGTCAAGCTGCGGGCCTTCCTGATCGAGGCCACGCCCCACCTGGAAGACGACGCCCTCGTGCTCGTCTACGACGAGGCGCACCGCTTCCACCACGACCGGGCGCAGGACCAGCGCGAGGCCATCGCCATGGTGGTGCGCGAGGTGCTGGGCACGGACGTGCGCTTCGCTCTGGGTAAAAAAAACTCGGTAGCCCCTAACCCCGCCGCTCCGCGGCGCACGCCCTCCGTGCGGCCGCCGGCGCAGGAGACGCCCGCCGATGTGCCCGAGCCGGCGGAAGCGGCGGACCCCATCCCTGAAGAAGCCCCGCCTGCGGCGGAAGCGCCACCGCCCGAGGAGGCTCCGCCCCCGCCGGAGGCCGGGCCGCGCGCAGCCGAGCCCGAACCGCCACCGGCCGACCCGCGCCCCCAGCGCGCCGGCCGCGGGTCGGGGCCCCAGCGGCAGCGGCGGGAGCGCAAGGGGCGCGAGGCCGCGGAGCCCCGCTTCGACAAGATCGAGCTGCTGAAAGACCCCCGCTTCCAGAAGCTGCAAAGCCTCTTCAAGACGCGCCTGCGCCAGATCTGGCGCGAGCAGGCCGAGGACGAACCCCCGCCCGACGAGCCCTCCGAAGCCGAGGCATAGCGTCCGACGCGGCCCAACTCGGTAAACTGGCAGGTATGAGCAAGCGTCTCGTCGTCATCGGCGGCGTGGCTGCGGGCATGAGCGCCGCGGCCAAGGCCAAGCGCAGCAACCCCGAGCTGGAGGTCGTCGCCTTCGAGAAGTCGCACTACGTCTCATACGGCGCCTGCGGCCTCCCCTACTACCTGGCTGGCTGGATCGAGAACGTCGAGAAGCTGGTGGCCCGAACACCCGAGAAGTTCGCCAAGCAGGGGGTCACCGCGCTGGTGCGCCACGAGGTCGTGGAAGTGGACTACGAGGGCCGGCGGGTCAGGGTGGCCGCCCTCGACGAAGGGCGCGAGTTCTGGCAGCCCTTCGACTACCTGGTGGTCAGCACCGGGGCGCGCCCGGTGGTGCCCCCGCTCGAGGGGGTGGAGCTCAAGGGCGTCTTCACGCTGCGCCAGCCCGAGGACGGCGTGGCCATCCGCGAGGCGCTAGCCGGCGCCCGCCGCACCGTGATCGTGGGTGGGGGCTACGTAGGCCTCGAGGTGGCCGAGGCCTTCCGGGCCCAGGGCAAGGAGGTCACCCTGATCGAGCTCGAGCCCCGGGTGCTGCCCGGCGCCGACGCCGAGGTGAGCGAGCTGGTTCACGAGGAGCTCATGCACAACGGCGTCGAGGTGCTCACCGGCACCCGCGTCGAGGCCTTCGCCGGCGACGGGCGGGTGGAGCGCGTCGTCACCAGCGCCGGCGAGCTGCCCGCGGACCTGGTGCTCCTTTCGGTGGGCATCCGCCCCAACGTGGAGCTGGCCACCTCCTTCGGCGTCACCACCGGCCCCACCGGCGCGATCGCCGTGGACGAGCAGCTGCGCACCAACCTGGAGAACGTCTGGGCCGCGGGCGACGTGGCCGAGAGCCGCCACCTCGTCACCGGCCAGCCCTACTGGCTGCCGCTCGGCGACGTGGCGAACAAGCACGGCCGCACCGCCGGCACCGTGATTGCCGGCAAGAAGGCGGCCTTCAAGGGCGTGGTGGGCAGCGCCATCACCAAGGTCTTCGAGCGCGCCATCGCCTTCACCGGCCTCAGCGAGGCCGACGCCCAGGCCGCCGGATTCGACGCCAAGGGCGTCTGGATCAAGTCGGCCGACCGCGCCCACTACTACCCGAACCCTCACCCGCTGCACGTCAAGCTCGTCTACGAAACGGGCTCGGGCCGCCTGCTCGGGGCCCAGGTGGTGGGCCACTTCAACGACGCCCTGCGCATCGACGTGATCGCGACGCTACTGCACCAGGGCGGCACCGTGGACGACCTGCGCACCCTCGACCTGGCCTACGCGCCGCCGTTCAGCCCTGTCTGGGACCCGCTACTCGTCGCCGCCAACCAGGCGCGCTAGGAGGTCTGGATTGAGACGCCTCCTCGCACTCCTCACCCTCATCGGCCTGGCCCTGGCCGGCGGAATCGTCGGCCAGCCCGCGCCCTCCTTCCAGGGCAAGACCCTCGCGGGCGAGCCTTTCAACCTCGCCGACTACCTGGGCAAGATACCCATCGTGGTGCACTTTTGGGCCACCAACTGCCCGCCCTGCCACACCGAGGCCCCCTACTGGGCCCAGGCCCAGCGGGCCTACGGCGATCAGCTGCTCATCGTGGGCGTGGACGTGCAGGACATCCCTACGATGGCGCGGGAGTTCGTAGCCAAGTACGGCTGGACCTTTCCGGTGGTGCAGGACGGCACCGCTGCCGTGGCCGCCGCCTACCGCGTAACCGGAAAGCCCACCACCGTCTTCATCGGCATTGACGGCACGGTGGTGGGCTTCCACCCCGGGCCCTACACGAGCGCGGCCGCGTTCGAGCAGGACCTGCTGCGCCTCATCGCCTGGCGGCCAGACTAGCGGTACTTGAACAGCTCCATCAGCTCCTCGACGATGGCGTCGGCGTCGCCGCGCTGGGCCGCCGTCACCACGTGGTCGCGCAGGTGGCTGCGTAAGATCAGCTCGCCAACCTTGTCCAAAGCGCCCTCGACCGCCTTAATCTGCTTGAGCACGTCTACGCAGTAGGCCGACTCGTCGTCGAGCATGCGCAGAATTCCCTCTACGTGACCGCGCACGCTCTTAAGACGACGCTGCGCCTCTGTGCGGGTCTCGGGGTCCAGGTGCAGGTGGACGCGGGTCTTCATGTCCCCAGACTACCCCGGAACAATCACTCGATAATCCTCGGGCTCGACCGCGGCGCGCAGCCGCTCGAGGGGCGCCGCGCCGCGCAGGCGCGCCTCGCCACGCTCGAAGCTCACCTCGAGCACCTCCTCGACCCCCGGCACCGCCGCCAGGCCCCTTTGCACCGCTGAGACGCGGTGGCCGCAGGACATGCCCTCGGTCTTCAGTTTTGTTTCTACACGTCGTCCTCTCGGTCTAACCCACCCCCACTGGGGTTCGGTTAGGGCCCGCAAAGCCCTCGCACGAACTCTCATGAGCGCCCACCCCTGGCTAACCTCTCCCATATTGACACTGGTATCATCGAATCCGGAATGAGGCGAACCCTGCTCTTTGGCGCGCTCGTGATGGTCCTGGCCGCACCGGCCCTGGCCAACCCTACCCCGCCCTACCACCCCCCGAGCGAGGCCATCCCCTTCAGCGGACCGCTACTCGACGGAGGTCGGTTTGACCTTGAGGCGTACCTGGGCAAGACGCCCATCGTGCTCAACTTCTGGGCCAGCTGGTGCGGGCCCTGCCACCGCGAGGCCGAGGTGCTGGAGGCCTTCTTTCGCGAGTACGCGGGCCGCGTGGCCTTCGTGAGCGTCAACGTGCAGGACCCGAGCTCGAGCGCCCGCGCCTTCGTGGAACGCTACGGTATCACCTTCCCGGTGGTGCAGGACGGCGGCGCCGACGTCGCCTGGGCCTACCGCGTAACCGGCCTACCCACCACCTTCTTCATCGACACCGAAGGGCGAATTGTCTACATCCACCAGGGTCCGCTCTACCCGCAGCAGCTCGAGCGCTACCTCGAGCGCTTGCTCGCGCCGCCCGCGCCCAAGGAGGCCCCCTAGTGGACGCCGTTTCGCTCGGCCCCTTCGTAATGCCGCTCGACCGACTGATCATCGCCCTGGCGCTCGCCGGGCTGCTGGGCGCGGCCGAGCTGATGGCCCGCCGGCTGAAGCAGCCACGCCTGGCCGCGGGGCTGTGGAACGCGGTCTTCGCCGGGCTACTGGTCGCGCGCGTGGGCTACGTCGTGCGCCACTGGCCCATCTACCGCGAGGACATGCTCAGCACCCTCTACGTCTGGCAGGGCGGCTTCGACCCCGTGTGGGGCGTGGTCGGCGGCGCGCTCTACGCACTGTGGTTCTTCCGCCGCGACCGCGCGCTGCTGCGCCTGGCCCTCACGCCCGCAGCCATGGGCGCGCTCGTGGCGCTGGCGCTCTTCGCCCTAGCCGACGCCCGCGTGCCCGAGCAGGCCGAGCTGCCCGACCTCACGCTCACCACCCTAGGCGGCGCCAGCCGCAACCTGGCCGACTTCAAGGGCCAGCCCGTGGTGCTCAACGTCTGGGCCACCTGGTGCCCGCCCTGCCGGCGCGAGATGCCGATGCTGGCCGAGGTGGAGGCCGAGAACCCGGGGGTGGCCTTCGTCTTCGTCAACCTGGGCGAGTCACCGGAGCAGGTCACGCGCTTCCTTGAGGACCAGGGTCTCTTCTTCAACCACATGCTCCTCGACCCCGGCCAGCGGCTGGTGCCGCGGCTCAACGTCATCGGTTTCCCCACCACCTTCTT
Organism: Thermaceae bacterium; assembly: GCA_026985615.1. GTDB lineage: Bacteria > Deinococcota > Deinococci > Deinococcales > Marinithermaceae > Oceanithermus. The sequence continues at coordinate 4,851 of JALSQD010000039.1, read as the reverse complement.
CTTCGACCGCGAGGGCGTGATGGTGGCGCGCAAGACCGGCGAACTCAGCCGGCCGGCCCTCGAGGACATGCTCGAGCTCATCCGCTAAGCCTTCGTACAATGTCTTCATGCGCCCGACCCGTGTACTCTTCGTCTGCCTGGGCAACATCTGCCGCAGTCCGCTGGCCGAGGGGGCGGCCCGCAAACGCGCCCGCGAGCGCGGTGAGGAGGACCGCTTCGTCTTCGACTCCGCCGCTACCGCGAGCTACCACGAAGGTGAGCGCTTCGACCCGCGCGTGGGCGAGGTGCTAAAGAAACACGACGCCTACTTCGAGCACCGCGCCCGGCGGATCCGGCCCGACGACTTCCGCACCTTCGATTGGATCCTGGCGATGGACGAGGAAAACCTGCGCGACCTCGAGCGCCTGGCGCCGGCGGACGCGCGCGCCCGCATCGCCCTCGTCACCGAGCCCTGGGGCGGGGGGCGCATCACCGACCCCTACTACGCCGACGACTGGGCTTGCGAACAGACCTATCTGGAACTCGCCGACCTCATCGAGCACTGGTGGCCCCGCTGGCAGGAGGACTAATGGACCCCCTCGCCCTGCTGCGGCGCGCCGGCCTGGACCCCGGCCCGCACGCCCCCGAGCGCCTCGGCGGGGGCGACATGGGCGAGGTCTGGCGCGTAGGCGCGTGGGTCATCAAGACCCACCCCGCGCCCCCACCCGGCCTCTTTCCCGCCGAGGCCCGGGGTCTGGCGGAGCTGGCCACCGCCGGAGCGCGCACCCCGCAGGTCTTCTGGGCTGGCGAGGAAGGCCTGGTCCTCGCCTACCTGCCCCCGGGCCCGCCCGACTGGTCCGACCTCGCGCGCCAGCTGGCGCGGCTCCACACCCACAGGCTCGAAGGCTATGGCGAGGCGGCGCCGGTCTACCTGGGGCGCTTCCCACTGCCCGAGGGCGAGGGCGAGGGCGACGACTGGGCCGGGTTCTGGGTCGAACGCCGCCTGGAGCCGCTGATCGAGGCCACGCGCACGCGGCTGGGCGGGCTGGCAGGGGAGCTCAAGCGCTTCGTCCGCACCTTCCCCTGGCCCGCCGAGGGACCGGTGCGCATTCACGGCGACCTCTGGCAGGGCAACGTCCTCATGACCCGCGCGGGCGCCGCCCTCATCGACCCCTCGAGCTGGCGCAGCGAGCGCGCGGTGGACCTGGCGATGATGGAGCTCTTCGGCGGTTTTCCGCAGGCCTTCTGGAGCGCCTACGAGGCGCTCGCTCCCGTCCCCGAAGCGGTGCGCGCGGCGCTGCCGGCCTACCAGCTCTACTTCCTGCTGGTGCACGTTCACTTCTTCGGCGTGGGCTACCTCGCCCCCATCGCCCGTACGCTCGAACACTATAGCGCGTTATAGCTTAGAATAAGCCAGGCGTCTATGGAAGGCTCGTTCGAACTCCTCGGCCCGCTCGACCTCCTCCAACTCATCGCCCGCGGAGGCAAGAAAGGCGTGTTCCAAACCGTCGCCCGCAGCGGCAAGGGGCAGGTGCACCTGCACGGGCCGCGCGTTCTGCACGCCGAGTGGAACGGCCGCGTGGGCGACGAGGCGATGATGGAGATCCTCCTCCTCAAGGAGGGCCGCTTTCGCTTCATCGAGGGCGCCGAGGCCGAGACGGTCACGCTGGAGCACCCGCTCGACCACTACTTCCTGCAGGCCATCCGCCGCCTCGACGACCGCGTGGAGGTCGGCCCCTTCGACCTGGTGCAGTTCGGCAAGGGCAGCCGGGTCAGCCACCTCACGCTCAGCCCCGAGGAGCTCGACCTCTTCACCCACCTGAGCCGGCCCATCTCGGCGCTGGACCTGGCCGTCGCCAGCGGCCGCACCCTGGCCGAGGTCCTCACCGTGCTGGGCCACCTGGCGCGGCTGGGCGTGGTCGAGATCGAACGCCGCGCCCCCCACACGGCCAAGCTCACCCTCGCCATCCGCGACCCGCTCCCGCCCTTCGCCCACGTGGACGACCTGCTCCTGCGAGCCTGGAAGCTGCACTACGGCCGCTTCGACGAGGTCTTCGTGCGCGCCGGCGGGCGCACCCTCACCCTGCCCGTTCGCAGCGCCGAAGACCTGGGCGGCCGCCTCCTGCTCCCCACCGAGCAGCTCATCCTCCACGAACTAGTCGCCGGCCAGACTGTAATGGTCTGGCCGGCTCTACCCAGCCCCCAATCCCAAGCGGCTATCTGATCTTCACCTGGTAACAAACCTTGCCGCCCTGGCCCGGCTCCAGCGCGCTCTCGGCCGTCACCGAAACGATGCCGCTTTCTACCTTGCCGGCATCGCCGTCGCTCGGATCGGCAGTCAGGTTCTGGTTGGAGCCGCTGGCTTCGTACCAAAGAATGTCGGTGTTGCTCGTGTAGGCGCCGTACAAGAAGTCGCTGAAGAAGGGGATCGGGTCGCTAATAACTACGTCGGTCACGTTCTCGCTGCCAATATTACGGTAGCTAATGCAGTACTCCAGCACGTCCCCCGGCTTGCCTTCCACCTGGTTACCAAAGTCGCTGTTCTGGGTAACGTTGCGCACCTGCTTTTCGAGCTGCAGCGTGCCCAGGGTGCGCACCGTGGTGGTATCGACTACCTCGCGCGAGTCCGCAACGTCTGCGTTGCTCGCCCATCGCAACGCGGCGGAAACCTGGGCGATGTCAACCGCCCCCTCAGGCTCCCCGTCAGGCACCAGCACGCGCACCTCGACCCCGCAGGCCCGGAAGGAGCCGTCCGGGTTCCTGGGCCAGCCGTCGCCCACGCCGAAGGTGGGGTTCTCGCTTGGGGCAACCGCTTGCCAAGCCTCGCCCGAATCCCCAAAATCGCCGTCGCAGTTTTCGTCCACACGCACCTGATAGCGGTAGTCCCCTCCCTCGCGCGAGAGCTCCACCGTGCCCTGGGTCCCGGGCTGATACGTGTGCGCATAGGTGACGGCGCCCGGGCTGGTGGCGCTGCCCGACTGGTCGGGGCGGAACACCGAGGCAAACACCACCCCAAAGTTGTAGCCAGCGAGGTCCTGCCCTGCCAGACCCGAGGCACTCGCCAGGTTGAAGCGGGCGGCGCTGGAATCAGGGGCGGTCGCCTCCTGCCAGCTCGCCGCCTGATAAACGCTGGAACCGTTCACGTTCCGGCCGCTCGCCGGGCGCAGAGCGTGCGAAAGGGTCACGCTACCCCAGTCGACGGGAATGTAGATCGTGTAATGCCCTCCCACTCCGGTCCGCACGGTGCGCGCATTCGCCCCGTCGCTGGCGGTCACGCTTATCCCGGCGACTCCGGGCTCTTCTCCGTTTTGCACCGCGTCGTTGGGCGTCCCCGCGCCGTCCCCGGTATCGCGGAAGACCGTACCCGAAATCCTGGCGCCGTGGAAGAGGCCAAAATCCACCCCAGAAACGTCGGCCGTCCCCACCGTCACCGCACGGCTCCCGTCCGGAGGATTCACAAAGAGCCAGCCCGCCGGCGCGCTCGGCGAAACATCGCCGGTATCGTTGTTGTCATCCACCACCAGGGTGTAATCTCCGGGCTCCACCGCGGTAAAGGCGTAGGCGCCATCGCTACCCGCCGCCACCACCTGCAGCACCGTGCCATCCCGTACGAGCTTCACATACACGGCGGGCCCATCCGACCAGCTTTCACCGCCGCCGCGCGTTCCGTCGGGCTCCAAATCGTGGTACACATAACCGCTAACGGTAACCCCAACCAACCCGTTGTTGTTCGCGCCCACGCTCGTAACCCGGCTACCGTAGTCGTCGCTGTCCACGGTAGGCAGGTAGCCACTACAGCGCCCATCGGCATCGCCGCTCGTCGTTTTCTCCCAGCAGGCGCTGGTGTCGCCGTCCACGCCGTTTGGGGTCAGACTGATGCTCTGGCCTCTCTCCACCCCAGCCAAACTCGTCTGGTACGTAGCATCCCAGAAACCTTCAACAGGCGGGGGATCCACCTTGTCACCGGTCCCGTACGCCACATAGTCCACGGCATTTCCATCCGCATCAAATAGCTGCACATCATCGCCACGGTTATTGAGTTTCGGACGCTTCCCGAGCCAATCTTGAAACGCGGCTCCCGAAGCCTCTTGCCGGTCACTGTGCTTTCCAATCCAAATAACCGCGTATTCACCAGGCTCGAGCTGCGTATTCTCCGGGAACGTGTACGTGAAACCCTCAGCCGTGCCCAAAAGCACGTTGCCGTCGCCAAGCCTCCAACCGGAGAGGTCTACCGTAACATCACTCGCATTGTAAAGCTCGATAAACTCATCGTTCGTGTTCCTCGTGTTTCCCGTTCCCCGATAGAGCACCTCGTTGATGACGACCTCGCCCGCGTACGACGACTTCTCCACCACAAAAACGCGCTTATTCGCCCCGAACTCCGACGTGTTCCCATCCCCGTCGGTCGCAGTTCCCGTGATTGCATCGCCCGAACGGGGAAGCGCATCCCTCGACAGCGAGGACAGGTCCACGAGACAATCAAAGCTCCCGTCCGATTCGGTAGTGCAGCTCCCCAGGTACCACCGCCCCTCGCCGTGGGGAACGCTCAGACCATCGCCCTCCTCGACTTCGCCGTTGTTATTCCCGTCGTCATCGGCTTTGTAAACCTCAATCGTAAAGGTGCCGGATAGGCGGCTGCTGTCTTTGCCCACGTAACCCTGCACCCGCAGCAGGCTTCCACTCACCGCGGCGCTCGTAAAGATGGGGTAATCCATCCCATTGTTCTGCTGAGAACTTGACGTGGCCCCGTCGTTCGCCGTCACCCCGTCGCCGTTGGGGTTGCCCGACCCGTCCCCTTGATCCAGGTCGATCGAAAGGCCCCCGTTGCGGTACATGCTGTTCTGCGAGATGGCGTTTTGCAGCGAGGGGGTG
>JALSQD010000038.1 GCA_026985615.1 Thermaceae bacterium | reverse complement strand
AGGTCTGGGGCACGCCCGCTGCCTTGGGTGGGTTCTCCTTTTCCACCACCGCCACCCGTTGCACCACGGCCGCGGCCAGCTCCTTATAGGCGTCGGCCACGGGGCCCTCCTGGAAGGCGGCGGGCAGGCCGGCGTCGGAACCCTTGCGGATGTTGACGTCCATGGGGATGCGCGCGAGCACGGGCGCGCCGAAGGTCTTGGCGAAGGTGTCCATGCCGCCCTTGCCGAAGACGTCGATCTCCTCGCCGCAGTTCGGGCAGATGAGGTAGCTCATGTTCTCGACGAAGCCGAGCAGGTTGACGTTCATCTTCTTCAGCATCGTCACGCCGCGGCGCACGTCCTCGAGCGCCACCTCTTGCGGCGTCCCCACGACCAGCGCGCCCGAAAGCGGCAGCAGCTGCATCACCGAAAGCGGGATGTCGCCGGTGCCGGGGGGCATGTCCACGATCAGGTAGTCGAGCTCGCCCCACTCGGTCTTCTGGGTAAAGTCGCGCACGAAGCCGTGCTGCAGGCTGCCGCGCCAGACCACCGGCTGGTCCTCGGGGATGGCCGAGCCGATCGAGACCAGCTTGATCCCCTGGGCCTCGATGGGCACGATCTTGCCGCCCTGGGTGCGCAGCGGCACCCCGCGCACGCCCAGCATCCGCGGGGTGTTGGGGCCGAAGGCGTCGGCGTCGAAGAGGCCCACCTTGGCGCCCATCTGCATCAGCGCCACGGCCAGGTTGACCGCGGTGGTGCTCTTGCCCACGCCGCCCTTGCCGGCGATCACGGCGACGATGTGGGCCACCCCCGGCAGGCCGGTGCTCACCTCGACCGCGGGGGCGGCGTCCATGGTGACGCACACCTCCTTGACGCCGGGTAGCGCCCCGACCGCCTCCTCCGCCTGCCGCTTGAACTGGTCCTTGATGGGGCAGGCGGGCGTGGTCAGCCGGATGGTGAAGCTGACCACGCCGTCCTCGATTTTGAGGTCGCGTACGAACCCGAGCTCCACGATGTCCTTCTTGAAGTCCGGGTCGACGATCGTCGAAAGCGCTTGGAGTACCGTTGCAGTATCTAGCATGCCTTATCGATTCTTACGCAACCGCGTGGAAAAGTCTACCTTTCCGGTTGCAATTCAGCATAGCGCCTGCGCTCGAAGCGGTAGAAGGCGGCGGGGATGACGAAGAGGGTGAGCAGCGTGCTCGAGAAGATGCCGCCGAGGATGATCACGCCCAGCGGACGGCGGAACTCGGAGCCCTCGCCGATGCCCATGAGCAGGGGAATGGAGACCACGATGATCGTCGTGCTCGTCATCAAAATGGGCCGCAGCCTCAGCCGCGCGGCCTCCACCAGGGCTTCCTTGAGCGGCGCCTCCTTGGCGCGCTCCACCGCGAAGTCGAGCAGCAGGATGGCGTTCTTGGTGACCAGACCCACCATCATCACGGTGCCAAGGATGCTGATGATGTCGAGGCCGGTGTCCATGAAGTAGGCCAGCCAGAAGGCGCCCACCAGCGCGAGCGGCACCGGAAGCAGCAGGTAGATGGGGTAGCGGAACGAGTTGAACTGGCTGGCGATGACCAGGTAGTTGAGCACCAGTGCCAGGATGAAGGCCATCGGCGCGGTAGCCGCCAGGTCGCCCATGAAGCTCGAGTTGCCAGTGGGGGCGTAGCGCACCCCGTTTTCGAAGACGCCGCCGGCTTCCAGGTCGCGCTTGATCCGGCGCTCGGCCTGCATCGCTCCGGTGTTGAGGTTCTTGAAGTTGATGGAGAAGTAGGTGGAGTAGGCGAGGTCGGTGCGGTCGATCGAAGCGGCCGCGTCCTGACGCTCGAAGCTGCCAAGGCTGCCCAGTGGCACCATGGCGCGGGTGGCCGGGGCGGCGATGGGCAGGTTCTCGAGTGCACCCACGTTGGCGGTGTAGCGGGGGTTGGAGCGGACCACGATGGGCGTCTCGGTCCCGCCCTGGCGCGCCTTGCCCGCCTCGACGCCGCTCGTGTAGATGCGCAGCGTCTGTCCCACGTCGAGCGCGGTAAGGCCGGTGCCGCTGAGGCTGCCGGAGTCCAGGTTGAAGACGTACTCCGTCGTCGTCTCCGAGAGGCTGCTCTTGACGTCGCGGATGGTGGGGTTCTCGCGCAGTATGGCCAGGGCCTTGCGGTTGGCCTCCTTCAGCGTGGCCTCGTCGGGGGCGCTCAGGATGAACTCGAGGTCGTAGCTGGTCGTCTGACCGCCGGTGTTGACCTGGACGCGCAGCTCGGCCTCGGGGTGGTCGGCCAGGATGGGCGCGAGGTCGCGCCGGAAACGGTCGGCGATGGTGTACTGGTCGGGCCGCTCGTTCTTGGGGACGAGCACCACGTTGATCATCGCCCGCTCCGGGCTCTCGGTGGAGCCGGCGTACTGGGCTGTGCCCACCTGGGCGAGCACCTGGTCCACCTCGGGCTGCTCGACCAGGTAACCCTCGATCCGGCGGGTGAGGTCGTTGGTCACCAGCACCGAGGTTCCCTTGGGCAGGGTTAGGGTGATGTCGATGTAGCCGCTGTCGGCCTTGGGCGTGAAGTTGAACGGCAATTTGGGAGCAACCCAGAAGATCGAGGCGAACATCAAGAGGGCGAGGATGAGCACCAGGCCGTTTTGATCGAGCGTCCAGCGCACCGCACGGCCGTAGCCTTCCTTGAGCCGCTCCATGCCCGCCTCGGCCCAGACGTGGGTGTTGAGCATGACCGCCCCCAGCACGCCGAAAAGCGCTCGCACGAAGTAGTGGACGAGGGCCAGTGCGGGCCAGAAGAGCACTGCCGTGGCCGCCGCGCCGGCGGGTCCGAACTTCTTGTAGGCCAGGCCGGCCACCGCCGCGGCCACCAGCCAACTCCACCAGCTGCGCAGGCGCGTTTTGACGAAGGCCAGGTCGTCGGGGAAGCTGCGGGCGATCGCGGGCAGCTCGCGCCACGAGGGCGGCTTTGGGTCGGGGAAGTAGGCCAGGCGCACGGTGAGGAAGAACATCGCTTCCAGGTAGCTCACCGAGATCGCCGTGGCCAGGCCGATGCCGAACTCCTTGAAGAACTGGCCGATGAATCCGGGGAGGAAGCTGATGGGCAGGAAGACCGCGAGCAGGCTCAGCGTGGTGGCCAGCACCGCGGTGCTTACCTCGGACGCCCCCTTGATCACCGCCTCCATGCGGTCGTAGCCCATGTCGCGCCAGCGGGCGATGTTCTCGGCCACCACGATGGCGTCGTCCACCACCAGCCCCACCGCCACGATCAGCGCCAGCAGGCTGATGATGTTGAAGGTAAAGCCGAGGATCCCGTAGACGACGATCGAGGCCGAGAGGGTGATGGGAATGGCCAGGATCACCGAGAGCGCGGAGTTGACGCGGCCCAGCAGGATCAGGATGATCAACGAGACGATCAGGGCCGTCATCAGCGACTCCACGTAGGTGTCACGCACGCTTGCTTCGGTGAACTTGGTGCGGTCGAACTGGACGCTTGCCTGGTAGCCCTCCGGCAGGTAGAGCTTGCCGACCTCCTCGTGCACGCTCTTGGCCACGTCCACGAGATTGGCCGTACTGGTTTTGCGCACGCCCAGCAGGATCACCGGGTCGCCGTTGAGGCGGCTGTAGGTGCGGCTTTCGACCTCCTGCTGGCGCACGTTGGCCACGGAGTCCACCCGCAGTCCCCGGTTGGGGTCGAGCGGAAGCGCGGCCACGTCGGCGGTGGTGGCTGGCTGGTTGCGCATGCGCAGCACCTGGTGCTCGCCGGCCACGTCGAGCGAGCCCACGGGCACGTTGACCGCCGCCTTCTCTACCTCGCTTACGACCTGGCCGGGGGCGATGCCCAGAGCGGCGAGGCGGTCGGGCTGGAGTTCGACGACCACCTCTTCTTCGGGCGCGCCGATCACCTGCACGTCGGCGACGCCGGGGATCTGTTGCAGATGGGGTTTGAGCTCGTCGGTGGCATAGCGGCCCAGCTCGCCCAGCGAGGTTCCGGGAGCGGTGAGGGTGACGTAGAGGATGGGCTCCGCGGCGGGGTCGAACTTGGCGACCACCGGCGTCTGCGCGTCTTCCGGGAGCTTGGGTCGGGCCGCGGTTACCCGCTCGGAGACGTCCACCGCCACGAGGTCGAGGCTGCGGCCGTAGTCGAACTGGATGATGATCTGGGAGATGCCCTCCTTCGAGATCGAGGTGATCTGGTCCACGCCATCGAGGGTGGAGAGGGTGTCTTCCAGGGGTTTGGTGACCTGGTTGGCCACCTCCTCGGGGCTGGCTCCGGGGTAGGCGGTGGTGACGGTGACGATGGGGATGTCGAACTTGGGCAGCAAGTCCACACCCAGCTTCGAGGCGGTGAAGACGCCGAAGAGGGTGATGGCGATGAAGAAGGCGGTGGTGAGGACCGGCCGTTCGACAAAGAACCGGACCAGCGGGTTTTCCCTCACGGCAACACCTCCACCGCCTCGCCGTCGCTAAGGTCCTGGGGGACGGGGTAGATGACCTCGCTTACGCCTTCGAGGCCGCGCACGGCAGCGGTGCCGCGGGCTTCGGCAACGACCTCGACCGGATAGGCGACGGCGCGGCCGTCCTCGGGTATGTAGACCAGGCGACGGCCTTCCTGGGTGCGCACGGCCGCGGCGGGAACGAGGGTGCCCTGGCCGAGCGTCAGCTTGTACTCCACTGTGCCCGAGGCGCCGAAGGGGAGGTCCGCGGTCTCGGCAGGGCGCGCGGTAAGGCGCACGAGCTGGTCCTGCGCGGGAACGGGCGAGGTGCGCTCGAGCTCGAGCGGATAGCTCGTGCCCAGGTAATACAGCTTGAGGCTCGTGGGGTCGAGGCGCGCCACCTCGTCGGGGGGCAGCTTGAACTGAACGTCTTGCGGTCCGGCGATGAGCCGCGCAACCGGTGCGCCGGGGCCCACGAAGGCGCCCACCTCGGCGTAGCGCTCGGCCACCTCGCCGTCGAAGGGGGCGGTGATGCGGGCGTCGCGCACGGCCTGCTCCGCCTGGCGCACGGCCACCCGCGCCTGCTCGACCTGGAGGCCGAGCTGCTTGAGGTCCTCGTCTTTGGAGCGGAGCCAGCGCCGGTAGGCTGCGTCGGCCGCGGCCAGGTTGGCTTCGGCCTGCTGGAGCGCGACCTCGAGGTTCTGCACGTCGATCTCCGAGGCCCCGCCGATGGCGAGCAGCGCCCGCACCTCGTCGAGCTTGCGCCGGGTCAGCTCGACGTTGTCCTGAGCGGCTTTCAACTGCGCTTCGAGCTGGGTGCCCTGTTCGGCGATGCGCTTCTTGCTGGCCTCGAGGTTGAGCTCGGCCTTCTCGAGGTTGAGTCGGGCGTTGTCGAGCTGGGTGCGGTAGTTTTTATCGTCGAGCTGGACGAGCACCTGGCCCTGACGCACCCGGTCGCCCTCGCTGACGTAGACCTTGGTGGCGCGTCCACCCACTGCGGCGGCGAGGCGGCTGTCGCGCGCAGGTTCGATGCGCGCCGGGGCGGTGCGCACGTCGGTGAGCGTGCCCTCGCGCAGCGGAACGGTGCGCACCTTGTAGGCGAAGGAAACCGCCGCCTCGGTCTGAGTCGTGGCCGTGGTCTCGCCACCGGTCAGGCGCTTGCAGGAAGAGAGGCCGAGAACCAGGACGGGGAGGGCGAGAAGGATCCACTTACTGCGCATGAACGACCTCCAGGGGCAGTGCCACCGACTCCGCCAGCGACCAGGCGGCGCCCAGGTAGGCGTGGTAGGCCACGTCGCGTTCGACGCGGGCCTGCGTTGCTTTGAGCCCGACCTGCATCAAGGCGAACTCGGAGACGAGCCCAGCCTCGTAGCGGGCTCGGGCGATGGTCAGGTCTTCTTCGGCCTGGGCGAGCTTCCGTTCGCTGAGCTCGAGCGCCCGGCGTTTGGCGTCGAGCTCCTGCCAGCGTGCCTCCGCGCGCAGCCGCAGCCCCCGCTCGGCCTCGCGCAGGCCGTTTTGGGCGCGCTTGATGGCCAGCTCGGCGCTTTCGATCTGCGCCAGCGGCGCGTAACTGGGGTCGAGCAGCTCGCGTGCGGCGCGGGCGAGCTCCACCCCCTGACGCGCGCGCAGGGCGTCGGGGTGCTGGGCCAGGGCCGCTTCCACTTCTTTCCAGGTGGGCACCGCCAGCTCCGGCGCCGAGGCCAGCGGTTCGTCCTCGGCGAACCTGTCCAGGAGCGAGGCCAGGCGCGAGCGCGCGAGCACGGCCCCTTCCTCGGCCTGTTTGAGCCGGTTCTGGGCGTCGGCCAGACCGAGCTCGGCTTGAGTGAGTTCCTGGCTGGTGGCGCCGCCCTTCTCGTAGCGGAGCCGGGTGATGGCGAGCGCCTTTTCGGCCACGGCCAGGGCTTCGCGGGCGAGTTCACGCTGGGCCTCGGCGTCGAGCACCTGGGTGTAGGCGGCGCTGATCTCGGCCTGGGCCTGGATGCGGGCCAGGCGCAGCTGGGCTTCGGCCAGCCCGACCGCCTGGCGCGCCTTGAGGCGGTCGAGCTTGAGGGCCAGGGGGTCGCTCTCGGTGCGCGCGAGCTGGTCGCGCGCGTCCTGGAGCTGCAACCGCGCGGTGGCCACCGGCGGGCGCTCCTCTGCGCGCTGGAGGGCCTGGGGATAGTCCAGGGCCAGGGCGCTGGAAACGAGGACGAGCAGGGAGAGGATCCAGGGGTGCTTCACTTCCATACCTCCGAAGGGGGAACGGCCAGGTAGACCAGTAAATCCAGGCGGGCGCGGACGGCGTCGTATTCGGCTTGCATGCGTTCGAGCTCGGCACGAGCGGCGTCCACCCAGGCTTTTTGTGCGGCAAGGGGTGGCTCCAGCCCCAGCTCGACGCGGCGGGCGGTCTCTTCATAGTCCGTGCGGGCGTCGACCTCGGCGCGGCGCGCGAGCTCGACCGCACGCTCGCTTTGGGTGATTCGCAGCTCGAGCGCCTGCCGCTCCAGCTCGGCCTGCCTCTGGGCGGCCTCGAGCCCCGCCCGGGCCGCTTCGAGGCGGGCGCGGGCGGCTTCGTAGCCCGACCAGGTATCGGCGCTGACGTTGAGGCGCAGCCCCACCCGCCATTCGTCCTGAGTGCGGCTGCGGGTTAGGTCGGCGTAACTCTGATGGTTGTAGTAAACCCGCGTGCCCAGCGTGCGGCTTTCTACGCTCACGCCCACGGCGTTGTAGTCGTCCAGGTTGTACTGGTAGCGCACCTCGCCCACGGGCCAGAAGGCGCGCAGGCTGCGCTTTTCGCCCACCTGCGCCTGTTCGACCCGCAGGCGCGCCTTCGCCACCTCGGGCGGCTCGGCGTCCTCGGGGGGCTCGAGGCGCGGCCAGGGCCAGGCGGGCGGCGGGGCGCTGGTGAACTGGGCCAGCTGGGCCCGCGCCAGCTCCAGGTTCTCCTCGGCGCTCAGGTGCTGGAGGCGGGCTTCTTCCAGCGACCGCTCGGCGTCGCGGAGCTCGCGGTCGCTGGCCGCGCCCTTGGCGTGGTGTAATCGGGTGGCCTCGAGCGCGCTCTTGGCCAGCGCTTCGCCCTCGCGCGCGAGCTCGAGCCCCTTTTCCGCCAGCAGTACCTTGAGCGCGGCGTCGAGCGCGGAGCGCTCGAGCTTCGCCCGGGCACTTTGGTAGTCGAGCTCGGCGGTGCGGAGGTTGATCTCGGCCAGCGCCACCCGGTCGGCCAGGTCGCCGTAGGGGAAGGCGTGGAGGGTGAGCCCCACCTCGGCCTGCCCCACCTCGCTGGGCACGTCGGGGCTCACGAGCTGGCACAGCAGGTCGTTGGTGGGGTCGGGGTCGGAGAGGAAGGGGCAGGGCTCGGCCTCGTCGAGGCTGCGGTAGCTGTAGCCCCCGCTCGTGTCGAGCGCCACCGGGTTGCCGGCGTAGGCCGCTTCGTAGGCGTAGGCCTGCAGGTTGGCGCGGGCCGCTTGCAGCGAGGGGTGGTCGGCCAGACCGTCGAAGAACTCTGGCGTGGCGGCCACGGCCGCGCCGGCCAGCACGAGCGCCGCGATGAGTCGCTTCATGCCTGGGCCTCCTGGGCGCGCATGATCTTCTTGAGGAAGACCCGCAGGGTCTCGATCTCATCGGGCTCGAACTCCGAAAGCACGCGCACGGTGTAGGCCCGCCAGGCCTCGTGCGCGGCCTCGAGCAGCTGCTTGCCTTCGTCGGTGAGCTTCAGGCGCGTGCGGCGGCGGTCTTCGGGGTCGAGCTCGCGCTCGATCCAGCCGGCGTCCTCCACCTTGGCCAAGTAGTGGCTGAGGAGCGAAGGGTCCAGCTGCATCGCCTCGGCCAGCTCCTTGGGGTGGGCGATGCCCCGGGCCACCATCTCCAGGATGAAGGCCTGCTCGGGCCGGAGCCCGAGAGGGCGAAAGAGCCGGGCGGCGCCGTCCTTGACGCGCCACAGGAACAGGAAGAACTCCTGATCCAGCTCGTCGTAGAGGGTGGGGCGTTTGTCGTTCACGCCCGATAGTTTAAACTTTAAAATATTAGGGCAATTAGATAGTTCAATGAGAAGGAAAATTAGAGGTTTATAAAACGTCGCGGGCGGTGCCCCGGGTGCGCCAGTTGACCCAGTTCTTGCGCCAGCGCAGCGCGGTCTGCACCGGGCCGTAGAGGGGCGAAAGCGGCAGCACGTAGCCCGGAAAGCGCACCCGCTCCCCGCCAAAGCCTTCCTTGAAACGGTAGATGCCGTAGGCGTGCGACTCGGGGATGAGCACCCGGGGCACGCCCCAGAGGTCGTAGACGCGGTAGCCGTGTTCCATGCCCCAACGCATCGCCGCCCAGTGCATGGCGTAGGGGGCCATCACGTTCTTGTGTTCGCGGCTCGAGCCCCCGTAGAGGTAGTCCACCCGGCCGGCGAAGGCCACGAATAGCCCGGCGGCGAGCGGTTTTCCCTGGTACTCGGCCAGACTTACAAAGGCCGCGCCCCCCGGCTGTTCCATCTCCCGGAAGACCGTTTCGTAATAGCTGCGCGCGTGTTGCAGGAGCTTCGCGCGCTGGTTGGTCTCGGTGAACAGTGCCCAGAAGGCCTCGAAGGCCGCCGCGGCGCCCTCGTCGTGGGGGCGCACGATTCGCGCCGTCACCCCTTTGCGGGCCGAGAGGCGGATGTTGTAGCGCGTCTTCGACTTCATGCGCGCGAGCACGGCTTCCTCGCCGGGGCTGAGGTCCACCAGAATCGAGTACTCGGGCTGGATCGTGGCCGCGAGTGCGAGGTCCGCGTAGGCCGGCGCCTCGTAGGGTTCTTCCAGGGCCAGGGGCGGCTCGAGCTGCAGGTAGAGCGCCCCGCGCGCCGCCCGCGCCAGCTGCGTGGCCGCGCGCGGCAGCATCCCCGCCTCGGCCAGCGCCGGGCCGCGGGGGGTGTAGGCCATGCGCAGCGGGCCGGCCAGGCGGCGCTCCATCATCTGCGCCGCGGCCACGGGCGCGCCACCGTTGTAGAGGGCGAGGCGCACGGGTTTCCAGCCGCTCGTGCGCTTCACCTCGCCCCAGCCCCACGACTGCAGGGCGCTCGTGAGGGGCAGCCCGGTGACGATGCGGTTCCAGGCTTCGGGGTCTTTGATCTCGCGTCGTTCCATGGTGAGGGCGGCCAGGCCGCACCTAGCCATTATGCCCTACCGGAGTTCGCGCAGGGCCAGACGGATGAGTTCCTCGGCCCCGGCCTCGGGCTGCTTGGCGGCCAGCTTCTGCACCACCGCGTGCACCTGGGTTTCGCGGAAGCCCAGCGTGATCAGCGCCGCCGCGGCCTCGCCGGCGGCGGGGTTCTCGATGGGGGCGGCGCTGGGGGCTAGGCCAGCCAGGTGGTCGGGGAGCTTGGTCTTCAGCTCCAGCACGATGCGCTCGGCCAGCTTCTTGCCCACGCCGGGGGCGGCGGTGAGCAGCTTGGGGTCGTCACCGGTCACCGCCTGACCCAGCAGGTCGGCGGGCAGGGCGCTGAGCAGACCCAGCGCCACACGCGGGCCTACGCCCGAGACGCCCACGAGCAGGTCGAACCACTCGAGCAGCGTCGGGTCGTGGAAGCCGTAGAGGGTCAGGCTGTCCTCGCGCACCACCAGCCGGGTGTGCAGGCGTGCGGTTTCGCCCACGCGCAGCCGTCCCAGCGTGCCGGTGGGGCAGAAGACCTCGAAGCCCAGGCCGTGCAGGCTTACGATCGCGCGGTCCTCGGTCGCCTCCAGCACGACCCCTTCGAGAAAACGCACCATGGGGCCAGTATACTGTTGGCTATGTCGAAGAAGGTCGCCTACCAGGGGACCGCCGGCGCCTTCAGCGAGGAGGCGGCGCTTACCGTCGCGGACGGCGCCGAGCCGGTGGGCTACCCCACCTTCCACGAGGTCTTCGAGGCGGTCACCTCCGGCGCGGCCGCCTGCGGCGTGGTGCCGGTGGAGAACGCGGTGGCCGGGAGTATCAACCAGACCTACGACCTGTTGCTCGAGTCCGACCTGCACGTGGTGGGGGAGGTCTACCTGCGGGTGCGCCACAATCTGCTCGCTCCGCCGGGAACCCGACTCGAGGACGTGTACAAGGTGATCAGCCACCCCCAGGCGCTCTCCCAGTGCGACGGCTTTTTGGCCCGGCACAAGCTCGAGGCCGTGCCCGTCTACGACACCGCCGGGGCGGCCAAGCAGCTGGCCGAGAACCCCGAGCCGGGGATCGCGGCCATCGCCTCGAAGCGGGCGGCCGAGGTCTACGGGCTCGAGGTGCTGGCCGAGGGGATCGAGGACTTCGACTTCAACTACACCCGCTTCTTCGTCATCGCCCGCGAGGAGCGGCCGCGAACCGAGGGGCCCTACAAGACCAGCGTCGTCTTCGGGGTGCGCCACAAGCCCGGAGGGTTGCTCTCGGCGCTCGAGGCCTTCGCCCGTTCGCGGGTGAACCTCACGAAGCTCGAGTCGCGCCCGCGCCGCGACCGCGCCTGGAGCTACGTCTTCTACCTCGACTTCGAGGGCCACGTCGAAGACCCCGAACCCGCCGAGGCCCTGGTGACCCTGCTGCGCCGCGCCGCCTTCGTGAAGGTGCTCGGCTCCTACCCGGCCGCGCCCCTGAACGGCGGCTAGGTTTCGCTGAACAGTTTTTCCAGCGCTTCGCGCACCCGGCTCTTCGAGAGGCCGGCTTCCATAAGAGCGGCCTCGTAGGCCTGGGGGTCGATCTGCTTGCGCAGCGTGGCGATCTCGCTCGCGCTCAGCGAGCGCGCGTTCAGCACGTGCTCTTCGAACGAGCGCCACACCTGTGGCACCCGTGCCTTCACGAACTCGGCCACCGCGCGGGCGTAGGCGCGTATCTCGGCCTGGGCGTGGTGGTCGAGCCGCAGCTTGAGGAAGTGCAGCAGGTTGTGCAGGTCTTGCTTCCAGTAGAACTCGGTGTAGATGCCCACGGGCAGCACGCTGCGCGCCTGTTCACGGGCCACGCCCAGCTCCAAGAGCTCCCGGTAGCGGGCGTAGACGTCGCGTCCGACCGCGGCCAGCAGCGCGGCCGCCCGTTCGGCCTCGGCCGCGGGGAGCCGGCCCTCGCCCGCCTGCTTGTTGATCTCGCTCTGGGTGCGCAAGTCTTCGGGGGCGGGTTCGTAGAACTCGTCCTTGAGCACCGAGTAGCGGGCCGAGATCTCGTTGACGCTCGCGGTGCGGTGGCGGAACCACTGCCGGGTGACGAAGATAGGCGCCTTGACGTGAAAGGTGAACTCCACCATCTCGAAAGGGCTGGTGTGCCGGTGGCGCATCAGGTAGTCGATCAGGGCCGCGTCCTCGCGCACAGTCTTGGTGCCTTCGCCGTAGCTCACGCGCGCTGCCTGGACGATGCGGCGGTCGTCACCCATCGCGTCCACCAGGCGCACGAAGCCCTTGTCGAGCACGGGTATCGTCTGCGGTTCCGCCATGCTCCAATTCTAGCCTGAAGGCGCTTGACAACCCCCGGGGTCGCCTGTACCCTAGGTCTTGCGCCCCAGGGCGCGGGGACCTTGAAAGCACGGATCAGGTTAGGCTAGAACCGCCGACCACCAGGGCACCAAACCCGAACCCGGTCGGCGTTAACTAAGCCTGCAGCACACCTAAAAAGCAAGCGCGCGGGTAACCGGGTCATCTCCTTTTTCTCTTCTCCATCTCCACCCCGATCCAACCACCCGCGACGCCATGCGCAAACCCGCAGAGTTTCTGCGGATCTTCTCTCGAAGCTCAGCGGCCCTTCCCGCGAGGGAAGCAGCCCTGGACTGTGATGGAGAGTTTGATCCTGGCTCAGGGTGAACGCTGGCGGCGTGCCTAAGACATGCAAGTCGTGCGAAGCTTGCCCGGAGTCTTCGGACACTGGGTAAGCTTAGCGGCGGACGGGTGCGTAACACGTAGGTGACCTACCCGGAAGACGGGGACAACCCGGGGAAACCCGGGCTAATCCCCGATGTGGACCCGCCCCTTAGGGCGTGTCTAAAGGGCTTCGGCCGCTTCCGGATGGGCCTGCGGCCCATCAGCTAGTTGGTGAGGTAAAAGCTCACCAAGGCGACGACGGGTAGCCGGTCTGAGAGGATGGCCGGCCACAGGGGCACTGAGACACGGGCCCCACTCCTACGGGAGGCAGCAGTTAGGAATCTTCCGCAATGGACGCAAGTCTGACGGAGCGACGCCGCTTGCGGGATGAAGCCCTTCGGGGTGTAAACCGCTGAACAGGGGACGAAAACCCCGCAAGGGGAATGACGGTACCCTGCTAATAGCACCGGCCAACTCCGTGCCAG
>JALSQD010000037.1 GCA_026985615.1 Thermaceae bacterium | reverse complement strand
CTTGGCCAAAATGGTGATCCCGCGTTCGCGCTCGAGCTCGCCGGTGTCCATGATCAGCTCGTCGTCTTCGTGGCCCCGCTCCAGCGCGTGGGCCTGTTTCAGCATCGCGTCGACCAGGGTGGTCTTCCCGTGGTCGACGTGGGCAATGATGGCAAGGTTGCGGAGTTCCATAAAACAACGCATCTTAACAGATCGCGGCCGCTTTGCCTACGCGCCTCCGGTCCGAGGGGGGTGCAGCAGCGCGGCCACCTCTTCGGTGCTCAGGTCGCGCCAGTTGCGGTAGGCATCGGCCACCGCAAAGGGCGGGCCGGAGCGCAGGTTGGCCACGAAGACGCGATCGGCTTCGCGGGCCACGCGCCGGGCCGCGTCCGAAGAAGCGGTGGGCACGGCGACTTCGACCTGCTCCGCCCCGCGGGCGCGCGCTTCGCGCACGGCCACCCGCATGGAGGCGCCCGAGGCCAGCCCGTCGTCGGTGAGCAGGACCCGGCGTCCGGCGAGCCGCGGCGGCGGGCGCGGGCCGCGCAGGCGGCGGATGCGCTCGGCCAGGGCCCGCCGTTCCTCCGCGACGACGGCGCGAACCCCCTCGGGGCCGAGCCAGCGCTCCGCGTCCGGGTCGATCAGCAACACGCCGCCCTCGCCCAGCGCGCCGAAACCGGCCTCGGGGTTGTCGGGGAAGTGCAGCTTGCGCACGAAGATCAGGTCTAGGGGCAGCTCCAGGCCGCGGGCCAGCTCGAGCCCCACCGGCACGCCCCCGGCGAGCACGGCCAGCACGATCCCGCCCTCGGCCCCCTTCCACTCGGGCTCGAGCCAACGCGCCAGCACCCGCCCGGCGTCGGCCCGGTCAGCGAAGACGCGGGTCCGCCCCCGCAGCTCGGGCAACGTGCGCAGCTCGCCCATACCTTCAGCCTCAGAATAGAACGAACCCCCGCAGCCTGCGGGGGTTCGCTTCTCGAAGCGGCGCTCAGGCTTCGCCTTCGGCGGCGGGCTCGGCCTCGGTGGCCTCCTCCTCCAGCCCCAGGTCGGCCAGCAGGTCGCCGTAGAGGTCGCCCAGCTTGACGCTGGTGTTGCTCTCGCCGCCCACGAACGAACCCAGGTCTGCCCCCTGCGCGGTGGCGATGCCGGGCAGATCGCGGTCGCGGCGCGGACCCCGCTGCGGCGGGCGCTTGCCCTTGACCTTCTTCTGGCGCGGGCGGCGCTTCTTTTCCTGCTCCTCGTCCTCGGTGGGCACCGGGGGCGGCAACAGGCGCTTGCGCGAGAGCGAGACGCGCTGGTCGGTGGCGTCGATGTTGAGGACCACCACCTCCAGCTCCTCGCCCTTCTTGAACTTCTCGGCCGGGTTGTCGATGTGCTCGTAGTCGAGCTCGGAAATGTGGACTAGGCCCTCGATGCCGTCTTCGATCTCGACGAAGACGCCAAAGTCGGTCACGCCGGTGATTTTGCCCTTGACCACGGTGCCCGGGGGGTATTTCTCGGGCAGTTCCTTCCAAGGGTCGGGCAGAGTCTGGCGCAGGCCCAGGCTGAGACGGCGCTGCTCGGGGTCGATGCGCAGCACCACGGCCTCGACCTCCTCGCCCTCCTTCAGCACGTCGGAGGGGTGGCGCGGCCGCTTGGTCCAGCTCATCTCGGTTATGTGGATCAGGCCCTCGAGCCCCGGCTCGATCTCGACGAAGGCGCCGAAAGGGGTGAGGCCCACGACCTTGCCCTTGATGCGCTGGCCCACCTCGTACTTCTCGGCCGCGGTCTGCCAGGGGTCGGGGGTGAGCGCCTTGATGCTCAGGTTGACGCGCTCGCGATCGCGATCGACCGAGAGCACCTTGGCCTTGACCACGTCGCCCACCTTGACGACCTCTTTGGGGTGCTCGAAGCGGCCCCAGGAGAGCTCGCTGCGGTGGATCAGGCCGTCGATCGCGCCCAGGTTGACGAAGGCGCCGAACTCGGTCACCTCGACGACCTTGCCCTCGACCTCGTCGCCGGGCTGGAGGCGCTCGAGCACCTCGGCGCGCTTCTTCTTCTGGTCTTCCTCCAGCAGCACGCGGCGCGAGAGAATGATCCGACCCTTCTTGCGGTTGAGCTCGGTGATCTTGACCGGGATCGACTTGCCCACGAACTCCTCGAGGTCGGCCACGCGCTTGATGTCGACCTGAGAGGCGGGGATGAAGGCGCGCACGCCCTCCAGGTAGGCCACCAGGCCGCCGCGGACCTTCTCGCGCACCGTCACCTCGACGGGCTCGCCCTTTTCATAGAGCTCGACGATCTTGCGCCAGGCCTTGTCGGCCTCGGCGCGCTTCTTGGAAAGGATGATGACGTTATTGGGAAGGTCGACGCGCACCACGTAGACCTCGACCTCATCCCCGGGCTTGAGCATGTTCTTGAGCTCTTCCTCGGAGAGAGGTTCCTCGGTCAACTGGTTGAACGGGATGATGCCTTCGACCTTTGCGCCTACGTCGACCGCCACCCCTTCACTGCCCACGAAAACGACCCGGCCCTTGATCACCTGGCCGCGGCGCACCTTGGCGCCAAGCCTGGATTCGGCCTCCTGGAGCGCCTGCTCCATGGTCATCTCGGCCGCGGGCTCGGCCTGGACCGGGGCTTCGGCAGCCTCGGACTGGGCCAACTCGGCAGCCTGGACTTCGGGCTCCTGAGCCTGGGCTTCGGGTTGGGCTTGGGTTTCGGGGGTTTCGGTTCCGGCCTCCGCCGGGGTCTTGGGTTCCTTGTCTTCCATCCGCCTATATCCTCCTGTGCGCCGCCCGGAGGCGGCCGCGTCGCGTCGGATCCCCCAGAGGGTGCTCCCCCTTTAGCGCACGGCGCTTGGACTATAGACCCGGGGTCTCTTGCGACACGCTGCCCTTGCAGGGCATACCCACCCTTTATAGCACATCACGGCCGGGATGGGTAGCACCCGGATGCGGGTATCCTGACGTTGAGGAGCAAGGCCAGGTGCATACCCGCGACGCCCACGAGCGCTACCTGATCATCGACCAGGGCGGCCACGCCAGCCGCGCCTTCGTCTTCGACGCGCGCGGACGACAGCTCGCGGCGGCCACGCGCGAGATCCGCGCCCACAGGCCCGACGAGCTGCGGGCCGAGTACGACGGCGGGGCGCTCTGGGCCTCCATCGCCGGGGCGGTGACACAGGCCCTCGCCGCCGCGCCCGGCCCGGTGGCCGCCGCCGGCCTGGCCACCCAGCGCTCCAACGTCGCCTGCTGGGACCGCACCAGCGGCGAACCGCTGGGGCCGGTGATCAGCTGGCAGGACCGGCGCGCCTGGCGGACGGTGGAGGCGCTGCGGCCCTACGAAAAGACGATTCACGAGCGCACCGGCCTCTTCCTGACGCCCCACTACGGCGCCAGCAAGCTGCGCTGGTGCCTGGACCACCTGCCCGAGGTGCGCCGGGCCCACGAGGAGGGCCGCCTCGGTTTCGGGCCCATGGCCGCCTGGCTCGCGGGCCGGCTGGCGGGCGGGGCGGCCCGCGCCGCCGACGTGGTGAACGCCAGCCGCACCCAACTGGTGGCGCTGGAGGCGCGCGACTGGGACGACGGGCTCTTGCGTCTCTTCGGCCTGCCGCGTGACCCGCTGCCGCCGGTGGCGCCCAACGCCTGGGGCTACGGCTCGCTGGCGGCCGCGCCGGAGGTGCCGCTGGCGCTGGTCACCGGCGACCAGAACGCCGCCCTCTTCGCCTACGGCGAGCTGAACAAAGAAACCGCCTACGTCAACGCCGGCACCGGCGCTTTCGTGTTGCGGGCGACGGGGGCGCGGCTGGTACGCCCCGAGCGGCTGCTCGCCGGGGTGCTGCACGACGGCGGCGGGCGGGTGGAGTACGTGCTCGAGGGCACGGTCAACGGCGCCGGATCGGCGCTCGCCCGGTTCGCCGAAGAGTACGGGGTGAAAGACCTGACGGACAAGCTAGGCGGCTGGCTGGAGGAGGTGCCGGCCAGCCCGCTGGTCTTCCTGAACGGGGTCTCCGGCCTCGGCTCGCCCTTCTGGCGGGCGAGCTTCCCGGTGCGCTTCGAGGGCGAGGGCGGCCTGGCCGAGAAGGCGGTGGCCGTAGTGGAGAGCATCGTCTTCATGCTGGCGGTCAACCTGGAAGAACAGGCCCGCTACCTGCCCGCGCCCCGCCGCATCCGCCTGACCGGGGGGCTGGCGAACCTGGACGGGCTGGCGCAGCGGCTCGCCGACCTGAGCGGCCTGCCGGTGCTGCGCCCGCCGGGGCTCGAAGCCACTGCCCGGGGCGCGGCCTTCTTGCTGGCCGGCCGGCCGGCGGACTGGGAGGCGGGCGGCGCACCCGACGCTTTCGAGCCGCGCCCGAACCCGGCGCTCGCGGCGAACTACGCCCGCTGGCAGGAAACGGTGGAGGCCGAACTCGACTCCTCGGCGCCCAGCAGCTAGCTGTAATCTCCCAACGCGTTGTTCATTGGAGCCCCATACCCGGTGCCGGGGGGATGGCTTTGGGCATGAGAGGAGGAGACCCGGATCAAGTCCGGAGCAGATTCCTGTCAGCGAACAGCCACAGGAACACGCGGCTTACGTTCAGGGGAAGGTGCGTCCTGGAGTTCCGCATGATCCACGAGGGCCTGTCGGTGAGGGAAGCGGCTAAAGCCGAGGGGGGTCAGCCCAAGAACCGCCTGCAAGCGACTCCGGCGTTACCGCAAAGAGGGCGGTCGGGTCTTGCCGGCCGCAGCTTCCGTTCCCACCGCAGTCTGAAGAGGGCTGCAGAAGAGCTGGCGCGGCAGGTCTGGTACGGCAGCTGATGAAACCCCGCCAGAGCCGCTGACCCTACCGCGCCATCGCCATAGGCTTGGCTTTTACAAGGGCACGGTGGGGCGCATCCTGAAAGCCAAGGCGGCGCTCGGTCTTGGAGCCCAAACCCCCGCCCAGGCGTTTTGAGGTCGAGGCTTTCGGGATCCTCCTGCACCTGGACACCAAGAAGCGCGCGGTTCAAAAGGCCCGGGCACCGGATGACCGTCGTTCGAAGCGCACAGGGCCATTCGGTGGAATGAGAACATGTCTTCGCCGCGGCACGCGATTTCAGCTCGCTGACCTACGCGGTGGTGAAGAGGGACGGGCGGAAGGAAAGCCCGCCGCCTTTCTGCTCTCCGCCCTGCACCACTACCGGCGGTTGAGCATTCAGGTGCGCGGGATGATGGCCGAGAACGCCCGGATCTTTCGGTCTGAGCGCTTCCAAAGGGCGCATCGGTGGTTGGGCCTAAAGCACAAGACGATCCGGCCCTACACGCCAAGGACCAGCGGGAAGGTGAAACGCTTCATCCGTACCCTCTTGAACGAGTGGGCGTAGGCCCACGCCTACCGGAGTATCGATTAACGGGAAACCCACCTTCCTGAGTGGCTTTGCTATTGCAACGGGCACCGCCCCCACAGCAGCCTGGGCAATCAGGCTCCCGTCTCGCGTTTGGGGGTTGGGGTGAAGGGGATGTGAGTCTGCACAGCTAGCCCCGGGGCTCGAGGCGTTCGATCGCGCGCCTGCCCCTCTTTTAGGACATTTGGCCTTTTTTAGTTCGCTATAATAAGGTTGGAATTTGTACAGTGCGGTCCAAGGAGGCGAAGGTTATGGGAAAGTTTAAGCTTTGGCGTTTGGGTCTGCTCGCGCTTCTCTTGGCATTCTCGGGATGCGGGTTGGTCGACGAACTGACGGGTGACGAAGAACTCGTGGTCGAGATTCCCCGGGGAGGTGCGGTGACCCAAAGCGTGACCGTGGAGCTGCCCAACCCCGAGACAGGAGAGCTCGCGGCCGACGTGATGTGGCTCGTGGATCTCTCGGGGAGTTTCTACGATGACCTAGACAATTGGCGTACCCAGACCCAGGCCATCGCGGAGGCACTCGACGCGGTGGTGCCCAACTTCCGCGTCGCGCTTTCAAGCTTCGTAGACGCCCCCTGTGGAGATTTTGGAGATCCCGAGAGCGGCGATTACGGCTACCGGCTCGAACTCGCCTTTTCGGACGATATCGAGGCCTTTTCGCAAAAGGTCGACGAGCTCGCGGTAGCCTCGGGTCTCGACGAACCCGAGTCCCAGCTGGAGGCGATGTACCAGGCTATGACGGGGGCGGGGCGAAGCGTATCGGGTGATTGCGCAGGGGCCAGCATTCCGGTGACCTATCCAGATTGGGGGAGCGAGCGGCTCCGATTTTTGCTGGTTTCCACCGACGCGAGTTTCCATACCCCGGAGGATCTGGGCTACCCCTACCCCACGACGGCAGAAGACGTGATCGCCACCGCCGAGCGGGAGGGCGTGCGCATCGTGTTCATGAATAGCGGCTCGGTGGACCCGGCGGCGGAGACGATCGCCGAGGCCACCGGGGGCGCGGTCTTCGACGTGGGTTCCGATAGTGCCGAACTGGTGGACGCGATCCGGGAGGCAGTTTCGGGCGCGGTGACCGACGCGGTGGTCCGCCTGGTGCCGGTCGGGGATGAGGGGCTCGTACAAGAAATAAGCCCCAGCGAACAGCGGGTAGACCTTCGTGAAACCCGCTCGATCACCTTCCAGGTGACCTTTACGGATAGCGGGGTGTCGGCGGACGAGGTGCACTTTGTACTCGAACTTAGGGTAAACGGGTCCCTGATCGCGGAGATTCCCGTGAGGGTGGTGCTTCGCTAATTTAGCGCCTTTGCCCCCGGCTCCCCAAGGCCGCCCGGGAGCCGGGGGCCTTTATGTGAATTTACGGCCGGCGCTCGTGCCCTCGGGCTACGCCCCCTTCTGGATGGCGACGGCGGTCACCCCCAACGAAACGCTGTTGCGCGCAGGTACGGGCGCGGGCCCGGGCGGAGCCGGTAGCGAATACCTAGACCTCGCTTTCGCCGACAGGTATAGCTTTATCGCTTTCGCCGAAAGCCCGCCAAACCTTGTGGGCGGGATCTTCGCTAGCGCTGCAGGCACACCCGCCATCACCTTGCCCACTGCCATCAACCCCAGCCTCAGCGGTTCGCCGGTAAGCGTCACAAACCTCGCCGCAAGCGCCAACCTGCTGGTCTACACCATCAACGCCGACTGGGGCACCCCGGTAGTGGTAAACGCGACCATCAGCAAGACTTACCTAGGCAACGCCACCGAGTACACGCTGCCCGATCTGACCGCACTGAGCGGCTTCGGGGACACGCTGCCGCAAAGCGGCGACACCGTGAACGTCACGGTTTCTGCGGTGGAGTCCAGCCTTACCCTGGAAGAAATGGCGAATCAGGATGACGCGGACCTGTTCCTCCTGCCAGACGGAACCAACGTCACGTTCGCAGAAAAGTACCTAAACTACGTCCTGCCCTGAGCAAACCCGGGTGAACGAGGGAGGGCCCGCCTTTCGGCGGGCCCTCTGAGCAAGGGATGGGGTGACGATTAGTCGTCGTCGCGATAGCGGTCGTCATCCCCGGAGGCGTCGTGGTGATCGTCGTCGTGGTCGTTGTGATCGTAACTGCCGTCGTGATCGTCGTAGCGGTCGTCGTGGTCGTAGCTGCTCGAGCTCGAGTCGTAGCCGTCGTCGTCGCGGTAGCTGCCGTCGTAGCTGCCGTCGCCATAGTAGCGGTCATCGTCGTCGTACCCGCCGTAGCCGTAGCTCGAGCGCAAAAGGTCCTTCACCGCCACCGGCTTGCCGTTGATGTGGACCACCGGGTGGGCGCTGCCGTAGCCAGAGGGGTCCACGGACGAGGAGGCAATCACCCGGTCCTGGGCGTCGCGAAGCTCCACCCGGGCGGTACGCGCGAGAACGTCGCTCGAAGGCTCGCCGGGGAAGGTGCTGCTCCAGATCACGCGCCCGTCCGCGTCGTAGAGCAAGACGAGCGCGGCCGGAACGTCCAGCATTGGGTCGCCAGACCGCTTGTCGTACTCGTAGGAGCTGCCGAGGGCCAAGGCCGCGAAGATACCGAGAAGGGCGGCCACCAACAAGAGGGAAAACTGCTGCGTCCGTTTCATGACGCCCGCATTGTGCTGGAGGAGCATAAACGGCGGGTTACCGCTGCGTTATCCACCCGTTAACCCAACAATTGTCAGGCATCTCATCGCCGCGGGCGGTAGCTTAGAACTGTGCGGTCCAAGATCGTTTCCGCGCTCCTGCTGGGGCTCGCCGCGCTCGCGGGGCTGGCGGGCTGCGGCACCAGCGACGGCGGCCCGGGCGAGCCGCTACGGCTGGCGGTGCGCTCGCTGCCGCCAGCCTACATCGGCGAGCGCTACGAGGCCAAGCTGCCCGCCTCGGGCGGCGTGCGCCCCTACAGCTTCGAGCTCGAGGGCAAGCTGCCCAAGGGGCTGCGCTTCGCCAGCGGCCGCATCTCGGGCGTGCCACAGGAAAAGGGTAGCTTCAAGATCACGGTGGTGGTCAACGACGCCGCGCTTTCGAGCCGCAGCGTCCCCCTCACCCTCAAGGTGAGCGACCCGCCCCCGCCCAAGCTCACCGCCAAACTGCCGGCCTCGGAGACCGACGCGCCCTTCATCGCCGTCTTCACCCTCGACAAGCGCCCCACCCAGGCGTTCCGCCTGCGCCTCACCCTCAAGGACCTGAAGCCCGACCTGGAAAGCCTGAAGGCCAACCCCAACCTCGTCTACGTGGTCCGTTACGACGAAGAGCAACAGGCGCTCGACATCGACGGCGCCTTCACCCAGACCTTCCGCGGCGGTGAGGTGTTCCGGCTGAAGCTCGAGCCCACCCGCAAACTGCGCCCCAAGGTGCAGCCGCAGGACCAGTTCTTCAAGCCCGACGGCGAGCCCTACACCAATAAGCCGCCCAAGCGCCCCGCCGACGAAGGCGCCTACGCCTTCGACGACCTGCGCGCGCTCGCCCAGGCCTGGAAGCGCGCGCCCAAGAAGATCGAGGGCCAGCCCCCCGCACCTAAGGAGAACGCGCCCGCGAGTCCCGAGAGCCCGGAAGGCGGCCCCGAGGCCGAACCCGAAACCCCCACCGCGCCTCCGGACGGCGGCAGTGAAGACGCCGCGCCCCCCGCCGGGTCGGAGCCCAGGCAGCCGCCCCAGGACCAGGCCGGCAAGAAAACCACCGGTTTCGATCCCGACCTCAACTACGACGGCAAGGTAGACGCCGCCGACCTAGAGCTGCTGCGTCAGGGCTACGCCTTCAACCCCGGAGGCAAGGTCTCGCCGCCGCCGAACGCCCCCGGAGACGGTGTCAATCCACCCGCGTCCGACCTTGGAGAACCCGACGCGCCAACCGACGGCGGGGGCCTCCCTTTCGACCGGCCCGGCTCTTGAACGCCCCAAGCTAATCGTTCCTTAAGTCCTTAAGGTGGACCGGTGGACCTGCCTGTAACGAGTCCGTATTCTGCTCGATGAAAGCGGGATACGTTCCGATAAGTGGAGATCGTTCTACATTGGAGCATTTATGGAAAGAGGTTCGTTTTCGGATTAGATTGAAATAGAGACTTCCCCTAGACCCCGGACGGTGGATAAAATGGTTTCATGACAGCAAGCGAACGGGTGCGGGGGGCAACATGAACGCGGGACTCGTCGTCGCCATTGCGACCGGGATGTTCATCGCGGCCATCGGGCCCATCAACTCGGTGCTCCAGGACCGCCTGGGAACCTGGGGCATGGTCACGCTGGTGCACCTGATCGGATTGCTGGCCGCCGCGGCCGGCTTCCTGCTTTTCGAACGCAACCTTCTCGTCGAAGGGCGGCTCGGTCCCGGGCTGCGCCTGCTCGGCTGGGGGGTCTGGACGATGCTGGTACTCGGCGTGGTGTGGCTCGCCGCCGCGCCGCTGCGTGGCCTCCCACCCTACGCCTTCCTGGGAGGCGTGCTGGGCGTCGCGGTGGTGGCGGGCACCATCCTGGCCATCCAGCACCTCGGGGTGCTGGCCGCGCTCACGGTCATCGTGGCCAGCCAGCTGCTCACCGCGGCGCTGATCGATCAGTTCGGCTGGTTCGGGCAGATGCAGATCACCATGACCCCCGCGCGCACGGCGGGCCTGCTGCTGGTGCTGCTGGGCGTGGTGTTGATGATGCGCGAGACATGACGACTCCACGCTCCCCCGAACTCCTCGCCGCCGGCCGGGCCCCGGTCTACGTGGCCACGTGGCTGTACGACCCGAGCGGGCGACACCTGGGCGCGATCTGGAGCACGGCTGCCTCGCCGGCCTGCGCGAGGCGCTGATCCAGCGAGGGCTCGAGCCCGCGGAACCCTTCACCTTCCTACCCTTTCGCGACTCCAACGCCGCCCTCGACCCCAAGACGCAAGACTTCAGCCGCGCCATTTACGACCTCGACCGCCAACGGGTGGAGCGCGCCTACGCCCTGCTGGCGCCCCCGGCGACCTCCAACTCGACAGCGGCGTCGCCTGCGAGGTGGGCTATGCCCACGCCTCGGGGACGCCGGTGGCGCTCTTGTGGTTCAACTTCTTTCACTTTTGCTACGACGGCTGCGCCACGATGTTTGCGGCCCCGCCCTTGCTGCACCTCTTAGGCACGCGTGAACTCGACCTCGGGGCAGTGGACCTGACGCACGACTATGACGGCCGCGACACCTACTTCAACGCGCTACTGCGCGACTTCGGCCAGGTGGAAGCCAGCACCGCCGCGCTCTGCCGGCGCTGGGTCGAGCAGCCGCCCGAGGCTCCCCTGCCGGCCCGGGGGCGGGCGCCGCAGCGCCGGGTCTACCTCGAGTTCGGCGGCGGACAGTTCGAGCACCAGCGAGACGCGGCCGAACGCGCCGCCGCGGCGCTGGAAAAGGCCGGGACGCAGGTGAGCGTGGCCCGCCGCTACCAGGGCGACGGCCCCCTAGAGCTACGGGCCCAGCAAGACCTCGAAACCGCCCGCGCCGGCGAGGTGGTGGTGATCTGGGGCGACGGGGTCGACGTGGACGCCGAGGCCGCCGCGGTGCAGGGCTACGTGCGGGGGCTGGGGCGGCGGGTGGTGCTCTACAGCAGCGGGCTGCGGCGCATCTTCACCGGGCCGGAGTACGACCACCGGCACAACCTGATGCTCCTCTACTCGGCCGACCGGCTGGCCCGCAGCCTGGACGAGGCGGTGGAAACCGCGCTAGAGCTCCTGGATCAGGGCTCGAGCTCCACGGCCTCGTAAAGCGCGGTCAGCTCGCCTTCGAAAAGCGGTCGCGCCTCCCCGGGCGCGAGCCCCTCGAGCGTCAGCGGGCCGAAGCGCTCACGCCGCAGGTAGACCACCGGCGTGCCCAGCGTCGCGAACATCCGCCGCACCTGGCGGTGCTTGCCCTCGCGCAGCGTCACCCGCGCGCGCTGCGGCGCCAGCACCTCCAGCTCGGCCGGGGCGAAGCCCGCGATCCCCGCAGCGAAGCGCTCGCGCGCGTCGGGCGGCAGGGGCGCTTCGAGCTCGGCGAGGTAGACCTTGGCCACCTTCCAGCGGGGGTGGGTGAGCCGATGCAGCAGCTCGCCGTCGGTGGTGAGCAACAGCAGACCCTCCGTGGGCTTGTCGAGCCGGCCCACGGGCCGGAGATCGTCGCGCCACAGCGCGTTCGGCAGCAGGTCGAGCACGGTGGGCTCGTGCTCCGAGCGGGTGGCCGTGACCACCCCCGCGGGCTTGTGGAGCAGCACGTGGTAGTGGCGGGCAAAGGCCAACGGCTCGCCGTGCAGTTCGATGCGGGCCCGCTGGGGGTCGAGCTTGAAGCCGCGGTCGCGCACGACCGCGCCGTCCACCCGTACCGCGCCGGCGCGGATGAGCTTGCCCACCTCCTTGCGGGTGCCCAGGCCCAGGTGGGCGAGTACCCGGTCGAGCCGCTCTTCCACGCCTCCAGCTTACGGGTAAGCTGAGGCATGGCGCGCCACCTGCTCTACGTGCAAGCGGAAGCGTCCCGCGCTCCCTCGGTGCTGGGGGTGATGGAGGAACAGGGGCTGCATCCGTTGGTGCTGCGCTCGGGCGCCGACGAGATCTACCTGGTGGTGCCCGTGGACACCGCCGAGGCCGACCGGCTGCTCGCCCTGCTCAAGCCCGTGCTCGGCCCCGAGGACTGGATGGCCCTCGACACCCCCGCCTGGACCTTTCCCGAAGTCACCGAGGAGGAGCACGAAGAGCCCACGCCCGCCGAAGAGCTCGAGCACGAGCTTGCGGGCGTCTCGAAGCTGACCCCCTGGTACCTTTTCCTCACCGCCGCCTCGGCCACGATCGCCTTCGCCGGCCTGGTGCGCGACGACGCGCTGCTGGTGCTCGCCAGCATGATCATCGCGCCCTTGATGGGCCCGCTCATGGGCCTGGGCTTCGGCCTGCTCTGGCGCCACCGCCGCCTCACCGCACAGGCCGGCCTCACCGCGCTGGCCGGAGCCGCGCTCGCCTGGGGCGTGGCCTGGCTGCTGGCGCGCGGCCTCGCCGCCTTCGCCGCCATCGAACCCGGCATCCAGCTGATCGCCCGCAGCGCCCCCAACCTCTTCGACCTCGCCCTTGCGCTGGTGACCGGCGCGGTGGGGGCCTACTCCTTCATCCGCGGCCAGGGGCAGACGCTGGTGGGGGTGATGGTGGCCATCGCCCTGCTGCCGCCGCTGGTGGCCTCGGGCATCTTCGCCGCCCTTGGCTGGCTCGGCCCCGCCACCGGGGCGCTCTACCTCTTCACCATTAACGCCGCCGCCCTGCTCTTCACCGCCGGGGTGGGCTACGCCGTGCGCTTTCGCATCTCGGCGCGGCGCTTCTGGCCGCTGGGGGCCCTGCTGGTGGTGCTGGCCGTGCTGCTGTGGTGGTCGTCGCGGGCGGGTTTCTGGGCGCTGCACCCCTAGCGGCCGTGGGGTGGATAAACTGGAACTATGTCCTGGATGGACCTGGCGCTCACCCCGGGCGTGGGGCCGGCACGCTTCGCGCGCGTGCTCGCCGAGGGGGAGGCGGGGCTCGAACGCCTGGGGGAGCTGTTGGGCCCCGAACTCGCGCGCGCCTACCAGCGCACCCGCGCCCAGGGCGCGGCCGAACGCACCCGGGCGCGGGCGGCGGAGCTAGGGGTGCGCCTCGTGGGCGCCTGGGAGGCGGGCTACCCCGAGCGGCTGCGCCACCTGGCCGACCCGCCCCCGCTCGTCTACCTGAAGGGGAGCTGGAACTTCGAAGCGCCGGCCGTGGCCGTGGTGGGTAGCCGCCGCGCCCAACCCTGGGCGCTCGACTTTGCCCAGAAGCTCGCGCGGGACCTAGCCAATGCGGGCGTGGCCGTGATCAGCGGCCTGGCGCGGGGCGTGGACACCGCCGCCCACGAGGGGGCGCTCGCGGGCGGGGGGGCCACCCTGGCGGTGCTCGGCAGCGGGGTGAACGTCGTCTACCCGCCCGAGAACGCCGGGCTGGCCGCGCGGGTGACCCTGATGAGCGAGCTGTCGCTGGGCAGCGGGCCCAGCGCCGGCAGCTTTCCCCGGCGCAACCGGCTCATCGCCGCGCTGGCCAACGCGGTGGTGATCGTGCAGGCGCCCGAGAAGTCGGGCGCTTTGATCACCGCCGCGCTGGCAGCCGAGCTGGGGCGCGAGGTGCTGGCAGTTCCGGGCCGGCCCTCCGACTGGGCCAGCCGCGGCAGCAACCGGCTGCTCGCCGACGGGGCGGGCGCGGTGCTCGAGCCCGGCGACGTGCTCGAGGCCCTGGGTCTGGCCCGCACCGGCGCGGCCGGGGCCCCGCCCGAGCCCGAGGGAACGGCGGGACGGCTGTGGCAACTGCTGCGCGAGCGCGGCGAGTCGCTGCCCGACGACCTGGCGCTCGCGCTGGGACTCGGCCCCGCCGAGGTGCTGGGGCTGCTCACCCGGCTCGAGCTCTCCGGGCACGTGCGGGCGCTGCCGGGCGGGCGCTACGAGGCGGTCTGAGCCCGCTTGCTAGAATGCTCCCGTGAGCCTACGCGTCTACCTGGCCAAACCCCGCGGCTTCTGCGCCGGCGTGGTGATGGCCATCCGGGCCGTGGAGAAGGCCGCCCTTGAACTGGCGGAGGAGGGCGACCTGGTGGTCTACCACTCGATTGTGCACAACGACGTGGTGGTGGGGCGGCTACGCGAGCAGCACGGAGTTCACTTCATCGAGGACCTGTCCGAGATCGCCGAGCTGGAACGCCGCCACAAGCTGGCGCGGACCGTGGTCTTCTCGGCCCACGGCATCCCGCCCCAGGTGCGCGAGCAAGTGCGCGCCATGGGCTGGGGCTACATCGACGCCACCTGCCCGCTGGTGACCAAGGTGCACACCGAGGCCCGCCGCTACGCCGAGATGGGCTACACCGTGCTGCTCATCGGCGACTCGGCCGACCACCAGGAGGTCAAGGGCACCTACGGCGAGGCCCCCGAACACACCATCCTGGTGGCCGTCCACACCCACGTGGGGCGCGACCCGCGCATGGCCGACCCGCGCACGGTCGAGGTGCCCGACCCCGACCGCGTGGTGGTGCTCACCCAGACAACGCTGAGTGTAGACGACACCGACAAGACCATCGAGATTCTAAAGGCGCGCTTCCCCAACCTGGTGCTTCCCAGCCGCGACGACCTCTGCTACGCCACCAAGAACCGCCAGGACCAGGTCAAGCGCATCGCCCCGCACGTGGACCTCTTCTTGGTGCTGACGAGCTCCTACTCCTCCAACGGCATGCGGCTCTACGAGATCGCCCGCAGCATGACCCGCGCCGAGCGCATCGACACCGTAGCCGATCTGCGGCCCGAGTGGTTCGAGGGCGTGCGCGCGGTGGGCATCACCTCGGCGGCGAGCACCCCCGAGGACCTGGTGCAGGACGTGCTCGCCTACCTGCGCCGGCTCTTTCCCGACCTCGAGGTCGTCGAGGAGGGCGACTGGGAGCAGATCCGCTTTCGCGAGCCCGCCCGCGTGTCCCCAGGTATGAGCGGGGTGTGACGTGAGCGCCGACCGCCGCCTCAGCCTCGCGCCGATGATGGAGCGCACCGACCGGCACTTCCGGTTTTTGCTGCGCCTCATCACCCGCCGCACACGCCTCTACAGCGAGATGGTGGTGGACCGCACCTTAATCCACGGCGACCCGCCGCGGCACCTGGACTTTCACCCATCCGAGCACCCCGTCGCCCTGCAGATCGGCTCGGCCGACCCGCGGCTGGCGGCCCGAGCGGTGGCCATCGCCCAGGGTTGGGGCTACGACGAGGTGAATCTGAACGTGGGCTGCCCCTCGCCCCGGGCCCAGGCGGGAGGCTTCGGGGTGATGCTCATGCGCCGGCCCGAGCGGGTGGCCGAGATCGTGCGGGCCGTCTACGAGGAGACGGGCGTCCTGCTTTCGATCAAGCACCGCACCGGCGTGGACGAGCTCGCGGGTGAGACCTTCCTGACACGCTTCGTGGAGCGGGTGGCGGAGGCCGGGGCGCGCGTCTTCATCGTGCACGCGCGCAAGGCCTGGACCCGAGGACTCGACCCCAAGGCCAACCGCGAAGTTCCGCCGCTCGAGCACGAGGCGGTCTACCGGCTCAAGCGCGCCTTCCCCGAGCTCGCCATTGTCACCAACGGCGGCATCCGAACCCTGGAAGAGGCCCGCGTCCACCTGGAGCGCGTTGACGGGGCGATGGTGGGCCGGGCGATGTGGGGCCGCCCCTGGCGCTGGGCCGCGGCCGACCGGCTGCTCTGGGGCGAGCCGCACGCCCCCGAGCGCCGCGCGGTGCTGGAGCGCTACCAGGCCTACCTGGAGAACCGGCTGGCCGAGGGGACGCCGCTGCGCCCGCTCCTGCGGCCGCTTTTCAACCTCTTCAAGGGCGAGCGCGGGGGGCGGCGCTGGCGCCAGGCCCTCGACGCCGCGCTGCGGGCGAGGCGGCTGCCGCCGGGCGGCCTCGTCGCCCTCGCCCCACTTGAGGAGGTGGGTGCGTGAGCGGCCGGTCCGATCCCGCGTTGCGCATGGCCCGCTGGAGCGTAGTCGTGGGGGTGGCCGTCTTCGCCATCAAGTGGACCGCCTGGCGCCTCACCGGCTCGGTGGCCATCTACTCCGACGCGCTCGAGTCGATTGTCAATATCGTGGCCGCGGCGGCCGCGCTGCTTGCCCTCTCGGTGGCCGTGCGCCCCGCCGACGCCACCCACCCCTTCGGCCACACCAAGGCGGAGTACTTCTCGGCGGTGGTCGAAGGGGCGCTGATCCTCTTCGCCGCCTTCGAGATGATGCGCACCGCCTGGGGCCGCTTCGCTGACCCCCAGCCCTTCGACCAGCCGGCACTGGGGCTGGCGCTGGTGGCACTCGCGGGCGGGGTCATGGCTGGCTGGGCCTGGCTGCTGCTTGCCCAGGGACGCCGCTCGCGCTCGCCGGCGCTGGTGGCCGACGCCTGGCACCTGCTGAGCGACGTGATTTCCACCGCGGGAGTGCTGCTGGGGGCTACGCTGGCCTGGGTGCTGGGCTGGTGGTGGCTCGACCCGGTGGTGGCAGTGCTCGTGGCCATCAACGTGCTCTGGATCGGACTGGGGCTGGTGCGCCGCTCAGTGGGCGGGCTGATGGACGAGGCCCTGCCACCGGACCAGGTCGCGCGCATCCGGCGAACGATCGAGGCAAACCTTGACGGAGCGCTCGAGTATCACGACCTGCGCACCCGCAGCGCCGGACCCCGCGCCTTCGTGGAGTTCCACCTGGTGGTACCGGGGCGGATGAGCGTGGAGGAGGCCCACGCGATCACCGACCGGCTCGAGCGCGCTCTGGCCGAGGCCGTGCCAGGCGCGGTGGCGGTCATTCACGTGGAACCTGAGAACGAAGCGATACACAGCGGCCCCTACAAATTGTGAGCCCAGGGGTTAAGGGTAGCTGACCCCCATTTGGGGGTACAGTTAAAAACTGTGTAAAAATAGACTAGTTTTTGAGGAGGTGTGCCGTGACGGCCCTATGGATTTTTTTAATCGTCTTGGCCATTGCCGGTGGATTGATCGCGCTCACCTACAACACGCTCATTGCCCGCAAGAACCAGATCGACTACGCCCAAGGCGCAGTTGACGCGCTGCTGAAAAAGCGCTACGACCTCATTCCCAACCTCGTCGCGACCGTCAAGGGCTACGCCAAGCACGAGCGTGAGCTGTTGGAAAAGGTGACCGAGCTGCGCTCTCGCATCGGCCAGGCCAAGGACGACGACGAACGTCTGGGTCTGGAGGGGCAGATGTCGGGCCTGCTGGGCCGGCTACTGGTGCAGCTCGAGGCCTACCCCGATCTCAAGGCCAACCAGAACTTCCTGCAACTGCAGGCCGCCCTCAACGAGATCGAGGAGCAGATCTCGGCCGCCCGGCGTGCCTTCAACGCGGCCGTCGTCGAGTTCAACAACGCCATCGAGATGTTCCCCTCGAACCTGGTGGCCGGTTGGATGGGCCTCAAGCGGCGTAAGGTCTTCGAGGTGGAAAAGTCCGAGTCCGCCGCGCCCAGTGTAGCCGACCTCTTCGGCAACGCTTGATCTGGCCCCGATGCCCGCCTCGCCGAGCCCTCTAAGCGCCTACTACCGGCTCGTTCCCCAGATCCGCGCGCTCGAGCCCGAACGCCGCAAGACCTGGCTCACGCTGGCGGCGGCCTGGGCCGCGCTCATCATCCCCAGTCTGCTGCTGGGCGCCTGGCTGGTGCGCCTGGGCGGCAGCTGGCTCTACCTGGTGGGGCTGCCGCTGGTGGCGGCGGGCCTCGCGGCTTGGCTTTCTCCCAGCCTGATCTACCCCTTCAAGTACGAGTTCAAGCGCAAGGTCATCCGCCCGATGATGAAGGAGCTCCTGCGTGACGTGGACTACGCCCCGCTGGGCTCGGTGGGCCCGTTCGACCTGGAAGCGAGCCTGCTCTTTTCCGCCCCCTTCTCGGGCGTGGAGGGCGAGGACCTGGTGGTGGGCCGCTACGAGGACGTGGAGGTCAAGTTCTCGGAGGTGGTGGGCTACCGCGAACTCGAGCAGCCCCGGGGCCCGGGCGGCGGGCGCAAGGTGCCGAGCAAGCAGGTGCTCTTTCGCGGCCTCTTCTTCGTGGCCGAGTTCAACAAACCCACGCGCGGTCAGGTGGTCGTCTACCCCGACGCGCTCGAGGGCGCCCTGGGACCGCTCGCGGCCGCGCTGCAGCCGCGGCGCGATTCCGGCAAGCTGGTGCACGTGCGGATGGAAGACCCCCGTTTCGAGCGCTACTACAGCGTCTACGCCAGCGACGCCGAGACCGCGCACTACGTGCTCACCCCGGTGCTGATGGAGCGGCTGGCCGAGTTCCGCCGCAAGGTGGGCGCGCCGGTGGCCTTCTCCGTGGTCTACGGCAAGCTCTACATGGCGGTGGCCTCGCACAAGAACCTACTCGAACCCCCCCTCTTCGGCCCCCTGGCCAGCCCCAAGGTCTTCCGCGGCTACCTCGAGGACGTGGGCCTCTTCCTGGCCCTGGTCGAGGAGCTGGGGCTCAACCGCAAGATCTGGGGGGAAGAGGCGTGGCGCTAACCGCAGACGCCCCGCTGCCCGAACTCGAAGGGCTGATCCGTCGCTCGCGCGCGCTCGAGGCGCTGCGCCGCAGCGCCCGCGCGCAGGTGGCGCGCACCTGGCTCACCTTCGCCCTGGTTGTAGCCGCCCTCTACCTGGCGCGCCCGCTCCTGGGCGCGGCCGGGTGGCCCGTCTTCTTTGGTAGCGCCTTCGCCCTGTTCGTCTGGGCCCTGATGCGGTCGCGGGCCGCCGCCCGCCCCTACCACGAGGCCTACCGGCAGGAGGTGCTCGAGCCCCTCGTGCAGGCGGTGCTGCCTGGCTTTCGCCACGATCCGGAGGCGGGGCTGCCCCAGGAGGTCTTCCTGGCAAGTCGCCTCTTCCCGACCCGGCCCGACCGCTACGCCAGCGAGGATCTATTCGAGGGCGAGGTCGAGGGCGTGCCGCTGCGCTTTGCCGAGGTCCACGCCCAGGAGGAACGGGAAGAGTGTGACAACGACGGCTGCCGCACCCACTACAGCACAATTTTCCGCGGCCTCTTCGCAGTGGCGGAGTTCCCCAAGGCCTTCACCGGCACTGTTCTCGTCTACCCCGACCGCAGCGAGCGCTGGCTGGGGCTACTCTCGCGCAGCCTGCAACGGCTCGGCGGCCGGCTCCGCGGCCTGGGGCTCGTCAAGCTCGAGGACCCCGCCTTCGAGGAGCGCTTCGTGGTCTACGCCAGCGACCCCATCACCGCCCGCTACGTCCTCAGCACGCGCCTCATGGCGGCCTTGCGGGCTTTCCGCGACCGCCACGGCGAGCTCTACGCCGCCGCGCTCGACGGCACGCTCTACCTGGCCATCCCCCAGCGGCGCGACCTCTTCGAGCCTCCGCCGCCGTGGCGCAGTGCGGTGGACGTGGGCCGCTTGCACGCCTACGCCGAGGCGTTGCGCACGATGCGGGCCGTCGTGATCGAGCTGGGGCTCAACGTACGCGTCTGGGGCGAGCGCGCCCTGGGTGGGGGATCGGGCCCCTCAGAAACCGCGCAGTAGCGCCGCCCAGGCGTCGGCCTGCCCCGCGTTCGCACCGAGGAGGTCGCCGTAGGTGAGACCCGCCACCAGCGGGCCATCCGGGGTGAGCGCGAGGGCGCGCGCCTCGTCGCGGGCGGGGCTTCCCGCCTGCCAGCCGGCCGCGGGGCGGCCGTCCGCCCCCAGCCGGGCCACGAAGGCGTCGAAGCCACCCGCCGAAGGACCGAAGAGCGCGTTCGCGGTGGCGCCGGCCACCCAGAGGGTACCGTCGTCCGCGCGCGCGAGCGCGTAGGCGAGGTCAGCCTCGTCGCCGCCCCACTGCGCCCCCGCGCCCGGCGCGCCGCCGTCGCTCAGGTGGACCACGAAGACGTCGCGGCCGCCGCCGAAAGCGCCGTAGAACGGACCGTCGGTCTGACCCAGGACCCAGACCCCCGCGCCGTCCGCCGCCAGCGCCACCGGGCGCGAAGCGGCGTCGAAGCCCCAGCGGTAGACCCAGGTGAGCTCCCCATCCGGTCCGTAGTGGAGCACGAAGCCGCGCTCGCTGACGCGGCGGCAGTCCTCGTCGACGTCGCTGTAGCCAGCCAGGTAGACGCCGCCCGCGCCGTCGGGGGCCGCGGCGGTGAGGTAGTCGTCATCGTCCGTGCCCCACTGCGCACCCCAGAGCTCGCGCCCTCCGGCGTCGAAACGGGCCACGAAGACGTCGCTTCCCCCCGCGCCGGGGGCGTAGACCCGCCCCTCCACCTGACCCGCCAGGTAGAGGCCGCCCCCCGAGGCGGGCGCGAGCGCGTGCGCCTCGTCGGTGAGCGGGCCGCCCACCGTGGCCTTCCAGGCCACCGCGCCCTCCGCCGTCATCCGCACCAGCAAGGCGTCGGTCTGAGCGCGCATGGCGTCGGGCGCGCCCGCGGCCACGGTGCCCGCCCAGGCGTAGCCGTCCGGCAGGGCCTCCAGCGCGTAAGCGCGCTCGAGCCCTGGCCAGGCCGACTGCCAGCCCCGCGGCGGTCCGGCGGCGGCGTCCACCACGAAGGCGTCCACCCCCGCTCCCTCGGCAAAGAGGTCGCCCGCTGTCCACCCCACCACCCACCGACCGGAGACGGCGAAGGCGGCCTCCCAGGAGGGCGAGCCCCACTGCTCGCCCCAGACGACGCCGTCGGTCGCCAGCGCGGGGGCGAGGAAGAGCCCCAGCGCAACCACCACGAAACGAACCTCGCGCATCATGAAAGCCAGGCTACCGCGCCGCCAATGAGCCCGATTAGCGCTGGGTCCACCAGTAGGCCAGCAGGATGAGCCCGATCCAGAGGATCCAGCGGTAGCGCCCGCCCAGCAGCGACCCCAGCCCCGGCCGGCGGGGGGGCAGCACCGCGCCGGGCAGCTGCTCGTCGCGCGGGGCCATCCGCTTCTTCTGGGCGAGCTTGAGCATGCGCACCATGCGGTCAATCTGGCCGCGGCGCTTGGCCAGCGCCGCCATACCCTGGTAGACCTCGGGGTAGTTCTCGTTGCGCTTCTTGGCCTCCTCGTAGGCCCGTTCGGCGGCCTCCAGGTCGCCGAGCTCGAGCTCGGCGTTGCCGAGGTTAGTCCAGGCCCGCCAGTGCCGGGGGTCGCGCCGGGCGGCCTCGGCGAAGGCGTCGCGCCCCTCCTCAAGCCGGCCCTCGGCCACGTCCAGCAGACCGCGCAGCACCCAGGCCTCGGCACCCACCAGCGGGTCTTCGAGCCAGTCTTCGAAGTGCTCTTCTTCCAGGTCGGCGAGTGCGCGCTCGAGCCGTTCCACGTCCACGATCTCGGCCAGCTTGTCCGCGTGCGCGCGCACGAGCTCGAGCGCCTCGGTCGGGCGGCGCATGCGCAGGCGCAGGCGCACGTCGGCCAGCACCTCGAGCGCCGCCCGCGGGCCCTCGCCCGAGAGCTTGACCAGGGCCAGGGCCTCCTCGACCCGTCCCTGCGCCAGTTGTTCCTTCCACGTCTCGCTCAACGCAAGGCCTCCTCGTATAGCCTGACATACTCGCGGGCGCGGGGCCCCCAGGAGAAGTCGCGCGTCATGCCCGCGCGCGCCAGGGGCTCGGCCTCGAACTCAAGCATCCGCCGCACCCCCGCGAGCACACCTTCGCCGCTCGCCTCCTCGAAGAGCACCCCTGTCACGCCGTCCTCGACGGTGTCGGCCAGCCCGCCGGTGGCGCGGGCGATGGGGGGCGTGCCGTAGCGCATCGCGATCATCTGCGCCAGCCCGCAGGGCTCGTAGCGCGAGGGCATGAGGAAGTAGTCGGCGCCGCCGTAGATGCGGTGGGCGCGGGCCTCGTCGAAGGCGGCGTGAAAGGCCACCCGCCGGGGGTAGCGCCGCGCCATCTCGGCGAAGCCGCGCTCGAGCTCGGCCTCGCCCGTGCCCAGCAGCACGAAATTGACCCCCAGGTCGAGGATCCGAGGCAGGACCTCGAGCACCAGGTCGAACCCCTTCTGCCAGGTGAGCCGGGTCACCGCGCCCACGGCCGGCAGCCCCGGGTCGAGCCACAGCGCCGCCAGCAGGGCGACGCGGTTGCGCCGCTTGCGCTCCAGGTGGTCCGCGTCGTAGCGCTGGGGCAGGTGGGGGTCGGTGGCCGGATTCCAGGCGTCCACGTCGAGGCCGTTGAGGATACCGCGCAACCGCGGGGCCACGCTCCGGAGCACCTCCTCGAGCCCCATCCCGAACTCCGGGGTCTGGATCTCCCGGGCGTAACGCGGGCTCACCGTGGTCACCCAGCGCGCGGCCAGGATCGCCCCCTTCATCAGGTTGACGTGGCCGTCCTTGAGCAGCTCGGCGTCAGGCGCCTCGCCGGTCAGGCGCGCGAAGGCCTGGGGCTCCAGCACCCCCTGGAAGGCCAGGTTGTGGATGGTGAAGACGGCGGGCCGCGCCGCCCGCCGCACCGCGTAGGCAGCGTGCCAGTCGTGGGCGTGGACGAGATCGTGCGCCTGCCCTTCCAGCCAGGCGACGGCGGCGAGGTTGAAGCGCAGGTAGCGCTCGGCCTCCGGGGGCGCGTACGGCGCGTCCCAGTCCGGGTCCACCTCGAGGAAGCGGTACTGGACCCCGCCCGCCGCGTCGCCCCAGACGCGCGCGGTCCGCTCCGCGCCGGCGAAGCGGTAGCGCAGCTCGCCCAGGGGCTCGAGCGTCCGCGCGATCGCACGGTAGCGCGGCAGGACCACGGTGGCGCGCACCCCCTCGGCCGCGAGCGCCCGCGGGAGGCTTGCCAGCACGTCGGCGAGCCCGCCTACCTTGACGTAGGGCAGGGCCTCGGCGGCGAGGTGAACGACGTGCATGGCTCAGATGGGCTGACCCGGGGTGCTCCAGCTGGTGTAGGCGTAGAAACGCCCCACCTCGTGGGTCTCGAGGTAGTAGAGCAGCGGCTCGGCCAGGGGCAGGTGCGTGCCCAGGCGCTCGGCCACCTCGTCGGCGTCGAAGAAGCGCGCCTCGACGATGTGGCCGTCGGGGTCGTGGGGGTTGAGCAGGCCCTCCCAGCTGGCGGTAAAGGCGATGGCGATGGTGCGCTCGCGCTTGCGCCGGTCCTCCACCTGGGCCACGTAGGCGAGCCGGTCCACGCTGCGCACCGAGAGGCCGGTCTCCTCGCGCACCTCGCGCACGAGCGCGTCGGGGATCGTCTCGCCCGGCTCGACCATGCCGCCCGGAAGGGTGTAGCGCACCCGCCCGCGCCGCCCCCAGTCGTTGGCCACCAGCAGCACCCGCCCGCGGGCGTCCTGAAGGATCGCCGCGGCCACGAGCAGCTCGCGCCTAAGCGTTTTGGGCCTGTCCGCTGAGTTCTCCAAGCATCCTCTCCTGGTCGGCCTTCTTGAGGGCTTCGGTCAGTTCGTCCAGCTCCCCGGCCAGCACACCCTCGAGGTTGTGGGTGGTGAAGTGGATGCGGTGGTCGGTCACGCGCGACTGCGGAAAGTTGTAGGTGCGGATCTTCTCGCTGCGCTCGCCGGTGCCGATCTGGGCCAAACGATTGGCGCGCAGGGCCGCCTCCTCCTCGGCGCGCTTCATCTCGAGCAGGCGGCTGCGCAAGATCGCGAGCGCCTTCTCGCGGTTCTTGATCTGGCTGCGCGAGTCCTGGATGGTGATGATGATGCCGGTGGGCTCGTGCACCACCCGCACCGCGCTGTCGGTGGTGTTCACCCCCTGGCCGCCGGGGCCGGAGGCGCGCATCACGTCGATGCGGACCTCGTTCATGTCGAGCTCCACGTCGCTCTCCTCGGCCTCGGGCAGCACGGCCACGGTGGCGGTGGAGGTGTGGATGCGGCCCTGGGTCTCGGTGGCGGGCACGCGCTGCACCCTGTGCACTCCCGACTCGTACTTGAACACGCCGTAGGCGCCGGGCCCCTTCACCATGAAGCTCACCTTGGAGAAGCCGCCCAGGTCGGTGGGGTGGCTCTCCAGCATTTCCACCTGGTAGCCCAGCCGCTCGGCGTAGCGGGTGTACATCTCGAAGAGGTCGCCGGCGAACAGCGCCGCCTCCTGCCCGCCCGCGCCGGCACGGATCTCGACGATGGCGTTCTTGGCGTCGGCCGGGTCGCGCGGCAGGAGCAGCACCTCGAGCTCCTTTTCCAGCTCGGTCAGTTTCACCTCGAGCTCGGCCGCCTCCTCCCGGGCCATCTCGCCCAGCTCCGGATCGCCAGCCAGCTCGCGGGCCTGCTCAAGGTCCTCCTGCGCCTTGCGGTACTCGCGGAAGGTGCGCACAACCTCGCCCAGTTCGGCGTAACGGCGGCTGGCCTCGCGGAACCGGGCCGCGTCGGCCAGCACCGCTGGATCGCCCAGCTCGGCCTCCAGCGCGTTGTATTCTTCTTCGAGCTTCTTGAGCTTATCCAGCATCTCTGGTCCCTTGACCCAGGATACCACCCGCGGGGTTGCGCCCTTTTTTAGGCGAGGCTAAAGTAATAGCTAGGGGGTTTTTAGGCATGACTAATTCTCACCGCGCCCAC
This sequence comes from Thermaceae bacterium, assembly GCA_026985615.1. Taxonomy (GTDB): domain Bacteria; phylum Deinococcota; class Deinococci; order Deinococcales; family Marinithermaceae; genus Oceanithermus. Next base: position 19,063 of record JALSQD010000037.1, on the reverse strand, counting down.
CTCAGCGAAGCCCAGGAGGACTACCTCAAGCAGGTCCTGCTGCTCTCCGAGGGCGGGCCGGTGACCACCCAGGCGCTCGCGGGGCGGATGGGCGTGCGGCCGGCCTCGGTCACGGGCATGCTCAAGAAGCTGGCCTCGCTCGGGCTGGTGGACTACGCCCCCTACCGCGGCGTCACCCTCACCGAAGCGGGGCGGGCGGTGGCGCTCGAGGTGCTGCGCCACCACCGCCTCATCGAGACCTACCTGGCCGAGGCGCTGGGCTACGACTGGGACGAGGTCCACGCCGAGGCCGAGCGGCTCGAGCACCACATCTCCGAGGCCTTCGAGGCCCGCATCGCCGAATGGCTGGGCCACCCCGAGCGCGACCCCCACGGCGACCCCATCCCCGCGCCCGACCTGGAGTTCCCCGTGAGCCGCGGCCGCGCCCTCAGCGACTGCCCGTCGGGGCGCTACCGCCTCCTGCGAGTGCGCGCCCAGGACCAGGACACCCTGGCCCTGCTGGCGCGGCTGGGACTGGTGCCCGGGGTCGCCTTCGCGCTCGTCGAGCGCGCCCCCGCCGGCGCACGGGTGCAGGCGAGCGAGGGGCGCTACCTGCTGCCGCTCGAGCTCGCCCGCTCGCTGGAGGTGGAGCCCGCATGAAGACCGCCGCCGCGCCGCTGCGCCGCCCCTTCTGGTACTACCTGGGCCCCGCCTTCCTGGTCTCGGTAGGCTACATGGACCCGGGCAACTGGGCCACCAGCCTCGAGGCCGGCAGCCGCTACGGCTATGCGCTGCTCTGGATCGTCACCCTCTCCTCGGCCATCGCGGTGCTTATGCAGGTGCTCGCGGCTAAGCTGGGGATCGCCAGCGGCATGGACCTAGCCCAGGCCATGCGGGCGCGTTACTCGCCAGCGGTGGCCCGCTTCCTCTTCGTCACCGCCTTCCTGGCCATGATGGCCACCGACCTGGCCGAGTTCATGGGGGTGGCGCTGGCGCTCAACCTGCTCTTCGGCATCCCCCTCACCTGGGCGGTGGTGCTCACCGTCTTCGACGTGCTGCTTATCCTCTGGCTCGAGCGCTTCGGCTTCCGCTGGGTCGAGATGGTGATCTTGGCCTTCGTGGCCACGATCGGGGTGGCCTACGTGCTCGAGCTCTTCTTCGCCCACCCCAACCCCACCGAGGCCGCCTGGAACGCCTTCGTGCCCAACGCGACCGTCTTCGAGGGCGCCACCGCGCTCTTCCTAGCCATGGGCATCCTGGGGGCGACAGTGATGCCCCACAACCTCTACCTGCACTCGGCCCAGGTGAAGACGCGCACCAGGGGCAACCCCGAAAGCAAGCGGCGCGTCTACTTCTGGAGCGTGGTGGACACCGTTACCGCGCTCTCCGCCGCCTGGCTGGTCAACGGCGCCATCCTGGTCATGGCCGCCGCCGTCTTCCACAAGAACGGCCTGCTCGTCACCGAGATCGACCAGGCCTACCTCACCCTCAAGCCGCTCCTGGGCCAGGCCGCCGCCCTGACCTTCGCCATCGCCCTGCTGGCCTCGGGTATCTCCAGCTCCACCACCGGCACCCTTGCCGGCCAGGTGGTCTTTGAGGGGTTCTTGAACGTGCGGGTGCGCAACGTCGCGGCGCTGCGCCTGCTGGTGCGCCTGCTCACCATGGCGCCGGCGCTCGTGGCCGTCTGGTTTTCGGTGCGCCCGGTCACGCTGCTGGTGCTCAGCCAGGTGATCCTCTCGATGCAGCTGCCCTTCTCGGTGGTGCCGCTCGTGAGCTTCACCTCCAACCCCGAGCTGATGGGCGAGCTGGTAAACCCCGCGCCGCTGCGCTGGCTGGCCTGGGCCGCGGCCGGTCTGATCGTGGCGCTGAACCTCTTGTTGCTCACCTTCGCCGTACTGGGAGTCTGACGTGAACCTGGAACACCTACTCGCCTACCACCCCGCCTGGCTCGCCGTCCTCGCCGGCCTCTTCACCTGGGGCATGACGGCGCTGGGGGCGGCCACGGTCTTCCTCAAGCGCGAGATGCCCCGGACCTGGCTCGACGCCATGCTCGGCTTCGCCGCCGGGGTGATGATCGCCGCCAGCGTCTGGTCGCTGCTGCTACCCGCCATCGATCTGGCCGAAAGCGGGGGACAGCCCGGCTGGCTGCCCGCGGCGGTGGGCTTCTTGCTGGGTGGCGGCTTTTTGCGGCTGGTGGACCGGTACCTGCCCCACCTTCACCTCTTCGAGCCTGACGAGGCGGCCGAGGGCGTGAGCACCACCTGGCACCGCACCACCCTGCTGATCATTGCCATCACCCTGCACAACCTGCCGGAGGGGCTGGCCGTGGGCGTGGCCTTCGGCGCTGCCCACGTGCTCGGCGGGGGCGAGCAGGCGGCGGCGCTGCTGGCAGGCGCGGTCACGCTGGCCATCGGCATCGGGCTGCAAAACCTGCCGGAGGGGGCGGCGGTGAGCATGCCGCTCCGGCGCGAGGGGCTCTCGCCGAAGCGCAGCTTCTTCTTCGGCCAGCTCTCCGCTCTGGTCGAGCCCGTGGGGGCGGTGCTGGGCGCAACCGCGGTACTGGTGGTGCAGCCGCTCTTGCCCTACGCGCTAGCCTTCGCCGCGGGGGCGATGATCTTCGTGGTGGTGGAGGAGATCATCCCCGAGTCGCAGTCCTCGGGCAACGGCGACGTGGCCACCTTTGGGGTAATGATTGGCTTCGCGCTGATGATGGTGCTGGACGTGGCGCTGGGGTGAGGGGCGATCACGTCCAGAGCGCCGAGAAGGGCAGGGCCAGTAGCCGCTCGCCGAGCGGCAGGGGTTGCGCGCCAGAATAGAAGACCACGCCCAAATAGAAGTTTTCGCCCACGTCTTCCCGCAGGGCTTTCAGGCCACTCGTCGCCCTGCGCGGCAGTTTGCCGGCCAGCTTGACCTCCACGCCCACTACCCGGCCGTCCGGGTGCTCGAGCACCAGGTCCACCTCGGCCCCACCTCGGGTGCGGTAGTGGTACCGGCGCGGCTCGGGTTCGAGCCACGAGGCTTGTTTGGCCAACTCTTCGATTACGAAGGTTTCGGTCAGCCGCCCCAGTAGCTGGGCTTGCTCGCTTGCCCTGTCGCAATCCAGTTTTGTCAGGTAGGCCGCCAGACCGGTGTCGTTCAAAACGAGCTTGGGCCGCTTGATGAGCTGCTTTTTTAGATTGCTCGCCCAGGCAGGCAGGCGTTCGATCAAAAACAAGCGCTCGTAGAGTTCCTCGTAGCGGCGCGCGGTAGGAGCAGGCAACCCCAGTTCGGTGGCCAGCTGGCTAACGTTTTGCGGCGTGGCCGTGGCCGCCGCCAGACCGCGCAGGAGCGCCAGCGCCCTTTCGGGGTACTCGATGCGCGTAAGGCTCATCAGGTCGCGCTCGATGAGGGCGGTCACGTAGCTGGCGAACCAGGCGCGGCGGTCGTCTTCGTTCTTGTCCAGCACCGGAGGGTATCCGCCTTTGCAGGCGCGCGCAATAAAGTCCCCCTTATCGCCCGGCTGCATGAGCCGGCTGGCGTCACCGAAGAGGTCGGCTGCCAGGTTACGCCCGCTGCGCTCCAGCTCGGCCTGGGCCAGCGGGCGGAGGGTGAGGAACTCGGCCCGGCCCACCAGCGCCGCGGCCGCCTGCGAGCGGGACCGGAGGCCGACCGAGCCGGTTAGTAAGAACCGACCGGGGGCGCGGTCTGCGTCTACCGCCATCTTGACAGCCAGGAGCAGGTCGGGCACGCGCTGCACCTCGTCTATGACCACCGGCCCGCCTAGGCCGGAGACGAACCCCACCGGGTCGCCCTTGGCCGCCTCCAGCACCGCCGGGTCGTCGAGGGTGTAGTAGGCCATGCCCCGCTCGTCCGCCAGCTGCCGGGCCAGGGTGGTCTTTCCCGCCTGCCGGGCGCCGGTGAGGTAGACGACGGGGCTGCGTTCCAGGGCGCGCCCCAACCTGGGGGTCAGGTAACGGGAATACATGTTTGTAGTATATTAAAACGCTCACGACGTGAGCGAATTGCGCTCATAGCGTGAGCGGATTGACAGGTTTGGGCTGCTAGGGTGCGCTCAACAGCGTCGCGGTGTAAACCCCCAGGGCCCCAAACGAGAGCAGCACAATCCCCAGCGCGATCGCCAGCACCCGCCACGGATGCCGGGCGCGGGGCAGGGCGAACGCGCCCCAGACGCAGGCGAGCGCGCCAACCAGGCTGCTCAGCAAGAAGGCCCAGCCGGTGGGGCGGTTGACGCGGTACCAGGCCTCGGGGCTCGCCAAGGTCTCGGGCACGCGCACGCCCACGGCGCCGTTCGGGCCGATGGCGCCGGTGGCGAGCAGGTAGCCGAGGCCCACGTTGAAGACGAGCAGGAGGAAGGCCACAAAACCCAGCAGCGCCGCCAGCGTGCCGCGCTCGAGCCGCTCCGTTTCGGGGTCGGGCGCGCTTGCCGGCTTTGCGCCCGCGTCGGCCCACAGCGGCCCCACGGCCGCGGCGAAGGCGGTGAGGAGCTCGAGGGCGAGCGCCAGCTGCGAGGTCCGCAGGCTCAGCCGCCCGAGGGCGGCGGCCGCCAACACCGCGATGGAGACGAGCACGAGCACCGCCCCCGCCGCTATCCAGAAGGGCACGGCGTGGGCGTGGATCCGGTACCACGCCTCCTCGCTGGCGAGCGTGCGGGCAGTGCGCAGGCCTACCAGGTGGTTGGGCTTCAGCTCGCCGCGCGCGGCCTTGCGCCCGAGCGTGAAGAAGATCACGCCCATGCCGAACACGAGCAGGTGCGGCAGCAGCTCCCAGAACCCCACGCGGGCCTCCTTGCTTCGTTGGGGCCATTGTACCCGCCCGCGGGCGGGCGCGTCTAGCCGGCCAGCGCCTGGCGGAAGCGCTCGAGCACCCGCGCGCGGTCGAAGCCGGTGACCACCCGGGCGTTCGGCTCCAGGCCGCTGCGGCCGTAGTCCAGAAGCGACTGCCCGCGGCTGTGCTCGCCGCAGGTCTCCACCCAGAGGCGGTGGCGCGCTTCGGCGGTGACCGCCCCGGGGTCGAGCGCCGCCACCATCGCCAGCGGGTCGGGGATGAGCAACCCGGGCGCGCCGTGCGCCTCGAGGAAGCCCAGGGTGCGGCGGGTGATGGCCGCGAAGAAGCGGGCCCGGGGCGTGTCCAGCGCGACCAGCCGGGCGTGCTCCTCCCAGCTTATGGGGTGGGCCAGGGTGGTTTCCCAGGTGACCAAGGTGATTTCGGGAAAGGCCTGCGCTACCATCTGCGCCGCCTCGGGGTCGTAGTAGAAGTTGAACTCGGCCGCCCAGCGCGGGGTGTTGCCGCGGGCGGTGTGGGCCCCGCCCATGACCACCAGGCGCCTGAGCAGCCGGGGCAGCTCGGGCTCGAGCCGCAGCGCCAGCGCCAAGTTGGTGAGCGGCCCCAGCGCCACCAACGTGAGCTCGCCCGGGCGCTCGCGGGCGAGGCGCGCGATCGCCACCGCGGCCGGCTCGGGCTCGGGGCGCACCCGGGCGCGACGATTCGGGTAGTCGCCCAGGCCGTCTTCGCCGTGGAACTCGGTGGCGTGCACGCGCTCGCCGGGCAGCAGGGGCTCGCGCGCCCCGGGGAAGACGGGCACCCCCTCTGCACCCATGACGTGAAGCACCTCGAAGACGTTGGGGACCACGTGCGCGAGCGGCACGTTGCCGCCCACCGCGGTTACGCCCACCACCTCGGCTTCGGGGTGGGCCAGGGCCAGCATCAGCGCCAGGGCGTCGTCCACCCCAGCGTCGGTGTCGATGATGAGGGCGGACACGAGCGTATTCTACGCCAGGCTAGAATGGACGCGTGGCCAAGGACGACGTGGCGGTTTGCACCACCCTGACGCTGCACCCCGAGGCGCTCGAAAAGGCACGCGCCGCGCTCCCGGACGAGGACGAGGTGGCCCGCGCCTCGGCGCTGCTCAAAGCCCTGGCCGACCCGACGCGAATGCGCATCCTGTTGGCGATGCGCCAGGGGGAGCTGTGCGTGTGCGACCTCTCACACCTCCTGGGCATGAGCCAGAGCGCGATCAGCCATCAGCTGCGGGTGCTGCGCGACGCCCGCCTGGTCCGCTGGCGGCGGGAGGGGCGGCAGGTCTTCTACCGCCTCGCCGACCGGCACGTCGAGGAGATCCTCGACGACGCGCTCGAGCACGCCCACGAATAGCGGTCTATGGCTAACACTTGAATATTTGCTCATATATGCATAAGATGGGGGCATGTCCGCCCCCACCCGCGAGCTCATCTTCAACGTAGAGGGCCTCGACTGCGCCGACTGCGCGGTCAAGATCGAGCGTGCGGTCCGCCAGCTGCCGGGCGCGGTGGAAGTGGCCGTGGCCTACGGCAGCGGCAAACTCTTCGTCAAGCTGGACGCTAGGGCGGAGCCCGATGCGGTGGCCCGGGCGGTGGAGCCGCTGGGCTACAAGGTGCGCCCCGAGCGCGAGCCGGCCGGCGAGGCGCGGTGGTGGCAGAACCCCAATGTGAAGATGCTGGGCGTGAGCGCGGGTTTCCTCGTGCTGGCGCTCGTCAGTCAGCTGCTCTGGCCCGCCGCGGCTCGCTGGGTCTGGAGCGCGGGCGCGCTGGTGAGTGCCGCCCCGCTGGCGCGCAAGGCTTGGGCGGTGCTGAAAAGCGGCGGCGGCCTCGACATCAACGCCTTGGTCTCGATCGCCGCCCTTGGCGCGGTCCTCATCGACGCCGCGGCCGAGGCGCTCGTCGTCGTCTTCCTCTTCCTGATCGGCGAGGTGCTCGAGGGCCTGGCAGCCTCGCGCGCCCGCGGCACCCTACGCGAGCTGGCCAAGCTGGCCCCCACCAAGTCGCGGCGGCTCGAGGCGGACGGCCGCGTGCGCGAGGTGCCGGTGGAACTCCTAGCGGTGGGCGAACGGGTCCAGGTGCCCGCCGGGGAGCGCATCCCCGCCGACGCCGTGGTCCTGGAAGGCACGGGGGCGGTGGACGAGTCGATGCTCACCGGCGAGTCCGCGCCGGTTCCCAAGCATGCGGGCGACCCCATCCACGCGGGCACCGTGCTGCTCGAGGGGCAGCTGGTGGCGCGGGTGGCCACGCCGGCCGCGGACAGCGCGCTGGCGCAGATCCAGAAGCTGGTGGAGCGCGCCGATGCGATGAAGAGCCCCACGACGCGCGTCATCGACCGATTCGCCCGTTACTACACCCCGCTCGTGGTGGTCGCGGCAGCGCTCGCAGCCACGGCGCCGCCGCTGCTCTTCGGCCAGCCCTGGGAGGTCTGGGTCTACCGCGGGCTCGCCCTGCTGCTCATCGGCTGCCCCTGCGCCCTGGTGCTCTCGGCGCCGGCGGCCGTCACCTCGGCGCTGGCGCGCTCGGGGCGGATGGGCGTGCTGGTCAAGGGGGGCGACGTGCTCGAGACCGCCGGACGCCTGCGCGCCCTCGCCTTCGACAAGACGGGCACGCTCACCGAAGGGCGGCCGCGGCTCGTGCGGGTCTGGGGCATGGACGAGCGCGAGGTCCTGCCGCCGGTGGCGGCGCTCGAGCACTCGAGCGCACACCCCATCGCCGAAGCCATCCTGGCGCGCGCCGAGGAGCTGGAAGTCCCGGTACCCGAGGCCGAAGACCTGGACGCCCTGCCCGGCGCCTGGGTGAAGGGCCGGGTGGCGGGCCGCGAGGTCTGGGTGGGTAGCCCCGCCGCCGCGGGGGGCTTGCCGCATGAGGTGCGGGAAAACGGCGAGACCGCGAGCGTGGTCAAGCTCGACGGAGAGGTCGCGGCCATCCTCTTCTTCGAGGACGCCCCGCGGCCCGAGGCGGCCGAGGCGCTCGAGCGGGTGCGGGCCCTGGGCATCGAGACCGTCATCCTCTCCGGCGACCGCGAACCGGCGGTGCGCCGGCTCTCAGGGCAGCTGGGCGGGGTCCGCTACCGCGCCGGGCTGCGCCCGGAGGACAAGCTCGAGGCCCTCAAGGGGCTTCCCCACCCGGTGGGCATGGTCGGCGACGGCGTGAACGACGCCCCCACGCTGGCCGCCGCCAATCTGGGCGTGGCCATGGGCAGCGGCACCCAGGTGGCGCTCGAGGCCGCGGGCGTGGCCCTGGTCGAGCCCAACCTCAACCGGCTCGCCCACTTTCTTGAGCTCGCCCGCGCTGCACTCGGCAACATCTACACCAACGTCGCGGTGGCCCTGGGGCTCAAGGCGGCCTTCCTGGTCACCACCCTGCTCGGCTACACCGGGCTGTGGCTCGCGGTCATGGCCGACACCGGCGCGACCCTGCTCGTCACCGCCAACGCCCTCAGGCTCCTGGCCTGGCGGCCCGAATAGGCCGACTACTCCATGGCGTTGGCGGGCGAGGTAAACACTTTTACGAGCGGCTCGTTAACGTAAAAGTTGCGCCGGCCGACCTTGCGCTTGACCAAAAAACCATGCCGAACCAGTAAGTTCAAATATTTCGTTGCGGTCAGGCGACTAACGTCCAGTTCGCGCCGAAGGGAATCGATGGTGGTGTAGGGGTGGCGGAAGAGGTTGGCCAAGAGGTCCTGGCTGTAGATTCTTGGCAATTCTGATCGAATGCGCCGTTTGTATTCGAGCATTAAATCGCGTATCTGGGTGACAACCGCGATCGTCTGCTTGGAGGTCACCTCGACGCCCTCGAGCATAAAAAGCAGCCAGGGCTCCCATCGACCTCTGTGAACCTCGCCCAGCAGGTCGTAGTACGTCGTTTTGTTTTGTACGATGTACCGGCTCAAGTAGAGCACGGGCAGGTCGAGTAGGTCCTGGGCCACCAAGTACAAGATGTTGAGGATCCTTCCAGCGCGGCCGTTTCCATCGTAGAAGGGGTGTATGGCCTCGAACTGATAGTGAGCGACGGCCATTTTGGTGAGCGGATCCGCATCGTAAAACGCGGGGTCGTTGATGAAAGTTTCAAGGTTGGCCATGTAATCCAGGATTCGCTCGTGTTCTTGCGGGGGCTCATAAACGACCTCGTGCGTTTGCTCGTTGAGCAGCACCGTTCCCTTTTGCCTACGAATACCGGCGTCGTTGAGAACGATTCGCTTCTGAATTTCTACGAGTAGGTTGGCGGTTATGGGGTGGCCGCCACGCACCTTATCAAATCCGAATCTGAGAGCGATTGCATAGCGGCTGACTTCTTTCGCCGCGGGGTCGAGGTGCAGATCTTCGAAAAGGGCCGCCTGGTAAAGTTCGTGGTGCGTCGTGACTATGTTCTCGACTTCCGAGCTTCCCTTGGCCTCCTGCAGCACCAAGGTGTTGATTAGTATTTCGGCGTTAGGAATGGTGGCGACCCTTCCCTTCAGCTCGGCAAGCCGCCGGTGCGCCTCAACCAAACTTCTTAAGACCTCCCGCGTTTCGAGGTTTCCTTGAGGCGGAAGAAATAGCAGCTCGCCGTTCTGAATCGGCATATGTTAACAATAATGGACTTTTGTATACATGTCCAGCTTCATATGCATACCTTAGCCGTTCAAGGCGTGCGGTTACAGTGCTTCAAAACGCCGTTCGGCCACGTTCTTGCGCACGTGCCCGGACCTGAAGACCTGCCCGTTCATGGCGATGTAGACCCCCGGCCCCAGCAGCTGCACCGCGGCGGTGGCGTAGCCGATGTTGAACTCGGCGTCCGAGCCCAGAAAGCGCGCCGGCTGCATCGCTCCCACGAGAACGATCGTCTTGTCGGGGATGCCCTCGAGCGCCCGGGCCGTCTCGACCATCGTGTCGGTGCCGTGGGTGATGAGCACCCGCCGCGCCTCCGCGGCCGCCACCGCCGCGCGGATGCGCGCGCGGTCGGCGTCGGTCATCTGCAGGCTGTCCTTCTTGAAAAGCGGCTCGACGGCGTAGGGAAAGTTGACCCGCGCCTCCTCCAGCAGCCGCCCGATCTGCGGCTCACCCACGGTGTAGTCGTCCTTGGCGTCGTAGTAGATCTTGTCGATCGTGCCGCCGGTGGTGAAGATCTGGACGAACTCGGGTTCAGGGGTCGGGTTCACGGGGTCAGGATACCCGAGGCGGCGCTGTTTTACGAACGCGAAACACGCCGCTTCGCTGCTTCCAAAGTTTGCGATTTTTAAATTTTTAAAATAACGCGCCGGAACTCTCCTTGGAGGCCAGGGGTGGGGCGAACGCTAGGGCCGCACCGGCAGGTTGAAGACGTTTTGCAGCACGAACATCCCCACCACCGAGATGAGCGCGGCCACGGTGGGGGTGAGTAACCAGCCGATAGTGATATTTTTTACAACGTCCCAGCGGACGCGTTCGCCCGGAGTGATGAGCCCCAGGCCGATGACCGCGCCCACCACCGCCTGGGAGCTCGAGACCGGCACCAGCGGCAGCGCCGGCAGGTGGTGCGCGGTGAGCCAGGCGGCCAGCGACTGCGAGGCGAAGAGGAAGAGCACCAGCGACTGCGCCAGCACCACGATCAACGCCGCCACCGGGGTGAGGCGCACGATGTCCTGCCCTACGGTCATCATCACCCGCTCAGAGTAGGTGTAGATGCCCACGGCGATGGCGATGCCGCCGAGCAGGAAGAGCTGCTGGGCCGAGCTGAGGGTAATGGGCCCGAGCTTGAGGTCGTGGAAGGGGGAAACGTTGAGAAACACCCCCATCACGTTGGCGATGTTGTTGGCCCCTAGGCTGTAGGCGCCGAACGCGCCCACCAGGATGAGCCCGAGGCGGGTGTACTGGTCGAGGCGCAGCAAGTGGATCTTGGTGCGCCGCAGCACCGCCCGCGTGAGCACGAAGAGGACCGCGGCCATGACCCCGGCCATGATGGGCGAGGCCACCCAGGCGAAGGCGAACTTGGAGACGATCGCGGGGTCGGTACGCTGGCCCATGAAGAGGTTCCAGCCGATGATGCCGCCCACGATCGCCTGACTGGTGGAGACAGGCAGGCCGCGCTGGGTCATCAGGTAGACGCTGAGGGCGGCGGCCAGCGCCGCCATGAACGCCCCCGGCAGGGTGTTGATCGCGCCTAGCTTGCCCAGGGTGTGCGAGGCTCCGGCCCCGCTGATCACCGCGCCCAGGATGACGAAGACGCTGGCGATGAGGGCGGCGGTCGAGAAGCGCACCATGCGGCTACCGACCGCGGTGCCAAAGACGTTGGCGGCGTCGTTGGCGCCCAGCGACCAGCCCAGGAAGAGGCCGCTGGAAAGGTAGACGAAGACGGCGGGATTCATCTCAGATCATCCGCTTGATGGCGAGGATGGAGAGCTTGTCGCAGATGTCCTCGGCGGTGTCGGCGACGTTGTCGAGTCGGTCGAGGAAGGAGGTCAGGTGCATCTTGTGCGCCAGGTCGAGGTCGCTCTCGTAGATCTGGCGTTCGACCCGGGTGGTGATCTTGTCGGCCTCCGACTCGTAGAACTGCACCTTCTTCACGTGGTCGCGCACGGCGGTGAGGTCGCGGAAGAAGGCGCGGGCGGCCACCACCATGGCCTCGGCCGCCTTGAGCACCATCGCGGTGAGTTCGGTGAAGGCCTGGCGGTACTCCGGGGCGATCTCGGGGCGCTGGATGTAGAAGCTGTAGACTGCGGCCTCGTAGAGGTTGGTCACCTCGTCCACCTGCTCGATGAGCGAGAGCACGTCCTCGCGCAGCTCGGGGATGAGGGTGTGGGTCGTCATCTGGGTCTCGATTTCGCGCCGGAGGTCGTCGGCCTCCTCCTCCACCTGGGTGGCCCGGCGAACCAGCTCCTCGTACTCGCCCGACACCCCCCGGCCCAGGTAGATCTCCATCGCGCGGCTGAAGACGAGACCCGCCTCCTGCACCTTGTCGAAGTACAGGTCGATCTTGGCCTCGAGCTCGCGCGTGCTGCCAAAGAGGGAGGGTAGTTTCATGGTGAGCCCATTATAGGCGCGCACGGGGGACAGTCCTCCCCGTGCGGCTAAAATGGCCGCATGAACAGGCCCCGGCCCGGATTCGTCGCCCTCGTCCTCGTCGTGGGCGTGGCGGCGGTGAGCGCCGCGGCCATCTTCATCCGCTTCGCCTTCGCGAGCGCCGGCGCGGCGACGCCGGGGCTGGCGCTGCTGCTGGCGGCGGTGCGACTGGGCCTGGCCGCGCTCTTCCTCGCGCCCACCTGGCCCGGTCTCGTCCGCGCCCACCCGCAGCCGGGGGCCTTCACCCTGGCGGTGCTGGCGGGCGTCTTCCTGGCCGCTCATTTCGGCACCTGGGTGACCAGCCTGGCCTACACCTCGGTGGCCGCCTCGGTCACGATCGTGACCACAAACCCCATCTGGGTGGCGCTCTTCGGCTGGCTGTGGCTGGGGGAGCGGGTGAGCCGCCTCACCCTGGCGGGCATCCTGGTGGCCACCGCCGGCGGCGTGCTCATCGGGCTGGGCGACGCCTCGGGCGGCTCAGCCGGGCTGGCCCCGCTTCTGGGTGACGCGCTGGCGCTGGTGGGGGCCTGGACGGTGAGCGGTTACTTCTTGCTGGGGCGCGAGGCGCAGCGCCGCGGCCTCTCCATCGGCCAGTACGTGGCCGTGGCCTACGCCACCGCAGCCGCAGCGCTGCTGCCGCTGCCGGCGCTCTTCGGCACCCCCTACACCGGCTGGCCGCTGGCCTTCTACGGCTACGCCCTGGCCATGGCGCTCACCAGCCAGCTCATCGGCCACACCAGCTTCAACTGGGCGGTGCGCTGGATCCCGCCGGTGATGGTGACGCTGGCGATCCTCTTCGAGCCGCTGGGGTCGGGCTTTCTGGCCTACCTCTTCTTCGGCGAGGTGCCGGCGCCGCTCGTCTTCGCCGGGGCGGCGGTGCTGCTCGTGGGTGTGGGGATCGCCGTGCTGGGGCAGGGGCGGCGCTAGCCCTCCTCCTCTGCGCCCTCCTCCGCGGGCGCCCCGCCTCCGGCAAAGAGGGGGTCTTGGTCTTCCTCCTCGCGCCGGGCGTAGACGCCGCAGTGGGTGCAGCTGACCGCGATCACCTCGACGTAGGGGCGCACCCAGCGGCCGCATGAGGGGCAGGCGTAGCGCACGCGCGCATTATGGCACGGCCGGGCGGGGTATGCTTGGGTATGCGCCGAATTGGAGTCGTGCTGGCCTTCGTGCTCGCGCTGGCGCTGGCCGCCGAGCTCGAGCGCGTGGAGATGGGCGTGCCCATCCCCGACTTCGACCCCGCCGACCTGCACACCTACAAGATCGCCCGACCCGCCCAGGTCTTCCACGCCGCGGACGGGGCGATCGTCTTCGTCGCCTACTGGCGCTTCGAGCCCGGCGACGCCGGCGAGCAGGCGTTCGAGATGTACCTGATTCCCCCGCGCGGCGAGGTCGAGCGGGCGGGCTACACCTTCGCTGTGCCGAAGAGCTGGGAGGGCCAGGTCAAACCCACCTTCTGGCACTTCAAGCTGAACCCCACCAAGGCCCGCGCCCAGGCGGGCGAGTGGACGGTCTATTTCCTCTTCAACGGCGAGCTCAAGGGCCAGACCACCTTCCGGCTCGAGCCCTGAGGGGGCGAGCCTCACCCGGGGGGCGCGACGGGTGGTGTAAGATTGCGGCGTGCGCAGCTTCACCAACCTGCAGGTTCGCACGCAGGACGCGAACACGGTGCGCGCGCTGGCCGAGGAACTCCGCACCCCAGGGCTGGCGCTCTACGTGGTGCCCGACCCGCCCTGGTACGGCCTCTACGACGAGCGGCTGGAGGCCGACGAGGACGTCACGGGGCTGTGGGCGGCGCTCGAGCGCGCCTCGCGCCTGGGCCGCGCAGTGGCCTTCGCCGTCTACGAGGACGAGGCGCTGTGCTGGGGCCTGGCCGAGGGGGGACGCATTCTCTACCGCTACCGCGAGGGTGTGGAAGGCGCGCCGCCCATCGCCGACGGACGCCTTCCCGACGACCTGGACGCCGCGGCGGTGGCCGCCGCCCAGGCGGGCGAACCCAAGACCGCGGCGGCGCGGGCGCTGGCGGGGATGCTGGGGCTGTTCCCCGACCACGCCGTGGTAGGATTCGGCGACTTGCTGGAGATGGACGAGGCGAACGAGCTGCCCGAGGACGTGTGGATCTTCGAAGACGACGCAGGGTCCGAGCTGCGGCTCGAGCGGCCCGTGCTGGAGGACGAGCATGCTGGTGATTAAGATCGGCGGGAGCCTGGACGGCGCGGAGATTCTGGTGCGCGACCTCGCCCATCACGACGGTGAGCTGGTGCTGGTGCACGGCGGCGGGCCCCGCATCGCCGCGGCGCTCGAGCGCATGGGGTTCGAGACCCGCTTCAAGGACGGCCTGCGGGTGACGCCGCCGGAGCAGATGGAGGTGGTGGAGCAGGTCCTCACCCACGTGGGCAAGGAGCTGGCCCACAGCCTCTCCCGTCACGGCCGGCCGGCCGTGGGGCTCTCGGGGCGCGACGCCCGCCTGCTCGCGGCCGAGCTCCAGGACCCCGAGCTGGGCCGGGTGGGGCGGATGACCTCGGTCAACACGAGTATTCTTTTCGCCCTCCTCAACCGCCACCTCACCCCGGTGGTGAGCCCCATCGCGGTGGGTGCCGACGGCCCCCTGAACGTCAACGCCGACGAGGTGGCCGCGGCGGTAGCCGGCTGCCTGGGCGAGCCGCTGGTCTACTTCACCGACGTTCCCGGGGTGCTCACCGACCCCGACGACCCGGAAAGCCGCCTGCCGCTGCTGTCCGGCGACCAGGCCGAGGCCATGATCGCGAACGGAACGATCTCGGGGGGCATGATCCCCAAGGTGCGCGCGGCGCTGCTGGCGCTCGAGTTCGGCGCCCCCTGGGTGGTCATCGCCCCAGGCGAGGCCGGCGGCCTGCAGCGCCTGCTCGCCGGAAAGATGGGAACCCGCATCGTTCCGGCCAAAAACGACCGCGAAGTATAATCGCTAGAGACGTTCCCGGCCCGCCGGGGAAAGGGGGTTCCATGAACCTACGCAACCTGACCGTGCTGGTCATCCTCTTGCTGGTGGCGCTCTTCGCCGGCCTCAACTGGCAGCTCTTCACCGCCCCCAACGAGATCAACCTGCTCTTCACGCGCGTCTCCGCCCCACTCGGGCTCATCCTCCTGGGCGTGATCGCCCTCTTGAGCCTGCTCTACTTCATCTTCATCGCGGTCATCGAGACCGGCGCCCTCATCGAGATCCGCCGCTACGCCCGCCAGGTGGAGCAGGCCCGCAAGCTGGCCGACCAGGCCGAGGCGAGCCGCTTCGCCGAGCTCAAGCAGTACCTGGAAACCGAACTCGGCGCCCTCAAGGAAGCGCAGGGGGCACTCAAGGAACACGTCAGCAGCGAGGTGGGCGAGGCCAGGAAGACGCTCTCGCTCGAACACGACACCCTCAAGTCGCAACACGCCGAGATCACCGGCCGCGTGGACGCCCGCAGCAAACAGCTGAAGAGCGATCTCTTGAGCGAGCTCGAGCGCGTGCAGCAGAGCCTCGCCGCCAAGGTGGAGCGCGCCGGCAACACCCTGGCCGCCTACCTGGGCGAGGTCGAGGACCGTCTGCTGGGCCGGGCCGAGGCCGGGACGAACGGAGACGAAGCCTAGCGAACGATGGGGCACGAACAGACCCTGCTGCTCACCGTTTCCTGGGCCGTGGGGTTGGGCCTGGGCGCCCAGCTCGTCGCCCACCGGCTGCGGGTGCCGGCGATCGTGCTGCTGCTGGTCCTGGGCGTGCTCACCGGGCCCAGCGTGCTGGGCTGGGTCCACCCCGAATACCTGGGTGAGGGACTGGGGGTCCTGGTCAAGCTGGCGGTGGCGGTGATCCTCTTCGAGGGCTCGCTCAGCCTGCGGCTTGAGGACCTGCGCCGCGCCGCCTACGAGGTGCGCGGTCTCATCACCACCGGCGTGGTGGTCACCTGGGTGCTCGCCACCCTGGTGGTGCGCTACGTGGGCAGCTTCGACTGGCCGCTGGCCATCCTCTTCGGCTCGCTCATGACCGTGACCGGACCCACGGTGGTCCAGCCGCTCCTCAGGCGCGTGCGGGTGCCGCGCCACCTCAAGGCCATCCTCGAGGGCGAGGCCATTCTCATCGACCCCGTGGGGGCGGTGCTGGCGGTGGCGGTGATGGACGTGGTGCTAGGGCTCTCCGGGGCCCACCCGCTCACCTGGTACGGCGCGATCTGGGCCTACTTCGGCCGCCTCCTCACCGGCGGCGTGGTGGGGGCGCTGGGCGGCTACCTGCTCTCGCGCCTCTTCCGGCGGCATGACTGGGTGCCGCTCGAGCTGCGCAACCTGGTGGCCCTCGCCGGCGTCTGGGTGGCCTTCGCCATCGCCGAGGCGCTGCTGCCCGAGGCGGGGCTGATGGCGGCGGTGGCCATGGGGCTGGTCTTCCAGCGCAGCGAGGTGCCCGAGGAGCGCCGCCTGCGCCACTTCAAGGAACAGCTCACGGTGCTTGGCATCAGCGTGCTCTTCATCCTGCTGGCGGCGAACCTGCCGCTCGAGGTGGTGCTGGCCGCCGGCTGGCCCGCGGTCTGGACCGCGCTGCTGCTGGTGCTGGTGGTGCGGCCGGCGGCCGTGGCGCTGGCCACGCCGCGCTCGAGCCTGAGCTGGCGCGAGAAGTTCTTCATTGCCTGGATCGGCCCCCGCGGCATCATCGCCGCCTCGGTGGCCTCTCTCTTCGCCCTCGCCCTCGCCGGGGCGGGGATCGACGGCGGCGAGCGCCTGCTGGCCTTTGTCTTCGTAACCATCTTCGTCACCGTGACCCTGGCCGGGCTTACCGCCCCCTTCGTCGCCCGCGCGCTGGGGCTGACCAGCCAGGCCGGGAAGCTGGCCCTCATCGTGGGCGCGGGGCCGCTGGCCCGCAAGGTGGGGCTTTTGCTCAAGGACCACAGCCGCCAGGTGGTGCTGGTGGACCGCAACCAGAGCCTGGTCTGGGCCGCGCGGCGGGCGGGGCTTGAGGCCGAGCTAGGCAACGCCCTCGAGGAGGACACCCTCGCCAGCCTGGGCGCCGACGAGGCCGAGACCCTACTCGCTGCCACCACCAACCCCGAGGTCAACGTGCTGGCGGTGGCCATCGCCCGCGAGGAGTTCCACACCGCCCGTGCCCACCCGGTGGTGGACGTGGCCGAAAAGGGCGTGAGCCCCGAGATGGTCGAGCAGATCGGGGGGCAGATCGCCTTTGGCCGCCCCATCGACATCCGCGACTGGGAGCACGCCCTCAACTACGAGCCGGTCGTCACGCTGGTCTGGGAGGTACCCGAGGGGCTAGCCGGGCGGAGCGTGGCCGAGCTGGCGCTCCCCGACTTCGTGCTGCCGCTGGTGCGTCTGCGCGGCGAGGAGGCGGCCATCGTCCACGCCGCCCAGACCTGGAGCCGCGGCGACCGCGTGGTCGTGGTGAGCCGGAAGGGCGAGGACGCGACCCGCGCCGCCCTAGACGCCCTGGCGCAGGGCTAGCCAGCGCTCCGCGGGCCAGGTGTTGGCCACCCGCTCGGGGCCCAGCCCCGCTTTCTGCGCCATCCACAGCCCGTAGGCGACGTCAGCGTAGCCCTCGGGGGCGTGGGCGTCGGGCCCGATGGAAAAGACGAGGCGGTCGCGCCATGCGAGCACCAGCCGCCAGTCGAGGTCGAGCCGCCAGGGGTTGGCGTTGATCTCGACGATCTTGCCCAGCTCCGCCGCGCGCTCGAGCACCCGTTCCCAGTTGGCCTCCACGCCCCTGCGCCGCAGCAGCAGCCGCCCGGACGGGTGGGCCAGGACGGTCAGGTAGGGGTTCTCAACCGCCCGCAAGAGCCGCGCGGTTTGCTCCGCGGGCGAGAGGTTGAAGTGGGAGTGCAGCGAGCCCAGCACCACGTCGAAGCGGGCCAGGACCTCATCCGGGTAGTCGAGGCTGCCGTCCGGGAGGATGTCCGACTCGATTCCCTTGAGGATGCGGAAGGGGGCGAGCTCGGCGTTCAAAGCGTCGATCTCGGCCCACTGGCGCTCGAGCGCCTCCAGGGTGAGGCCGCCGGCGTAGGCGGCGGTCTGGGAGTGGTCGCTCACCACCATGTAGGCGTACCCCTCGGCGATCGCCGCGGTGGCCATGGTGCGCAGGCTGGCGGTGCCGTCGGAGTAGGCGGTGTGCAGGTGCACTAGGCCCGCCAGGTCGCCCCGCTCCACCAGGCGCGCCGGGGGCTCGAGCCCCAGGTGCTCGGGCTCGCGCCACGACGGGGGCACCGGCCGCAGACCCAGCCCGGCGAAGAGCGCGTCCTCGCTGGCGGCGGCGGGTAGCTCGCCCAGCGCCCGCACCCAGCTCGCCGATCCGGTGGCGCGCACCAGCACGGTGCCGAAGTCGCGCTCCGAAGCGCAAATGACGCGCAGCGGCAGCCCCTCGAGTTGTCCGTACACCACCCCGCTCCGCACCTCCCGAGCGTGCTCCCCCAAAGCAATAAACACCGCCTCGGGCGCAGCCCGGGCCACCAAGTCCACGTTGCCTGCGGTCTCAAGCCGGCGGCGCAGGCTTCCGGCCAGCTCGGCGCGGATCCCCGCGGCCTCCAGGTCGGCGAGCACCATCCGGGCGGCCTCGAGCCCCACCGGCAGATGCACCCGCCGCAGGTTGGCGAGCGCAAAGCGGGCGGCCTCGAGGAGCGCCTGCTGGGTCTTCTTGCCGAAACCGGACATGGCGGCGATACGCCCCTCCTCTGCGGCGCGCACGAGCCCTTCGAGGCTGTCGATCCCTGCTTGCCACAGCGCGCGGATGCGCTTGGGCCCCAGCCCCTGCACCATGAAAAGCTCCGCCACGCCGGGCGGTACCTGGCCGCGCAGCTCCTCGAGGTAGTCAAACTCCCCGGTCTCCACGATCTCGGCCAGCGCCCCCGCAAGCCCCTTGCCGATGCCGGGCAGGCTGTCGAAGCCTGCGGCCACGAGCTTCGCGAGTTCGCCCTCGTAGCGCTCGAGCGCTCGCGCCGCCTTGCGGTAGGCGTTCACCCGAAAACCGGTCTCGCCCAGCACCTCCATCAGGTCGGCGGCCTCGGCCAGCATCCGCGCCAGATCCTTGGTGGTCACGGCGCCTCCAGCGGGTAGGGCTCGGGCTTGCGGCTCTTGAAGACCCAGGCCTCGCGGTAGCCCGCCTCGGTCAGCAACGCCGTCGCCTCCTCGAAGCGGTGCCCTACCTCGTCCGGCGTATGGGCGTCGGAGCCGAGCACCACGGGGATCCCGAGCTCGCGGGCGCGTTTCAAGATCTCGGGGGCGGGGTAGAGCTCGCGGGCGGGCTTGCGCCAGCCGGCGGTGTTCACGTCCAGGGCA
>JALSQD010000036.1 GCA_026985615.1 Thermaceae bacterium | reverse complement strand
CCTCGTAGAAGTCGCCCTGCTCGAGGAGCAAAAGCGCCCCCCGTACCCGGGGCACGCTCCAGTGGGTAAAGGTCGCCACCGGGGGCTCGCGGTAGGCCCGCCGCTTCTGCACCTTGGGCATCTAGAATCTCCGCTTCAAGCTGGGGCGCTTGCTGGAGAAAGCCGGCGCGGGCTTTGCCGACCACACCGCCAGCGCCAGCGCGTCGGCCAGGTCAGGCGAGCGGCCGAGGCGGCGCTTGATCTGGTCCTTGGCCTCAACCTTAGCGCGCCCCTGGGCGTCAAAAGTGTATGTAGGGGCCACCAGCTCGGCCTCGAGCTCGGGCTCCGGCGGAATCGCGCCACCCTCGGCAAGCCAGTCGCGCAAGGAAAACCAGAGCTGATCCCGGAGCTTAGCGTACCCCTCGGCCCGGGCGTGCTCGGCCACGTTCACCGCCACCACCAGCACCTCGCCGGAGCGCTTCAGGATGTCCGCCACCCCGGCGCCGATCCCGATCTCGTCCACCTTTACCACGGGCTTTTCCCCCGGCTTGGCCAGGGCACGGGCGGCCTCGAGGGCCTTCCCTGCCACCTCGACCACGTCCATGCTGCGAAGCACCACCGGCTTAAAGGCTTTCTTTCCCCGCCGGGGGAAAATCACCGAGCGATCGTCGCCGTAGCGAGCTACGTCCACCCCGAGCTCAAGCGTGCCTCCGTCCGGCGTCTCGGCCCAGCGCCTGGTCGCCGCCTCAACGACCTCGAGGCCGATCACAGCGTTTTCCGCCTGGCGCGGGAACTCGCCGAGCACCCGCACCTGGTAAATTGGGCTTTCCTCTCCGCCCCACTGGGCCTTGGCCCGCACGGCCCACTCGGGCGTGGCCAGGCCGGGCACGCAGGGCTCGGCGTTGGTGATGCAGGGGCTTTCAAGGCTCGAGATATGCGCCGTGGCCCAGAGGTCACGCTTTTGGTGGAAAGCCTCGTAAAAGGTGCCTGAGGTGCGCGTCGGGTTCCCGAGAAGCAGCACCTTACCACCGCCGGCGAGGTTGCCGAAGACTGCCTCAAAGAGCTCCTCGGGGTAACCCGCGGCCTCGTCGACGACGAAGAAGAGGTTCGGACTCGAAAGCCCCGCTATGCGCTCGGCTTCGTTGGTGGTGAGACCTAACACCTCGCGCCCGTCATCGTATTTGAGCCCCGAGCGGTGGTCGTCGTAGAGCTTGCCCCCAAGGGGGGTGGCGGCCTGGCGGTAAAGCCGCCGGAGTTCGGGCCAGAGGATGTTCTTGACCTGGTGGTCGGCAGGCGCTGTCAGCACCACGCGCCCCCTCGGACGGGTGAGCACCCACCAAAGCGCGAGCACCGCCGCGCTGGTGGATTTGCCAACCTTATGGCCCGACCGCGCCGCCACCCAGGGGTGGCGGGCCACGAGCTCGAGCACCTCGGCCTGGCGCCTCCAGGGACGGACCCTGAGGACCTCACGGGCGAAGGCCACCGGGTCATTCCTCCACCTCGCCAGAAGCTTCCTCGCCGAGGACAAGACCGAAGAGCTCGCCGAGGCCGGTGAAGCTCCCCTCAACGTTCACCTTCTTCCCTTCCAGAATCTCGTGCTTGGCCCGCATGGCCTCACGGGCCTCGCGAAGCGCCGCCGCCCAGACGTCGGCCCGGGCCTTGGAGACGCGCGCCTCGGGGTTTTTGATCAGCGGGGTCAGCGAGCGGGCGACCTCGAGCCCAAGGGCGGCGATTTCGTCCAAAGTCCGAATCTCATCCAGGGTCTTCTCGACCGCGGCCTCGAACTTGGGACGCACGGACTCAAGGCGCTCCTTGGCCTCCTCGAGGACGTTCAGATGGGCCGATCGATGCCGGTGCAGGCCCGCCGGGCTGATCTTCTCGCCGTAGACTTCGGCGAGCCAGGCCGCAACCTTGCGGGTGGACCAGCCCTCGAGGAGGCGGGCGTCGATCTCTTCCCGGTGCGGGCTGTTGCAGGCCCGGCACTTGGCACTGTAGCCAACCATGTTTCGGGTAAGTGAAGCAGTACTTCGGATGATTCGGTGGTTGCGGGGGCGGGAATCGAACCCGCGACCTCCGGGTTATGAGCCCGGCGAGCTGCCTCTGCTCCACCCCGCCCCAAAAGCAAAACCCCCCGCCGTCGGGCAGGGGTTTGCCTATCCTAGGGAAATTATAGCAGAAAGTGCGGGATAGTGTTGCCTAAATTGTCTTAGGCGGAGAAGCCATTGCCCACACACCTTCTACGTCCAATGGTGCAACGAGCTCAAGCTTCCCGTCATCCCTGGCTACAACAGCATAGAGTTCGCATGATTCACCTTGCCCCCAGCGCTGCAACTCTGAAAACCGGTAAAGACCTTGCGCGCGCTCAAGCTCCTCCAACCGTCCGTTAATGGCAGCTTCCGCAACTTCTTTCGCGAAGTTCTGATGATCTACCACGCTACGTTTCAGGAACATCCTGCCGTCGCCAAAATCACCCTCGCTAATAACCCAAACCGTGGCCGTGGTACCTTGAGTATCTCCAGGTACCAGCAAGGCGCTACAAACCCGCACCCACGCAAGCACACGCCTATCCACAAGTTGAAGATACCCGCTGAGAGAGCTTATTGGCCAACCAAATGACCGCCTCGGCCAATCGCCGGCTTTCAGCGTTGTGAAAATGCCCATCCCCCTTTAGCAAGGAACTCCTGCCCTTCCCAAACCTCACCTGATCCAACAACATCCGATACTCCTCCGGCGCCTCCCGGATCGCCGCAAGCACCCGCTCGACCGGGATCCACCCGGCCGGGGTTAGGAGGTGCTCGCCGAGGCGGACGCGCCGGTTGTGGGCCCAGGAACCGATCAGCGGGCGGGGCGGCTCGGGATCGAGGTGGTCGCGGGCGTGCGACCACACCACCGCCTCACGCACACGGAGGGCGCGGGCGATCTCGCGCACCACCGGAGTGAGGTCCTCGCCGCGAGCGCGGGCCTCGAGGATCCGCTCGTCCCACTCCGCCGCACGGGTCGAGCGACAGACCGGGCACCCCCAGACCACCCGGGCCGGTGGGCCGCCGGGGGTGCGCCGGGGGCCGCGCGGGATGGTGTCGGTGAGGGTCCTGGTCTTCCAGGCACGGAGGGCCTGGTACCAGGCTTCAGCGAGTTTGCGCTCCTCGGCGGTCATGTGGCCTCCTCTACCTCGACATCGATGCGGCCGCCGCGCACCGGCTCCTCCCGCACGATCCTGAGGTCCGCCACCTGGTGGTCGTCCTCGAGCACCCCGGCGAACTCCAGGGCATCGAGGATCGCCTTCCCGAGGTTGTCCACGTCCCGCCGCCGCCGATCCGGCGGATAAGCGCGGATCACCACGCGCACCGGGCCGCGAAATGGCAGGCCGTTGGTGCCGCGCTCGGCCACGATCGCCCACACGTCCGCGCGGTACCGACGCCCCTCGGCGCTGATGTGGGTGCGGCCGCGATCATGGCGCCAGTAGCGGTTGACCGATGGGGGCCAGGGTAGGGTGATGCGGATCACGACGCCCTCCCCCGCCCCGCAAGCTTGTAACTCGCCCGCTTATACGCCTCCCACGCCTCCGGTGAGCACCAGCCAGTCCGCGGCCGTCCGGGCTCGCGCGCCATGACGATGCGGTAACCGTGGCGTCGCATCCAGCCCCAGACCACCTGCGGGTCGATACCCATCTCCGTGGCCAGCCGCGTATAGGGCACCCATCCGTCTGGCGGCACCAGGCGCACGGCGTGGCCGTAGACCACCCGGTCGACATCGGCCTCGTGGATGTACGCCGCCAATTGGCCGGTAGCCGGATGGGCATAGTGCCGCCAGCGTATGCCGGCGCGCTGCGCACGGCGGCGCATTGTTGCGTCGCTGACGCCGTACCGCTCGGCGAGCCTGGAGAGTAGCACCCACCCGGGCGGCGGCTGGCTAGCCTTGCGCTCATCAGCTGCTCGGCGCACGTCGTCAGGATGTACCCAGATGAGGCGCTGGTAGCGCACGGCCCGTACATCGCCGCTGCGGATATGCCGGTCCCACCAGTTGTGGGATCGGCCGCTTAGGCGGACCGCCTTTGTTTTGGTGATCCAGCCGTCGGGCGGTCGCTGCCGCGGTACCCCATCACCGGCCAGGTACTCGTCGGCGATATCGAGGCACACATAGAGCACACCACGCACGACGCGCGAGTAGGGGCACCGCCGGTAGTCGCGGTGCCGGAGCCAGACATACAACGTTGACGGCGTCACACCGGCCAGCTCCACAACGTCCAGGGCGGGCATGTAGCTACCCGCGCGCTGGCCGCAAATGCGATCCGGCGTCATGCCAACCACCCCGCTACCGCCCACATCAGCCACAGGATCAGCCAGGCACCGATGGCCGACCCGATGGCCACCAGCACGATCTCACGCAGGCTGACGATGCCGCGCAGAGCGACGTAGATCAGGGTCCAGGCCAGGATGGTAAGCAGCGCGTAAGCGCTGAGCCATATTGCCGCGCCGATCATGCTGCACCTCCAAACCGCACGGTCCGCGGGTCGTAGTTGATCACGTACTCGCCCTGCTGCCCGGAGCGGTTTTTCATGATAATGAAATGGGCCTCAGTGCTCATCTGCCCATCCTCGCCGAGCCGCGGCCGCCAGATGGCCGCCACCACGTCCGCGTTGCGGGTAGCACCATAGCTGTCGGCGATGTTTTTCATCGTCGGTTTCTCAGTCTCGGCCTCGCGGTTTAGCTGGTGCACGACCAGGATGGGCACCCGTAACGTCACAGCAAGGCGCTTGAGCTCAGCCGTTAGTCGTTGCAGCTTGAGGTAGTTGCGCTCATCTTTTTTGCTGCTCTCCATCAGCCCCAAGTAGTCGACGATCGCAAAGCGTACGCCGGCCTTGCGCACACGGCGGCGAAGGTCGGCGCTGATGGCCTCGATGGTGTCGAGCCGATGCTCAAGCCACATGGGCAATGCGGCAATCTGCTTTAGCACGCGCTGCACGCTCTGCTCCTCGGCTGGTGCCAGATGGCCCGTGCGGGCCCGCATCGTCTGCACGCCAGCCAGTTGTGCCAGGGCACGTTCACCGTGCTGGCGGGCGACCATCTCAAGGCTGTAGTAGACCGTGGGCCAGCCGTTGCGGGCGGCGTGCTGAGCCACTTGGAGGGAAAAAACCGACTTGCCGACGCCAGTCGAGGCGAGCAGCATCATCAGGTCGCCGGGCTCGAGGAAGACCGCCCGCTCGAGCCCGGGTATCCCTAGGGTGAGCGGCGCCGGGGCATCGCCGTCGCGCACCGCGCGCCAGTGCTCGTAGGCCTCGGCGGCCGCGTCCGCGAGGGTTGGGGGCTCCTCAGCATCGCCGCGGTCGAGCTCGATGAGGGCAAGCTCGAGCTGGCCCGCCACCTCCAACGGCTCGTCGGCGTCGTAGGCCGCGCTGATGGCCTCGCCGGCGACGTGTATCAGCCGGCGCGCCGCCCACTTGCGGCGCACGATTTCGGCATAGTAACGCGCGTGGGCCGCGGTCCCGGCGCGCTCGCTGAGGCCGACCAGGTATGTCGTGCCCCCGACCTCGTCCAGCCAGCCCTCATGCTGGAGGCGCTCGGTGACGGTGACCAGGTCCACTGGCCGCCCCTGGGCGTGGAGCTCCCGCATGACCGTCCAGATTTTGCGGTGCGAGGTGATGTAGTAGGCCCCCGGCGGCAGGTCGACGACGTCGAGCACCTCGGGGTCTACCAGGGCCGAGCCCAGCAGCTCGCGCTCGGCCGCCTGGTCGTGCGGCGGCACCCTCATGACGCAGCCTCCGCAATCCAGCGGGCCAGGCCGCGAGACAGCAGCTCGTCGCGCTCCTCCTCGGTTACCGGGTCTAGCACCGGGCGACCGTCGTCATCCACTGGGCGGTATTCCAGCCCAGCCCACATCTGGCTGACGTTCCAGCGGCGCTCAGCTTGTGCCTCGGCCGACTGTAGTCGCTTGAGCAGCCAGGCAGTGGGGTGCCTGACGGCCGGGTCGACCAGACGCGGCGCCGCCTCGGCCACCGCAGTGCGGAACGCGCGCGGCCCCAAGCGCCGCAACTCTGGCCAGACCGCCTCGGCCAACCAGCGCCGGTAGGCGTGCTCGCTGCTCATGCGATCGCGCAGCGCGCCGCGGAACCGGACGTAGAGGTCCACGTCTGGCTCCGACAGCGCCAGTCGCACCTCCTCGGCTCGCTGGGCGTAGCGGGCTGCCAGGTCGCGACCGGAGGGCATGGGTTTGGTTTTGGCTCGAGCCTCTCCCTCACCATCCCCCTCGCGCGTTTCGCTACCGGGCATCTGGGGGGTAGGGGGGGTGGTGTTTTTAACTGACGGTTCTATTGGTGGTTCATGTCCGGACATGGGTGACCGGGGCCCCCGGTCATGGGTGTCCGGTTGAGCGCGGTCGACTGAATGTCGCAACCGGTCATGGGTGTCCGGTTGCTGGAAAGCGAGCTTGACATGCAGCTTATAGGCATTCGATGTGCGCGAGCCGTCGGCTCTACGACGGGCTTCGGATGTGATGAGTCCGGCCCCCTCAAGCTCGTCCAGTGCGCGGCGCACCTGCCGCTCTGACCTCATGACCCTGGCCGCGATGTTCCGCTGTCCTGGCCAGGCGACGTTGTCGCCGTCGGCGTAGTCGGCAAGCACGATGAGCACGTGCGCGGCCGTTGGCGACGGCACCGCGCCAACCTCGGCCATGTGCATGGCCCACGTGATCGCTTCGACACTCATTGCTCCGCCTCCATCAGGCTCGGTTGCACCTCGCGCACGCCTCCCGCCTCCCATGCCTGCCGGAGGCCGGCGCGGCGCCGCTCGAGGCGCGCTATCCGGCTCAGCAGCTCGCGGTCCTCTCGTTCGACGTCGGCGTCGCCCTGGGCCAGGCGGTAGACCTGGCCACTGCCGATTGGGTTGTTGGTGGTCACGATGGCCGCGATGCCGCGCTCCACGATGGCGGCCATGACCGCCCGCCCCTTGCGATCCGACCCGAAGTGAGCCGCAAGCTCAGAGCGCGGGAGGCCGCGGGGCCCCCTGCGCTCGAGCTCGTTCAGGGCATGGCGGATGTCGACGTCGGTGATGCTCCAATTTTTCATGGTCACACCCCTCACACCCTAGATCCCGAGGGCCTTTTTCAGTTCGTCGTCCGTCGGCACCCGAGCCTCTGCGCGGGCGAACATCCGACTGATCTCACGCAGCCGATCCAGCTCAGCCAAGAGCGCCTGGCGGATGGCCAGGAGCTCCGATGGGTTGAGCATGTCGTCCACGTACTGGTCGGTGGACAGCTGGGCGCGCAGCAGGCTTAGCGCTCGCTTAACCTCCTGGCGCTCGTACTCGAGCCGCCGCCGGTCGAGCGCGGACGGCTCACTGGAGGAGTGGGGGCTGGTCGGCATCGTCCACCTCCGCGTGGGTGCGCTTCAGGCTCTCGAGCTGCTCCAGGCACTGCTCGAGCAAGCCCAGGTCATAGGGTTTGCCGCCGCGCAGGCAGTCGAGCGCGGCCGCCTTGTAGACCGCGTGCTCGCCTGCGATGGCGGTGATGTTGGCCGTCAGGCGCCGGTAGGTCTCGACCGCCTCGAGCGTCTTGTTGTAGACCTCCTGCGCCGCATCCTCGCCCGCCTCAATGACCGCGGCCAGGCTGTCGTACTGGCCGTCGGTCAGGCGGCCGATCAGCCAGGCGCGAGCCTCATCCTCGCGGTAGGGCGTGCCCTCAACGGCCGCAAACCAGTTGCGGGTCCAGGCCTCGGGCACGTAGCCGGTGGAGAGCTGCTCGAGCGCCCCCTCATCCGGCTCGAGCACGGCAGGCTGTTCTGGCTCGCGTCCAAGGCGCTCGAACTCTGCGTCCATCGCGTGGGCCTTGCGCGCCCGCCCGCGCCCGGCCTCCACCGGCACAGACTCCTCGAGCAGCTCGCCGCGCAGGAGGGCCTGCTCCATGTCCTCGAGGGTCTCGGTCGGAGGCTCGAGCGCCTCGAGCTTGAGTGACTCGCCCGCCTCGAGGCCGCGTTGGACGATGACCCGGAACGTCTCGTTGGTGAGTGCCAGCTGGCCAGGGGGGCGTAGTGTGAACGTCCAGACTGGCACCGTGCGCCGCACTCCAGTCGTATCGGCCACCTCACGGTAGACCAGCCGCAGCTCGATCGGCACGCCCGCGATGCGGCCGGCCGTCAGCCCCTGCAGTTTGCGAATGGTGTCAAGCAGGTTGCGCAGACTGTTGCGGCTCGTGAAGCGCAGCCGGTAAACGCCAAACCCGTCTGGCCAGTAGATCTGCGGGGCCGCGTCGGGGCCGTCACCTGCCCAGCGGGCCAGGAAAAAGTAGACGGAGACTGCGTTTTTGCTGTTTTTGACCTCCAGCTCGTACTCCCGCGTCCCCGCTGGGTACACCGTCCGCTCGCCCTTGGGACCGATGACCGTGAACTGCTCATGGTCGCCGTACCCCTCGAGCCGGGTCGCCGAGTAGCGCGCGAAGCGCTGCTGGACAAACTGCCTCCAGTCATGCCCGGGGAACGCTATGATGAGGCGCTTGTGATCGTGCTCGGCCAGGGCCTCGGCCAGGCCTGGGGCCCGACCCTCAGGGTCGTGGACGTAGATGGTGCCGTCGCGCGAGACCTGCGGCACGTAGCCGTTGCCGCGCTTGACCTTGCGCCCGGCGCTGATGGTCGCCAGGGCGTCGAGCTGGCCCCCAAGCGGTACCGCTCCGGCCGCGTACGGGTCGAGCATGACCGGCGCGTCGGGCGTGATGATGTCGCCGGCCTGGGCCAGCTCGGTATGCTGCTGCTGCTCTCGATCGTCTTGCTTGATGAGTTCTCCCATCGGACACCTCCATGAACTAGGGGGCCCTGGAGGCCCCCGTCGTGGTCTGGGTTTGAAAAAAACGCAGCGGGCCCCCTCCCCTGCCCGCGCATAGCGGCACGCCGGGATGGGTCCCTTCCCGTCCCGGCCCCGCGTCCCGAATTCTCGTTAATCCCCGTTATCGGGATTTTGTTCGCTGCACACCAGCGCGCGCCTGCGCAGGCCGCGCAGACCTCGACCAGCCGCCAGTCGCCGAGGCTGGCGGCTCTGGCATCACCCCAAAACGCGCGCTGCATCCAGCGGATCCAGGGCGAGCCGTAGTACTCAACGGGCACGGACATGCGACGGTGCTCGAGTACTGCCTGCACCTCCCGGTTCAGATCCTCGTAGGTTCGCGCCCGGATTAGGGTCGGGCTGTCCCCAGGGATGATGTGCAACCTCCAGGCCCGCATGGGCAGCAGCGTGGGCCGGCGGTTGGCCTGGGGCTGCTGTGGTGGCCAGGGCGGGTTACCGGTGATGGTGGTCATTTTTCGACTCCCACTCCTTGAGCTGGTCTTCAAGGGCGCGGAGTACTTGCCGCCCGCGCCGCTCGTAGTAGTCGAGCACGTCGGCTACAGGGTCCGCGCCCAGGTACATGCCCAGAGTGCGACCTGGGGGTTTGTACCAAATTGGACGCGCCGTGAGCTGGCAGTCTTCGATGTAAACGTGCCATGCCAGCGCGTCCTCGTTGACGTAGGCCGTAGGCGTGGCAGAGACTTTATTGCGCCGGTCGTTGAGGATGAAAAGGGCGTTGCGAAAATCCCCATTGCTCGGTGCGGTTACCGCATCGTTGGAGTACGTCCAGTTGAGAAGCGAGGCTACCGAGCGCGGGTGACGGACGTTGAGCGCCATTTTGGCGTAGCGCGGCCACTCGTCCATGCGCTCGTGCTCAACGCAAAAGCGGTACAACGATGCTAGCGTGGCAATGCGGATGACGTAAGCGACGGTGATGGAGCTCATTTCTTGTCCTCCTCCAACCACCGACCACCCTCGCCGCAGGAGTGGCAGGTCCGATTGGTGCGGTAGACGATCATGGCCACCCCTCTCTCCGCACATCCAGCCAGAGCGCTGCGGCGATGGCTATAATGCCGAGCAGCAACCAAGCTATCTGGGTAAGGGTCATCGCAACCCCCCTTGGGCAATGATTTTGTCGATAAGGGCGCGCACCGCCGCATCTTTGGTCGGGCCGCTGGCCATAATGCGGATGGTGTCGGTGCTGTCGCGGAGGATGGGGTTGCCATCCTCGTCCTCGCCGAGGTTCCAGATGAAGACGAGCTTCGGTTCGTATTCCTCGGACTTGTACCGCTTGCCCCTGTAGCCGCGGACCTCCTCGAGGACCGCCTCGTAGGTTCCTGGCTCCACTTGAACGATCTCTCCACCGTTTCCGCCTACCTGTGGTTTGAGCTTCATGGTGCTCTCCTTTCTGAGCTCGCCCCTGTGGCTACTCCGCCTTACGGGGTGCGGGCTCCTCGGTTATGAGCGGGTCCAACTCCAGCTCGAGGCCCGCCCGCTCACGGGCCTCGAGGGCTTCCTCGCTACGCCCCGCCGCGCAGAGCAGGGCGGCAACGAAGAATCCAACGAATCCAGCTACGAACCAGAGCAAGGTAGCGAGCCAGAGGTGGATCACACCTTCACCCCCAGCTCCCCCGCCACCTGCCGCAGGCACGCCTCCACCGAGCCGCACCGGTTGGCCTGGGCCACCACACGGCCATCAACCCGCGCCTCGGCGTAATCCCCGAGATCGGGGTCCCAGCCGTAGGCCACCTCGTAGCCGAGGCCCCTCAGCCGCTCGGCGATTCGGTCGGCCTCGGAGGGAGCCTGGCGCCGGGCCTCTAGGGCCCGGGCCAGGTGCTTGCGGTCGGTCCGGGCCACGCGGTCTGGCTGCCGCGCCTTGAGCTCGGCGAGGAGGGCGAGGCCGCGGGCGATCACGCCTCCACCTCCTTCTCCTCCCGCCGGAAGGCCTCCGGCAGGAGCTTCTTCCGCCAGTGCTCGGCGAGCCTGGCGGCCTGGGCACGGGTCCGCGTGTGCTCCTTGTAGAGCACGACGGGCCCGTCCCAGATCAGGACCTCGTAGCCGACCAGCTTCTCGCGGATGGTCCAGCCGAGGGCGTTAGGCATGCTCCACCTCCTCGTAAGCCGGGCCCTCGACTTCCCAGGTCAGGCGCCGGCCCGGAAGCCCCTCGATTTCGTAGACCAGGACCCACACCCGGCCGATGCCCTCGCAGATCGGGCACCGGTAATCCCGGGAGTCGGCCGGGTCCTCGGAGAGGGGGAGCTCCACCGTGCCGTCACCGCCGCAGACGGGGCAGGTGACGACGTGTCTCCATTGGGCAAGGGGAGGGAGGTCGCGGATCACCGCGCCACCTCCTTCCTCGGGCCGCGCCACCAGCCGTTGCCGTCGCGCTCCCATCCGTTGGCCTCGAGCCAACGGTTGACCTCGCTGTACACCGACGCTGCTCTTGGCGTGAGCCGGTTAACGTAGCTGTACTCGCGCAAATCGTTTGCTACGGCTGCCGCGTCCTCCAAGTCGAGTTCAAACCGTGGTACCCTGTTTTTGTCCGCAATCACCGCGGATCACTCCTTTCTGGCCGGGGCCCTCACCCCGGCCGCCGCTTTGGATTCGGGGGCCTCTCCCCCGTTGCGGCCTTGAAGCCATTCGAGGTATGCCCTGCCGCCCTCGACCAGGGCGTCGGCGGGGTACGCCGACGTGTTGCGGATCAGGAAGGGCAGCGGGCGGATGAAGCCGCGCTCCTCGGCCTCGGCGAACATCTCGCGGGTGAAGCCGAGGTAGCGGGCGGCCTCCCGCCGGGTGCGAATGACGAGAAGCTCGCGGGGTTTAAGCCCCAGCTCGTCGAGCTTGGCGGTGATGGCCGCGAGCTCCTCGCGCACCACCCGGCGGATGTCGTCTTCGGTCGGAAGGGCGAGGTTAGCGGGCATACTCAGCCTCCCCGATGAGCTCCCCGAGGACTTCGAGCTCGCCTTTTCCGGTCTTCTCGCCGATCGCCCGGGCCAACCGGCGGATCGTGTCGAGCTTGGGGTTCCGCGCCCGACCGGCCTCGATCATGGCGATCGTGCCGTAGCCGACCCCGGCGGCCGTGGCGAGTTCCTCGCGCTTTAGACCAGCGCGAATGCGTAGCTCGCGCAGGCGCTTGCCTACGTGGGTCAAGGACCACCTCCTTTCGGGTTGTGGACTTAAGCTTCTGCTATGATTCGATCCTCCTCTCTTGGGTGGGGACAACACCTATAGTTGTACCTGTAGGTCGGAAGCTCTGTCGTAGCCCAGTTTTCAAGGTCCGCGAGCCAATGTACTACTGACTCACTCCCATAGTTGTACACCCTCGGTTGTTTTGTCAACCCATCCGTACTACCTGGGTGCTACTATTCCGGTTGTAGGAGGACCATGCTAGTGTCGGATTTGAACACGGCCAAGAGTCGAGCCGATGTAGGCTTCGCTATAAGGGTGAGACGCAAGGAGCTCGGACTTAGTCAGGACGACCTGGCGGCGAAGCTAAGCCTTAGCCAGCAGGCCATTGCCAAGGTAGAAAAGGGGTCCATCGACATCTCCCGCTGGCCCTGGCAGCGTCTAGAGGCCCTTCGCCGCGCCCTTAAGTGGACCCCCGAGGAGTTCTATAAAGCCACCGGCATCGAGCTCCCTGGTCTCCGCGAGGAGCAAATCCTCCGCGACCACGCCCTGCCGGTCAAAACCCACATCATCCCCATCGTGGATGCAGGGGCGGGCCTCCCCTCCTGGACCGACACCGGCGAGCAGATCGAGGTCGTTCTCCCCGAGATCAGCGGCTACGACCGCCGTGACCTCTTTGCCGTGCGCGTGCGCGGTGACTTGATGGAGCCAACCCTCTCCGAGGGGGACATCGTGCTCTTCGTGCGCGACGGCGAGCCCGAGAGCGGGAAGATCGTCGCCGTTCACGTACCCGACGACGGGCTGATCGTCAAACGCCTCCAGCGCGTGGGCGATGCCTGGCTCCTGGTCAGCGACAACCCCGCCCACCCCCCGCGGGAGCTCGAGGACGGCGAGCGGATCTTCGGGGTGGCGAAGGCGGTGGTGAGGAGGGTTTAAGCACCATGCTTCGAAGATGGTTTTTAGTTTTGTTCA
>JALSQD010000035.1 GCA_026985615.1 Thermaceae bacterium | reverse complement strand
CGAACAGGTTCACCGCGGTCGTGGCCCGGCCGGTGAGCTCGATGGGGAAGACGAGCCGCGCGTAGGCGAGCAGGATCACCCCCACCGTTCCCGTGTAGCCGAGGGCGAAGAGCAGCCCCCCCAGCGCCCAGGCCCCCAGGCCGCCCGCTCCCCAGGCGAGCACCCCCACGAGGCTCACGAAACCGGCGCCCAACGCCAGGATCGTCGGGGGCACGCCCACCCGGTCAGCGATCCAGCCGGTGCTGAGGAAGCCCACCAGCGCCCCGAAGCTGAGCGACAAGAGCAGGTTGCCCACGGCGATCGGGTCCATGCCGTGCACCTGGTAGAGGTAGGGCCCGGCCCAGAGCGTCTGGATGCCCAGGAAGGCGCCCACCACGAAGAGGTTCATCCCCGCCATGCTCCAGAAGACGGGGCTCGAGAGTACCTCCCGCAGGCCGCCGGTGCGCGCTCCGGGCTCGAGCCGGTCGCCCTCGGGGGTGTTGCGCACGCCCAGGAGGATGGCCAGCGCCGAAGCGAGGATCACCCAACCGCCCCAAAAGAAGACGCTGCGCCAGCCCAGCTGCTCGGCCAGCCAGGCGAGCGGCGTACCCGAGGCCAGGGCCCCGGCGCTCCCGAACCCCACCAGCCAGCCCGCTACGGTGGCGAAGCGCCCGGCGGGGAACCAGCGGCTGAAGGCCTTGTAGGCCCCCATGAGGATGCCCGCCATCTCCACCCCCAGCAGCAACCGGCCCAGCATCAACCCCGTCACCGTGTGCGCGGCCGCGAATACCCAGCTACCCGCCGCCCCCACGAGCATCAGCCCCGGCGTGACCCAGCGTGGCCCCCAGCGGTCGAGCCCCGCGCCCAACGGGAGCTGCACGGTGGCGAAGGCCAGGTAAAACAGACTGGTCATCAACCCCAGCGTGGCCGCGTCGAGGCCCAACTCCTGGGTCAGGTCGGGAGCGATGACCGCGTTGGCAGAGCGGAAGAAGTAGGAGAGGAAGTAGGCGAGGGTAAACAGCACGAAGACGCGCAGACTACCGGACATGCGGGCATTCTACCGCCCCGGCGAGACGGGAAAGCGCGCTGCGCGGTGCGTGACGGGAGAAAGCTTGCGGCAAGCAGCCCATGGAAATCTGCTTGCGGCTTGCAGCTTATGTGCTGTGGGGATCCACTCGTACCTCGTGGCCTGCGGTTTTTGTCTTGTTCAGACGATTAGGGCTTCGGTCGGGTTGCCGTGCAATAAGACGCCCTCCCGTAGGGGAGGCAGGAAAGGCGGTACCCGATGCGTGGTGCGTGCCGAAAAAGAAGCCTGCCTGTGGTGCTTCTTGTTTTTCCACGACAAAAGCTTTGCTCTGGTCGCAGCGTAGTAAGACGCCCTCCCCTGGGGGAGGGTTGGGGTGGGGGTTGTGCGCACGGCAAAAGCCAAAACTTCGCCTTTTACACCGCAAACTCCCATCCCACAACCTACTTCCCACTCCCCACCGCAGCAGACCCCCTCGCCCTGCGGCCCCTCCCATAAGGGGGAGGCCTGCCCCTTCCACAGCCGAGCTGCTCTGGCATTATGCGACCCTCCTTTTCTCCCTCCTCTGGGGGAGGGTTGGGGTGGGGGTAGTTGGCGTTGCAAGGCCTGAAAGTCCGGTCGTATTTCGTGACCCTCCCACCTCGTGCACCCGTATTCTCATCCGACCAAACAACCCCCCACTGGCGGCTGCGCCGCCATCTCCCCCGAAGGGGGAGGTCGGGTGCAGCACGCGGTTCGTGGTGCGTGGCAACCGATAAGGCCTGTTGCTTGTAGCCTGAGGTTTGTGGTTTCTGCCTCTTTGCGACCGTTGAACCCTTAAGCTTGATCGCGCCAAAAGAAAACCCCCTCCCCGAGGGGAGGGTTGGGGAGCGGATCGTGGGCGCCGACGAAGCCGAAGGTTTAGCTTCTGCATCGCAAAACCCAGATCCCACAACCCGCCTCCCACTCCCCCCGCAGCAAGCCCCCCTCCGGCAACCGCCACATCCCCCGGGGGTTCGGTGTTGCCCTAGGCCGAACCGCTTCGCTTGCCGCATTGCTTGAAGCAGCCGTTTTTCTCCCTCCCATGGGGGGTTGGGGTGGGGGTTGTGGGCGATGCGCGGGCCGGCCGCACGGTTGACGGCATCGAGCCAGCCACCCTAGGGCTTCCAGCCGCTGGGCGCGAGCTCCACGCGGCCGTCGGGGTACACGGTGAAGCGGAGGAACTTGGATAGGGTGACTGTGGCCGGGTAGGGCTTCGCGTGCTTCTTGGCGTCGCCGAGGGCGAGGTCGAGAGCGTTATGGAGATCGAGAAGCACCAGATCCATCTTCCAACCCTGGAGACCGGGCCGGAGGCTGGGGCGCGTGAAGCAGCCGGGGTGCACCTCCTCGCACAGGGGGACCATCCTGAGACCTTTCTCCGTGGGCACGACCTCGAAAGCACCCAGCTTGACGCGCAGGCCAATCTTGAGCGCCCGGCGCCAGTCCTCTACCGCCGCGTCCCAGTAGGCCCGAGCCTCCTGGGTGCGTGGGGCTACGGTGTAGCGCCAGGCCCCAGGCGTGCTCGCCGAGCGCGAATTCGTCTGGGTGACGCGAAAGAAGTCATGGGTGGTGACCTGCTTGGCCAGCGCCGCCGCGGTCAGGAGCAGCAAGACGGCAGCCCACCATGAGGTCCTTTTCCAGTCGCGCATACCTTAAGGTACACGCTTCAGAAGCCAAAACAGGGTCAGGTGGGGGCCGCCTCGGTGTAGGTGGGCACCAGTCGCTTGAAGGCGGCGCGGATGCGCTTGGGGTCGCGGGAGCGAGCGGCGGCGAAGAGCTCCGAGAGGAGCTCGAGGTGCTGGTCGAGGTCGGCCAGCGAAGTGCGGGCGATGAAGATCTGCTGGTGCTTTGAGGCCTCAGTGCCCTCCTCAGCCGTGAGGAGTTCTTCGAAAAGCTTTTCCCCGGGGCGGATTCCGGTAAAGACGATCTCGATGTCTACCCCAGGCTCGAGCCCCGACAGACGGATAAGGTCGCGGGCGAGATCAGCGATGCGCACCGGCTCGCCCATGTCGAGCACGTAGACCGCCCCGTTGTCCCCGAGGCCGCCCGCCTGCAAGACGAGCTGCGCTGCCTCGGGGATAGTCATGAAGTAGCGTGTCATCTCCCGGTGGGTCACCGTCACGGGCCCACCACTGGCGATTTGTTCCTTGAACAGCGGAATCACGCTACCCCGGCTGCCCAGCACGTTACCGAAGCGCACCGAGACGAAGGCCTGCCCTGGCCCCACCCGCTGGGCGGCCCACTGCACCAGGTACTCGGCCACGCGTTTGGAGGCCCCCATGATCGAGGTAGGGTTGACGGCCTTGTCGGTGGAGATGTTCACGAAGCGCTCTACGCCATGCTCGAGCGCGAGCTCCACGACGTTCTTGGTCCCCCCGACGTTGTTGAAGACCGCCTCGTCGGGGTTGGCCTCCATCATGGGCACGTGCTTGTGGGCGGCCGCGTGGAAGACAACCTTGGGGGCGTAGGTGGCAAAGACGTGTTGCATCTTCTCGCGGTCGCGCACGTCCGCTACGATGGTGCGCCAGTCTAGCTCGGGCCAGGTGCGATCGAGCTCTCGCTCGATCTGGTAGAGGCTATTCTCCCCCCGGCCCAGCAAAAGAATGCGGCGGGGGCGGAAACGCGCTACTTGGCGCACAATCTCCGAGCCGATCGAGCCGCCGGCTCCCGTAATCAGCACCACCCGTCCCTCCAGGTAGCCGGCAATCTCCGAGGTGTCGAGCTGCACCGGGTTGCGGCGCAGAAGGTCCTCCACGTCCACGTCGCGGATCTGAGAAATGGCCACCTTGCCCGAGAGGATCTCGTAGATCCCAGGTACGATACGGTGACGCAGCCCCGTCCGTTGGGCGAGCTCCACGACCCGGCGAACAACCTTGCCCGGCGCCGAGGGGATGGCGATGAGCACTTCGTCGGCGTGCGCTTTGAGGGCTACCCGCGGCAAGTCCTCGATATTCCCGAGTACCTGCAGGCCCACGAAGCGCTGACGTTGCTTGCTGGGATCATCGTCCAGGAAGCCGATGGGAACGAGCCCCGACTCCGGGTGGCGCAGCATTTCGCGTGCCAGCATGGTGCCGGCCTCCCCCGCCCCAATGATCAGCACGCGTCTGGAGCCGGAATGAGGCGGTTGCGACCGGGCGAGCTGAGCGCGCTCAAAGAGTATCCTGCCAGCGAGGCGTGCCCCGCCCAAAAGGAGCAGCGCCAAGCCACCCTCGATGAGGGGAACGCTGCGCGGAATGGGCTGGTCGGGACGGAGAAAGAAGGCCAGGGCCGAGAGCAACACGGTCCCGAAGAAGACGGCCTTCATGAGGCTGTAAAGGTCACGGACACCCGCGCGCCGCCAGGACTGCAAATGTAGACCAAAGGAGGCCTCGAGCAGTATCTTGATGGGCAAGCCGCCGAGCGTGTAGATGAGGGCAGCCTGGGCATAGCGCGGCCAGGGATCCTCGAGGCGCAGCATGAAGGTGAGGAGCGCCGCAGCGGACCATAGCAGTACGTCTGTAATGAACTTAAGGACGGTGCGGCCTGTCATCGCACTCAGCATAGCCCCATGCAAATACAAAAAGTGGTCATCTAGCCGGCAACCGAAACAGCTTTTGCAAGCGCGCTGGCTACGGCCTGCACCTGCCTCTTGGTCAAGTTGTTGAAAAACGGAAGGGCAAGGGTCCTATCGGCTACAGACTCGGTGACGGGAAGCGGCTCGGTTTTTCCTATAAATTGTTTAATGTACGGCTGTCTGTGAATCGGTGAAAAATAGCCTCGGGTAGGAATCCCACGCTTTTCTAGCTCGCCTGAGACAGCGTCTCTATTGAGCCCCGGCTCAAGCGTTACCACGTACACGAACCAACTCATTCGCACATGGGGTTTGACCGCTGGAGTCCGAACGCTGGGAATGCTAGAAAGCGCACTGCTATACATGGACGCAACGTTTTCTCTTTTGTTTAAAAACTCTTCGATTCTGGAAAGCTGTGACAAGCCTAGCGCGGCCGACATCTCGTCCAGGCGGTAGTTGTACCCCAGGCGTTCGTGTAAGAGCCACGTGCCCATCTCCCCCCGACCCTGGTTTCGCATTGAGCGGGCCAGACGGGCAATCTCGTCGTTGTTGGTAACGATCACCCCGCCCTCTCCAGTAGTCATTTGCTTGTTGGGGTAAAAAGCAAAGGCCGCGGCATCGCCAAACTGTCCGATCTTGCGCCCTTTGTACTCCGCCCCCAAGGCCTCGCAGGAGTCGTCAATCACCTTGAGTCCATACTTATCCGCGATGCGCAAAATTTCATCCCACTCCGCCGGATGGCCGAAAATATCCACAGCCATAATAGCCTTGGTACGCTTTGTCATCTTCCGCTCTAAATCTTCCGGGTCTAAGTTATAAGTCTCCGGTTCTATATCCACGAACACCGGAGTCGCCCGCTCATACAAAATGGCGTTCACGCTGGCGGCGAAGGTAAACGACGGCACCAGGACCTCGTCACCGGGGCCTATACCCAGCGCGCGAACGATAAGGTGAAGTGCTGCGGTGCCAGAGCTGACGGCGACGGCGTGCTTAACGCCTACGTAGTCCGCCATAAGCTGCTCGAAAGCCACGGTTTTGGGTCCCAGCGCCAGTCTGCCCGAGCGCACCACTTCCGCCACTGCCTGCACGTCGGCCTCGGAGATGTCTGGGGCTGCCATGGGGATGCCCGCGGGTTTTTCGTTCGATCGTTTAGTCATACGCCCCCCTATCTCTTAGCGGCTTCGCTGGCACGCCCGCCACCGTTTCGCCAGGGGGCACGTCGCGAAGAACCAACGAGCCGGCCCCCACGACTGCCCCTTCGCCAATCCGCAGGCCCGGGATTACCGAGGCCCCCACACCCAGCATCGCCCGGCTACCTACAGTCACACCACCGGCCAAATGAACACCTGGCGCTAGGTGAACGTAGCTACCGATTTCGCAGTCGTGGTCCACCGTCGCGCCGGTGTTAACGATGCTATGAGCTCCTACCACGGTTTCGGGCTGGACGACCGCCCCCGCAAAGACCACCACCCCGGCCTCTAGCCGGGCGCTCGGGTGGACGTAGGCAGCTGGATGGACAGCCGTCGCCCAGCCGAGCCAGGAGAGGCGCTCCGCCAGCCTCGCCCGGTGGTCGTTGTTGCCGATGGCCAGGATGAACCGGCCCCTGTCCGCGTATTCCGGCAAGAGGTTGAGCGCGCCGAGGATGGGAACCCCCAGCAGGCGCCCTCCCCGCTTAGCGACATCGTCGTCGAAGACGCCAACGACTTCCACGCCTCGTTCTTGCAAGGTGCTAATCACCACTTTGCCGTGGCCGCCCGCACCTATGACAAAGACCCCACTAGGAGTCACGCTGCCCCCTGAACTCGGGCATGGTCGCCTGGGAGCCATGGCTGATGCCCTCGCGGCGAAAAACCTTCACCAACGTCATTAGCAGGATCTTAAAGTCCAGCCATAGGTTCCAGTTGTCCACGTACCACACGTCCAACTTAAACTTTTCTTCCCACGTAAGGGCATTTCGTCCGTTCACTTGTGCCCAACCTGTGATACCAGGCTTCACTTCATGCCGCCTAAACTGTTCCGGGGTGTACCGGTCTAGATATTTCATCAACAAGGGCCGCGGCCCCACAAGGCTCATATCGCCCTTGAGAACGTTGATTAGCTCGGGCAGCTCGTCAAGGCTGGTGCTGCGCAAAAACCGCCCGAGCCTCGTCAGTCTCTGTTCGTCGGGCAGTAGGTTGCCCTGAGGGTCGCGCTCGTCCGTCATGGTACGAAATTTATACATGATAAAAGGGTTGCCGCGCAGGCCCGGCCGCGCTTGTCTGAACAGCACAGGTGCACCCATAGTTATCCGGATCCAAATAGCCAGCACTAAAAGCAGCGGAGACAAGAGCGCGAGCGCCGCGAGTGACACCAAGACATCGATGAGGCGCTTCAGAACGAGAGATCGACCGATTCTAGTTGTCGTTAGCCGCATTTCTAAGCACCGATTCAAGTTTACACGCTAGGCGACCGAAATCATGGTTATCCTCTACGTATTTCCGCCCCCTCAGCCCCATCTGCCAGCGCTCTTCAGAGCTCATTGTCAAAAGCTTGAGAGCGGCTCCGGCCAGCGCATCGGCGTCTTCTGCCGGGACGGTGACGCCCGCTCCTGCCGACTCCACCGGGTTCAGGGGAGTGTTTACAGAAAAAATTACCGGTCGCGCGGCGGCCATATAGTCGAACAACTTGTTGGGGCTAACCCCCCAGCGAAAAACGGGTGAG
Organism: Thermaceae bacterium; assembly: GCA_026985615.1. Classification (GTDB taxonomy): domain Bacteria; phylum Deinococcota; class Deinococci; order Deinococcales; family Marinithermaceae; genus Oceanithermus. The sequence continues at coordinate 8,243 of JALSQD010000035.1, read as the reverse complement.
TCGCGCAGCACCATCAAGAACGCGTCGGCCTCCCGTAGCAGGTCCGGAATCCGGCTCTTGGGAACCGGCGGCTCGAACACGACGTTGGTCAACCCTTTTTTCTCGGCCAGCGCCATCAGCCTGGGTTTGTCGGGGCCGTCGCCAACCAGGCGGAAACTTACGGGCGAGGTTCGCAGCCTGTCCGCAGCCTCCAGGATGACCTGCAGGCCGTTGGCCAGGCCGTGGGTCCCCGCGTAAAGAAAGGTGAGGCTTTCGCGGGGCTCGGGGGGCGAGGGCGGAGGAAGAAGGCGCAGGTCCACGCCGTTGGGTATCCAGACGATGCGCCCCGGGTGGCCGCCTTTATGGGCGATGTGGTCTGCGGCGCCGGGGAGGAGGGTGATGATGCGACGGGCGCGGCGGTAAAGGCCCCGCTCAATGCGCTCCAGCCACCGGATGAAGGGGTGTCCTTCCGAGAAGCTTCCCAGGTCGACGAGCGACTGGGGCCAGAGGTCACGCACCTCCAAAACGAATGGGACGCGGTGGCGCCGGGCGAGGCGCTCTGCGGCCCAGGCTGCGAAGAGGTGGGGGCTCGAACCCAGCACCACATCGGGCGGGCCTCCAAGGTCTTCCGCGCGCAGGCCCAGCACCTTGCGGGCGAAGACCATCGTGTTCCACAGTCTCCGGGCGCTGTTGCCCCCGTAAGGCGGCGTGCGCAGCCACAAAAAGCGAATGCCGTCCACGACCTCTAGCCGTGAGGGAGCACCGTCCGAAATGTGCAGCTCCTGCCGGGTGGTGTGGTCGAAGCTGGAGGCGACAATGGTGACCTGGTGCTCCCGTTCCACTAGCTCGCGGGCCAAGGCGTAATGGCGCGTTCCTCCCGCCTGCTGGGGCAGGATGGCGTAGTGGTTGACGAGCCAGATGTTCATCGCTCCGTCAATTCTGTCACGATCCGCTCCGCCGCGCGGCCGTCGCCGTAGGCCTCGATGGGCCGGCCGCGGGCGTCCAGGTGGGCGCGGATCGCACGGGCCACCGTTTCGGCGTCGCGGGGCGGGGCCAGGAGGTTCCAGCCGGCCTCGACGAGCTCGACCCACTCGGTCTCGTCGCGCAGCGTGACGCAGGGCACGCCGAAAAAGTAGGCCTCTTTCTGGACCCCGCCCGAGTCGGTGGCGATCAGGCGCGCGTTCTTCTCGAGGGCCACCATGTCCAGATAGCCGACGGGCTCGATGAGCTGCAGCCGCTCACGGGAGCGCTCGAGCCAGCCGAGCCGCTCGAGCGCCTTGCGCGTGCGCGGGTGCAGCGGCAACGCCACCGGGAGCTCCGCGGCCACCCGGGAAAGCCCTTCGAAGACGGCCTCCAGCCGCGCGGGGTCGTCGGTGTTTTCGGCGCGGTGAACCGTGGCCAGCACGTAACCGCGTGGTTCCAGCCCCAGCCGCTCAAGCGCCGTGCTGGCGCGGTCGGCCAGCCGACCGAAATGCAGCGCCGCGTCGTACATCACGTCGCCTACCCAGCGCACGCGCGCCTCGGGCAGCCCCTCCCGGCGCAGGTTCTCCACGGCCGTGGGGGTGGGGGCGAGGAGCAGGTCGGCGGCGTGGTCGGTGAGCACCCGGTTGATCTCCTCGGGCATGTGGCGGTTGAAGGAGCGCAGGCCGGCCTCCACGTGGGCCACCGGAATGTGGAGCTTCACCGCCGCCAGGGCACCAGCTAGGGTGCTGTCGGTATCGCCGTAGACGAGCACCCAGTCAGGGCGTTCGTACAGAAGCACCGGCTCGATGCCCTCGAGCATCCGGCCGGTGTTCTGCCCGTGGGTGCCGCCTCCGACGCCCAGATTGTATTTGGGTTTTGGAATACCTAACTCATCGAAAAAAACTTTACTCATGTTGTCGTCAAAATGCTGTCCGGTGTGCACCAGTATCTCCCGAACGCCGTTCGTTGCACTCAGCGAGCGTGAAACCGGAGCCGCCTTGATAAACTGTGGCCTGGCCCCCAGAACAGTCACCAGCTTCACTTTTTCAAAACCTCCTCGTACAGCTTCGAGAGCTTCCTAGCTTCAGCTTCCCAGTTATAGCGCTCTTCCACCAACTCCCGGCCGCGCCTGCCCATCTTTTCGGCTTCGTCTGGGTGGTTGATAAGCCACTCGATAGCGTCCGCAATTGCCTCTGGATCCTTTGGATCCACGAACAAACCCGCCCCTTCTCCGTACTCCCGCCATATGGGAAAATCCGAAGCCACAAAAGGCGTAGCGGAGGCCATGTACTCAAAAATTTTGTTAGGCAGAGCCTCAATGTGATTTGGGACAGGCGCAAACAACACAAGCCCAACCCTCGCCTGCCCCAAAAGCTTGGCCAGCTCGACTCGATCCACCCACCCTAGGAATCGGGTTCTGCTCCAACCCGGCATTCGACTGAGCTGTTGCTTCAGGTCTTCCGACTCAAAAGAGCCAGCAAGTATAAGCTCCACGGAGCTTTTCACGCGACCGATGGCCTCCACCATCTCCCTGGTGCCACGGATCGAAGTAATCCCCCCCGCATAGAGCACCTGGAGCGGGCGGTCTCGATAGGGCGTTACACGACCTTCCAGCTCTTCCAGGCGAGGAAAGTTATGAATCGTGACGGTTTTTCTGGAAGGAAAATGCTTGGCAATTGCCGGAGTAGCCGCTACCACCGCGTCAAACACAAGTGCTGCAACCTGCTGAGAGCCCTTGGTTAGCCACGAAGCAAGCCTTCTTAAATATTCAGGAATCCACGGCTTAGATAAAACTTGCAAGGGAAGGTCTTCGTGCACGTCCCAGATTACCTTCCGGCCGCTAAGCTTCAACGCCAGTCCCACAAAGATCAGCTCCGGGTCGTGAATATGAACAACCTTGGCTCGGGAAGCAAGCACATTGCGGTAAGCGTCAACTCCCAGGCGCAGAAAGCGGTCGAACCTTCCCTTGGGCGGCCGCAGGGCCAGCCAACGCACACCTTCAAGTCGGACTTCTTTTAGCGCAGGGGCAACGAGCGTTACGTCGTACCCGGCCTGGGCCAGGCTGCGGGCCTCCTTCTGATAGATTCGGACATCGTCAGGAGGGTGAACGGTGGTGAGGTGGCATAACCGAACGTTACTCATCGCCTTCCCCGATTGTTGCGACGAAGCGAAGGGTAGTACCACATCAGTAAGATAGCCGGCAGCCAACCGTGAGAAAGTAGCGAAGTTAGCAACGAAGTGTTTGTTAACGCAAAAGCAGGCATGGCGATCAAGAGAAGTGCCACTCGCAAATCTTTTCTGGCCGAGACGCTGTCATAAAACCACAATAGCAAGTACAATAACAATGTTATAAGAGCCACACCCCACAACCCAGCGTTTGCATAGCCGTCTGCCCAAAGGTTGACGTTGGCGTTGCCAGCAGGATTGTGAAAAGAGATATCGCCGATCAAGAAACCCGGGCTAGCGTATTGAGGATAAACAGTATTAGTAAAACCTAAAAGCCGAGCGTAAACAGTATGTGTCCAGTAAAAATGGGGGTGTGTGCTGAAATAATCTAAATAAAACGAGGTTAACAACCCAGGCACCGCAAAGAGCCGTCTGAGCAAAAGGCCAGTGAAAACTGGCTGGCGTATTAAACTGTCTAGTGCCGCGACAAAAGCGAATAGACCTAAAAAAGCAACCACCAGGTGTCGCGCATACAAAGCAAACGATCGAGAAACCAAATAAAACAGGCCTATAACGAATACAATCGAGCCCAAAGTAGACTTGGTCGCGTCAAAACTAAAAATGAGTACCTGACCTAAAACCCCAAGTACAAAGAGCTCCCAGCGCCGCTCACTAATACCCACCGCCATCAAAAAGGGGTTAACAGCCTCAGAAAGCCATCGCATTGAATAACCTACCCAACGGCCAGCATCTGCTAAGACCTCCCGAGCCCCAAGTCGTACTTGGTATACTTCAGACAGGCTACCCACAAACCCTTTAAAACCGAAAACTTTAAAAAGTAGGCCGTAGGCAAATGCTACATAGCCCAACACACCCAGCCAGAAAAGCCAGGGTGGTACTGAGAAGCGGGGTAAGGGTATGGTAGGAAGCCTAGGCACAAGTGACACGATCGTCATGGATGCGAGGAGGCTTAACTGGAAAGAAAAAAGATGCTCGGAAAAACCAGAAAAAGTGTACGCTAGCACAAGCTGTGCGGGCACATAAACCAACAGATAGAGTAACCAGAGCACGAAAGAGGACGGTCTGCGTAGGTGCACAGGTAATGCTTTGGAAGGCAGGAAGGCGAGCAAGAAAGCTACCCAAATAGTAGGCTCTCTGGGCTCGTAAACAAATCCTTGATAGTTATAGTTTGGAACAATGAGATAACGATAACTCAAGTGAAATGCAACAATAAAACTTGCTACTGCTATATCGGTAAGCAAACGATTCTGCAAAAATCTGACTAGTCTTATCCTTAACCTCATCGCGGCACCTTATGTAGCGAACGAAAGCTTATTTTCAGCGCCAATGCGCGAACGCGGTTGACGGTTGATTTCAAATAAGCCTGCCATTGCCGAGCTACCGCTATCAAAACATCCGACGATCCCCATTCGCCCAGGAATCGCAATTGTGCGATGTGCAACCTATGATAGGATACAGTCGCAGGGTTTCGCAGCCCATAGCGGCCTACCGCAAGGTCGTACGCAGACCAGAAGCCAAGGTTCCAGCCGTTCAGGTGTTTAGTTAGGACACCAAGCCAGTCTGAAGCACGCAGCCCCTTCGGCAAAACTTGCCCAGCGATACGCTCCAAGTCCGCGAGGCCAATTACTGCGTAAAGGAACCCGTTCAGGACATGCACAGGCCTAGGGGTTGGGTATTCTTCCAAAAACGGGTCGCCGCTTTCCAGAAAGGAAAGAACGCCACCTTCATTTGCGGGCTGGGTAAAGGGTTCAAGTGCCCGCAAGGCTTGCTCTAAATAGCGGTCTTCGCCGCTCAGATACCAGGCACGCACTAGTACACTCACGCCTTCACCCTGGGCCATAGCAGATACCCAAGGGGCTTTCAGCTCACCCCAATCGAACTCGTAGCGCCACCGCCCGTCAGGGCTACGCATGAACCACTCCGCCGCTCTAAAAAAAGTGGCCTTGTCCGCTTCATCCTCATGATCAAGGTAGCGGTTGTAGTGAGCAAGGGCATAAGCGGCTATACGGGTCGGGTTGTACTGCCGGCCCGCTGAAAGATATATGCGAACAGGCAATCCGTCTGCATCTTTGGGCCGGTAATACAGGTCTTCCCTCTCCAAGGTGAAGGCAAGATCCACAGGGTAAGCTGTTGAAGTAACCGCGTCTTCGCGATAACTAAAGTCGCAGTTTCTTCGCAGGTAGCTTGCTACGTCGCGGAGCAACTTAACTCTCAATGTCTGCATTAGACCCGCCCCCTTCACTAGTCTGCCAGGCTGAAACCGCCCTGCGAAGTGCAGTAAGCATTACCAGATAAAGCACCGCGTAGGCCAGCGTCAACAAAATGCTAAATGCCGCGAACGCAAAAATATAGTTCAAACCTAGCCAGTACGCCAAAGCAAAGGAGCCTGCAACACCGGCAAATCGTGCTATATCCCAAGCAAGCTGATAGTCCTGACGGCTGATAAAATTAAGCGTTTGCGAAAGCGGCACAACAACGAACTGAGCTAGAAAAGCGGGAGCTAATATGCGCACCAATATCCCGGATGCATACCATCTTTCCCCGAAGGCGATTCCGAACAATGAGGGCGCGAGGAGGCCCAAGAGCAAGAAAGGGACCGCACCTAGCAGAAACAAACGCCGCGCTACGCCCGTAAAGAGTAGAATCGCCGCAGGATCCCGCTCTCGCACACGTTCGCCTAGGGCAGACATGTATACCTGCGCAATAGACTTTCCTATCATGCTGAGGGGGGTTACGACTACTCGCTGGGCGAGCGCGTAAAATCCTGCCGTGTCGGTCCCATAAAGGTAGGAGCCGAGAAGTAAAGGCATTTCGACAGAAAGAGCGTTAATGGCACCAGAGGGCAACGCAAGTTTTGGGAAACGAATGTAGCGGCGTGCCACAACCATAAGGCCGACGCTTTTGCCAGAGGTTTTGTTAAGAGAAGCGAGTGCGTATATTGAAGCAGCAAACCGACCCAGCATCATACCTATGGCCAAACCAGCTGGACCAAGGGGGGTGTAGCCTAGACCTGTCTGCAGGGTGGCGGCTGTACCTCCCTGTAAGATCTTGCCCTTGGCAAGAAGCTCGTGTCGGCCTTGGCGAATAATTAAGTAGTTACTTATCTGATAAAGACTGGTAAGTACAATCCCAATTGGAATCAGGTAAATCAATATGGTTTGATCGCTGGATATTCCAAACACGGCCATGTAGTGCGGCCCCCATACCCAGACACTTATCAGTAGAAGACCGCTTACTACTGCAGCAGCTGCAAGTGCAAGGCGCGCGAGGGCCCAAGCCTCCCGCTCGTTTGGCGGGAGCGGTATCGCTATCTCATAGCGGAGGCTTGCGATAATGGCCAAGATTCCCACGGTGGAGGCAAAAACAGCGAAAGCGCCGAAATCTGCCGGTTGGTATAGGCGGCTGAGTACCGGGGCAACCGCTACCATGATCGCTTGCCCCACCACGCTGCCAGAGGCAACCAAAGCCGCGCTGCGAACGAAAGCGTTTTGTGGCAGGCGGGCAAGGAGGTTACGCCAGGAGGGCATGGTCATCGCTGAAGAAGAGCTTTTAATATTCGGGCTTGGGTGCTTAAGTCTAAAAAAGGTCCAATCGGCAGCGAGAGCACCTCTTCCGCAGCTGCCTCCGCAAGCGGGCAGCAGCCAGCCGGCTCGTTGTAAATGGGGAGCCGGTGTACCGGCGTGGGGTAGTAGATCATCGCGCCGATCCCGCGCTCTGCGAGGCCGGCGGCCACCTCGTCGCGCCGGCCGTCCGCGATGCGCACTGTGTACTGGTGGTAGACGTGTGTCCCGTAAGGGGCCTCGTAAAGCGGCGTCACCCCCTCCAGCTCGGCTAGCTGGGCGGTGTAGGCGTGGGCGAGGGCGCGACGGGCTTCGTTGAAGGCGTCGATGTGGCGCAGCTTGACCCGCAGTACGGCGGCCTGCAGCGTGTCCAGGCGGGAGTTGTAGCCCAGGATTTCGTTCCGGTACTTCTTTTTGGCTCCGTGGGTGCGCAGCATCCGCGCCATCTCGGCCACCCCGTCGTCGTTGGTGGCCAGCAAGCCCCCGTCGCCGAAGCCTCCCAGGTTCTTGGTGGGAAAGAACGAAAAGGCCCCCGCGTCGCCGATCGTGCCCAGCTTTTTGCCCTTATACTCGCCGCCAAAAGCCTGAGCGGTGTCCTCCAAGACCTTGAGCCCGTACTGGCGGGCGATTTCCAAGATAGGGTCCATGTCGGCCGCCTGGCCGTAGAGGTGAACCGGAACGATGGCCTTGGTGCGCTCCGTAAGGGCGGCCGGGATGAGGGCCGGGTCAATGTTGAAGGTGCGCGGGTCAACGTCCACGAAGACAGGCTTGGCCCCCACCAGGCTGATCGCCTCGGCGGTGGCGAAGAAGGTGAAGGGGGTGGTAATTACTTCGTCGCCGGGGCCCACACCCAGCGCGCGCAGGCCAATGACGAGCGCGTCGGTGCCGGAGTTGAGGCCGATGGCGTGCCTGACGCCCAGGTATTCGGCCACTTCTCTCTCGAAGGCCTCGACCTCGGGGCCGAGGATGAACCGCCCCGAGTCGACGACGCGCCGAATGGCAGCGTCGATCTCGCTCCGCAGGGCAGCGATCTCGGGGCGGGGGTCGTATATGGGAATCTCGATCTTGCTCACGTCGCTTTCTCCACCTGATTCTCTCCGGTCATGCGGTAGGTCTTGCCGCAGGCGCCGCAGACGGCCCGGCCACCGTCGAACGTCAGCCTTTCGCCGCACTCGCAGGCCCAGCCGACGATCTTGGCGGGCACCCCGGCTACCATCGCGTAGGCCGGAACGTCCTTGGTGACCACCGCGCCAGCGGCCACGAAGCACCACGCGCCCAGGGTGACGCCGGTGACGATGGTGGCGTTGGCCCCAATGGTGGCTCCGCGCTTGGCGATGGTCTTGGTGTACTGGCCGCGGCGGGGGAAGGCTGAGCGCGGGTTCTTGACGTTGGTAAAGACCATGCTAGGGCCGCAGAAGACATCGTCTTCCAGCTCGACGCCTTCGTAGACCGAGACGTTGTTCTGGATCTTGACGTTGTTGCCGATGCGCACGCCCTTGGCCACGAAGACGTTCTGCCCCAGCACACAGTTCTCGCCGATCTCGGCTCCGCTCA
>JALSQD010000034.1 GCA_026985615.1 Thermaceae bacterium | reverse complement strand
GACCTTGGTGCCCGCCCCAATACGGGCGCCCTCGTCAACGTAGGCGCTTTCGTGCACGAACACGCTCATAGCTTCTCCACGAAGGGGTGCCTGGGAGCGGATCCGCCTAGCTCGATGTTGCGAATCTGCTCGGTGGTGCGGATCGCCTGACGGGTGTCCTCCAGGCCAAAGCCGTTGCCGGCGATGGTGCGGCGGTAGACCTCGGTGTGCAGGTCGGTGAAGCCGCCGGAAAACTCAATTTCCTTGCCGTCCACGGTGATCGAGCGGTAGGTGCGCTGTCCCTTGGCGCGAAGTTCAGCGGGCACGAAGCTGTCGTCTATCGACAAGAACCAGCTGACCCCGGCGCGCTCGAGCTCCATGTAGCCCGCCACCACTCGGTCTTGGCGGGCGTGCACCTCCAGCAGCTGCACGTCGCCGAAGAGCCAGGTGAGCATGTCGAAGAAGTGAACGCCGATGTTGGTGGCGAGCCCACCGCTCTTTTTCACGTCGCCCTTCCAGCTCTTCAGATACCACTTTCCGCGGCCGGTAACGTAGGTGAGCGATACCTGCTTGCGGCCACCGCCGTTTTCGAGCTTGCGCTTCAGCTCTACCAAAGCCGGGTGTACCCGCAGCTGCAATACGGTCCAGACGCGCCGGCCCGTCTCGGCCTCGAGCGTCGCCAGCCGGTCGAGCTCGTCCTCGCCGAGGACCAGCGGCTTCTCGCACAGGGCGTCGGCGCCGAGGCGCAGGCTCATGCGGATCTGGGGGTAGTGGAGGTAGTTGGGGGTGGCGATGCTCACGTAGTCGAGCCCCTCCACCGCGTGCGCCTCCTCTAGGTAGGCCTCGAAGGCCTCGGGCTCGGTGAAGAACTCGGCCTTGGGAAAGTAGCTGTCGATGATGCCCACCGACTCGAAAGGGTCGAGCGCCGCAATCAACTCGTTACCGGTATCTTTGATGGCCTTCATGTGGCGGGGGGCGATGTAGCCGGCAGCACCGGTGAGGGCAAAGCGCTTCACAGCAGCGTCACCTTCCCCTCGCTCCCGGAAACGCCCTTCGTGGCGTTTTTGGTGTCGAGCACGTGCTTGGTCTCGCGCACCACGCGCGCGTAGTCGAGACTCGAGTGGTCGGTGGTGATGATGACGAGGTCGGCCGCGCGCAGGGTCTCGTCGCTGAGCTCAACGCTCTCCAGGTCGAGCCCCTCGTGCTTGAAGACGGGGATGTGGGGGTCGTGGTAGCTCACGCTGGCCCCGTCGGCCTGAAGCAGCTTGATAACCTCGATGGCCGGCGACTCGCGCCAGTCGCTAATGTCCTTCTTGTAGGCAAGCCCCAGCACCAGGATGCGCGAGCGCGAGGGGGCGAGCCCTTGCTCGTTGAGGATGCGCCAGGCCTTGGTGCGCACAAACTCGGGCATGGCCCGGTTCACCTCGCCCGCCAAGGCGATGAAGCGGGTGCGGAAGTTGTACTCGCGCGCCTTCCACTCCAGGTAGTGGGGGTCGAGGGGGATGCAGTGGCCCCCCACGCCCGGGCCCGGGTAGAAGGGCATGATGCCGAAGGGCTTGGTGAAGGCGGCGTCGAGCACTTCCCAGACGTTCAGGCCCATGCGGTCGCACAGCAGCGCCAGCTCGTTGACCAGGGCGATGTTGACCGCCCGAAAGGTGTTCTCGAACACCTTGACCATCTCGGCGGCCTTGGCCGAGGAGATGGGAACCACGCTCTCCAGCACGCTGCCGTAAAAGGCGAGCGCGGCCTCAAGCGAGCGCGGTCCCACCCCACCCACGACCTTGGCGGTGTTCTTGGTCTGCCAGCGCTTGTTGCCTGGGTCCACCCGCTCGGGGGAGTGGGCCAGGTAGAAGTCCCGGTCGGCCTCGAGGCCGGAGCTTTCCAAGATGGGCCGCATGACCTCCTCGGTGGTGCCCGGGTAGGTGGTGGACTCGAGGCTCACCAGCTGGCCGGGGCGCAGGCGGCGGGCCAGCTCTTCGGTGACGTGGCGCACGTACTGCAGGTCGGGCACCAGGTTCTTGTCGAGCGGGGTGGGCACCGCGATGATTAGAACGTCGAGATCCTCTACCCCGTCGAAATCCACCTGGGCGCGCAGCCGCCCCGCCTGCACCTCTCGGGCGAGGTCTTCTTCGCGGATGTCGTCGATGTAGTTCTCGCCGCGGTTGATCTTGGCCACGCGCTCTGGGTTGCGTTCGATGCCTGTGACGTGGTAGCCCGCCTGGGCCGCCTCCAGCGCGAAGGGGAGCCCTACGTAGCCGAGTCCGACCACGCCCACACGGGCTGAGCGGTCCTGTAGTTTTTCGAGCAGTCCTTTCAACGAACAACCCCCTTCCTCCCACGATACAACCACGCCTGGCTCGTGGCGGGTATTCACGTGCTGGCGACGAGGTGGCGCGCGCCGGTGAGGTGTGCTGTCCCGCTCGCCGCGAGCACGCCGCCGCGCTTGGGCTCGAGCGCGGTCACGGCCAGGCAGGCGTGGTCGGGAGCGCGGGCCCGCCCCTCCGCCAGCTCGAGCGTGAAGCGCGCCTGCTGGAGCCGGAAGCCGGGCTCGAGGCGGGCGGTCTGGAGGGGTGCGGGATCGATCCGCGCCACGTCCAGCGCCTGGTCCAAATGCAGCTCCCGCCCCCGGCCGTAGTCGTAGAGCCGGTAGGTCAGGTCGGAGTGCTGGGAGACCTCGTAGACCAAGAGGCCCGGGCCCAGGGCGTGGATCGTGCCCGGGGGGACGTAGATCACGTCGCCCTTTTGGACCGGCACGAAGTTGAGTAGTTCTAAAATTGAGCCATCCAGCGCCGCAGCATGCAGCTCATCACGGCTGACCGGGCGCTTGACGCCGTAGATCACCTGGGCGCCCGGCTCAGCCTCGAGCACCACCCAGGCCTCGGCTTTGCCCAGCCAGCCGCTTTTTGCCTCGTGGGCGCGGGCGTAGGCGTCGTCGGGGTGCACCTGCACGCTGAGCCAGTCGGCGGTGTCGAGGAACTTGACCAAAAGCGGCAGCCGGTAGCCGTACCGCTTTACCACCGCCCGCCCCAAGAAATCCTCGCCCAGCTCGGGCAGCACCTTGGCCAGCAACCGCCCGGCGTAGGGCCCCGAGGCGATGCGGTTTTCGCCCGCGACCACCCAAGCCTCGCCGATGGGTTCGTCGGCCTCGAGCCCAAAGCGCTCGGCCAGCCGCCGCCCGCCCCAGACGCGTGGCTTGAACTGGGGCTCGAGCTCGACGAACGCGGGTATCTCGTGGCTCACCCCTTCAGATTACCCCCCGCTGCGCCCCCGCGTGTTGCACGTTTATGCAATACGGGATTGCTTTCAAAAAGCCCGAGCGCTAGCATGTTTATCAGGTACAACGCAATCCGGCCCCCGGCCGAACAGGAGGTAGCCATGCTTAAGGGATATGCACACCGGCTAGCTAAGATCGACCTCACCACCGGTAAGGTCACCTACGAGGCCCCCAAGGAAGAAGACCTGAAGAAGTGGATCGGGGGACGTGGGCTTGGCGTCAAGTACGTCTTTGATAACGGCCCGGATGTAGACCCGCTCGGCCCCGACAACTTGCTTGCGGTCATGACCGGTCCGCTCACCGGCACCCAGGCCAAGATGAGCGGGCGCCTGGCGGTGGTAACCAAGAGCCCGCTCACGGGCACGGTGACGGACAGCCACATGGGCGGCTGGACCGCGGCCAAGCTCAAGTGGGCCGGCTTCGACGGCCTGCTCATCAAGGGCGCGTCCGAAAAGCCCGTCTACCTGCTGGTGCAGGACGGCCAGGTCGAGATCAAGGACGCCTCCGACCTCTGGGGCAAGACCACCCACGAGACCCACGAGATCTTGCGCAAGCGCCACGGTGAGGACGCCGACGTGATGGCCATCGGCCCCGCGGGCGAGAATCTGGTCAAGTTCGCCGCCTGGCTTAACAACGACGAGCGCGCCTCGGGCCGTGGCGGCACCGGCGCCGTGGGCGGCTCCAAGAAGCTAAAAGCCATCGTCGTCGTTCCTGGCGACAAAAGCGTCTACCAGCCGGCAGACAAGGCCGCTTGGAAAGAGGCCGACAAGCGGGCGCTGGCGGCGATCATGGACGAGAACAACGTCACCGCACCGCGCAAGGGCGGGCTCAGCGTCTACGGCACCAACGTGCTGATGAACATCACCAACTCCATCGGGGCGCTGCCCACCTTCAACGCCCAGCACACCAGCTGGGAGCCCGCAGGCGAGGTCTCGGGCGAGGCTATCCGCGAACACATCCTGGTCAAGGACAACACCTGCCACGCCTGCCCGGTAGCCTGCAAGAAGATGGTCGAGATCCACCTCAACGGCAAGCCCATCCGCTTCGAGTCCATCGAGTATGAGTCGGCCTGGAGTTTGGGGCCCGACTCGGGTTCGGCCGACCGCACCTGGGTAGGCTACGCCATCTACCTGTGCAACGCCTTCGGTCTCGACACCATCGAGGCGGGCAACGTGATTGCCGCCCTGATGGAGGCCACCGAAAAGGGCTACCTCGGCGAGGACGAAGGGCTCAAGTTCGGCGACGTCCAGGGCGAATGCCAGTTCCTGGAGATGATCGCCCACCGCCAGGGCCTGGGCGACAAGGCCGCCGAGGGCACGGCCAAGTTCATGAAGGCCATCGGCCACCCCGAGCTGGCTATGGAGGTTAAGGGCCAGGCCATTCCCGCCTACGACCCCCGCGGCCTCAAGGGCATGGGCATCGCCTACGCCACCTCAAACCGCGGCGCCTGCCACCTGCGCGCCTATACCCCGGCCTCGGAGCTGTTGGGTGTCCCCTTCAAGACCGACCCCATCGAGTGGCGCGGCAAGGCGGAGCTCACCAAGACTTTCCAGGACCTCTCGGCCTTCACCGATTCGATGGACCTCTGCAAGTTCAGCCAGTTCGCCGAGGGGCCCGAGGAGTTCGCCGACCAGTACAGCACCTACACCGGAATGAAGGTCAGCGCCGACGACATCATGAAGATCGGCGAGCGCATCTACAACCTCGAGCGCTACTACAACAACCTCGCCGGCTGGGGCGAGGGCTCGGACTACCTGCCTGAGCGCTTCCTCAAGGAACCCTCCGACTCGGGCGGCTCCAAGGGCCAGGTCACCGAGCTGGACGCGATGCTCTCCGAGTACTACCAACTGCGCGGCTGGAAAGACGGCGTGGTACCCGAGGAGAAGCTCAAGGAGCTGGGCATCCTCTAGCGCCTTCGTTGACGAACCGGACGGGGCCCCTCGGGCCCCGTCCTCGTTTGCCGGATCCGGCGGCCGCTAGCCCTTCGCGAAGGCCGCCTCGAAGAAGTCGGCCAGGCGCCGGTAGAGCGTGCGGCGGTTTTCCTTCTTGCGGATGCCGTGGCCTTCGTCTTCGAAGACCAGCACCTCGTAGGGCACCCCGGCGGCGTCGAGAGCGCGGCGCACCGTGGTCAGGTTCTCGGGGGTGACGTTGGGGTCGAGCGCACCCTGGACGATCAGGAGCCGGCCGCGGATGCGATTCACGTAGTGCACCGGCGAACGCTCGTGATAGCGCTCGGGCACCTCCTCGGGGCTGCCGCCCAGCATCTCCTCGGAGTAGGGGCGCAGGTCGGGGCGGGTACTGTAGTAGTCGACCACCAGGTCGGTCATGCCGCAGATGGGCGCGGCCGCGGCCACCAGCTCGGGTGGGGCGTGGGTGATCTGCCACCAACTAGAGTAGCCGCCGTAGGAGGTGCCGGTCACGCCCACCCGGCCCGGCTCGGCCAGCCCCGCGGTGATGAGGGCCTCGATGCCGGTGCGGATGTCGTCCTGCTCGAGCCCGCCCCAGCCGGTCTCCTTGATCTTCTCCTGGAACGCCAGGCCGTAGCCGGTGGAGCCGCGGTAGTTGGGCAGGAAGACGTTGAAGCCCCGCGCCAGGTAGTACTGCACCTCGGGGCTGACGTACTCGCCGTAGTGCGCTGTGGGGCCACCGTGGACGAGCACGATCGTGCCCTTGGGGCGGTGCGGGGTGCGGTAGACGAAGCCGTGGACCGGCAGGCCGTCGGTGGAGCTCCATTCGAAGTCCTCCGCGGGCACCAGGCCCGCGAGCCGGTCCGCAGGCAGGAGCGCCTCCAGGCCGGTCAGGCTCTCGAAGCTCGCGGGGTCGGGGTTCTCGGGGTCCAGCCGCACCAGGTCGGCGGGGCGGGTGCTCGAGGCGTAGACCCCCACCCAACCCCCGGCGTCCCGCCCCAGCAGGGTCAGGTTGCCGCTGGGCGGGCGCAGCTCGCGCACCGCGCCGCTTTGGGGGCCTGCTAGCAGAGTATAGCCGCGGGCCCGGCGCACCGCCCGCGCGGCCAGCAGCGGCGTGCCGCCGAGGCGCAGGGGGTACTCCAGGTAGGGGTCTTCGAGCAGCGCCTGCCCCTGACCGTCCGGCTCGAGCCAGCCCCAGACGCGGGTGTCCTCGGCCTCGGCCACGTGGTTCACCCGTCCCCCCGCCCACAGCCCGTAGACCTTGCGCGCCTCGCCGGCGCTCACGAGCAGGCGGTCGCCCTCACCGTCTGCGCCCACGAGCCAGAGCTCCTGGCCCCCGGGGTGGCGGGTGCCGCGGTCGTAGAGCACCCAGCGGCCATCGGGAGAGAGCTGCGGTGCCCAGGTACCCGGGAGCTCGGGCCGCGCCAGCGCGCGCAGTTCGCCCGTTTTCAGGTCGCGTCGCCAGATCCAGGTGGGCTCGATCACCTCGTCCCCCGCGAAGTCGTAGTTCGCGCCGAAGAAGACCCAGGGGCGCTCGGGGTGCAGCTCGGCCCCGCGCGGGAAGTAGGGCGGGTGCGCCTCGCCGATCCGCTCGGGCGCCCCCTCCCAGGGCCGCGCCCAGGGGGTGGTGCGCTCGTCGCCCAGGTCGGTCTCGTAGACCACGCCGCGCTCACCGGGGACGAAGCCCAGCAAGAAGGCCTCGTCTTCACCATGGCTCATGCGCTCCACCCGGCCCGCAGGCGTGCGCGCCCAGACGCTGGGGACAGGGTCCACCCCGTTCCAGACCCAGGCCAGCGCGCGGCCGCCGGCGCTCAGCTGGGCCGCGTAGAGCTGCGGGAGGTCGAGCAAGAGTTCGAGCAGGCGTTCGGGATCGGGCATGTTTCCAGCTTACTTCACGGTATGCCCTTTGGCGCTAAGCGAAGTTCTTGGCCCAAGGTGCCTCCCCCGGCTTCGCCTAATGCCTCCGGGAGCAAGGGCCATGAATAATAGCTATTGCCAAGTAAAGAAAAGCGTATTTCTTAGGTCCAACGCGGGACGAAAGCGGCGCACAATAATGGCGTAAACGCGACGTCGAGCTCCACTCGTCCCCTGTGGAGGAGGTTGATCATGAGCGGCAAGAACGGTAAGGGCATGGGACGCAGGACCTTTCTGAAGAGCGTGGTCGGCGCGGGTGCGGCGGCAATGGTGGCGCCCTCGCTGCTGGGCTCCAAGGCGGCGGCGCAGTCGGCGCCCAATACCTCGGCGGCGGCGCGGTACGCGCGCTCGCTGGACTGGGCCGGGGCGCTGACCCCGAGCGAGAAGTTAACGGCCTCCCACTGGGGCGCCTTCATTGCCCAGGTGGAGGACGGCAAGCTCGTGGCCGTCAAGCCCTTCGGGGGCGACCGGGCTCCGGTGCCGATGCTCCAGGCGCTGCCGGGGCGCGTCTACGCCCGTTCGCGCATCCAGTATCCCATGGTGCGCGAGGGCTTCCTCAAGAAGGGCGCCGCCAGCGACCGCACGGGCCGGGGTTCCGAGCGCTTCGTGCGGGTGAGCTGGGACGACGCCCTCGACCTCGTAGCTGGCGAGCTTGAGCGCGTCAAGGCGAAGTACGGCAACGCCAGCATCTTCGCCGGCAGCGTGGACTGGCACAGCGTGGGCAAGCTGCACAACGCCCCCACGCTGCTGCGGCGCATGCTGGGCCTCTTCGGCGGCTACACCGACAACACCGGCGACTTCAGCGTGCAGGCGGCGATGACGATTCTGCCCCACGTCACGGGCAACATCGAGGTCTACGACCAGCAGACGGCCTGGCCGACGATCATCGAGAACACCGACCTAATCGTGCTTTTTGGTGCCGACCTGATGAAGAACAACCAGATCGGCTGGACCCCGCCCGACCACTACGCCTACACCGCGCTGGCGGCGGTGAAGGAGCGGGGCATCGAGGTGATCTCGATCGATCCGCGCATGACCGACACCGCCCGCTACCTGAACGCCAAGTGGGTGGCGCTCAGGCCCAACACCGACGTGGCGTTGATGCTGGCCATCGCCCACACGCTCTACACCGAGAAGCTGTACGACGAGGCCTTCCTGAAGCGCTACACTGTCGGCTTTGACAAATTCCTCGACTACCTGCTGGGCAAGAGCGACGGCCAGCCTAAGACGCCCGAGTGGGCGGCAAAGATCACCGAGGTGAGCCCCGGCACGATCCGCGACCTGGCCCGGCGCATGGCCCGCGGGCGCACCATGCTCATGGGCGGCTGGGCGATCCAGCGGCAAGACCACGGCGAGCAGGCGCCCTGGATGCTCGTCACCCTAGCGGCGATGCTGGGACAGATCGGGCTCCCCGGCGGCGGCTTCGGCTTCAGTTACCACTACGCCAGCGGCGGTTCACCGGCGGCCGAGGCCCCGGTGCTGAATGGCATCGCCGCCGGCGACAACCCCGTCAAGGCCGCGATCCCCTTCGCTCACGGCGTGAGCGATCTGCTGCTCAATCCGGGCAAGACGGTGGACTACAACGGCGAGAAGGTGACCTACCCCGACATCAAGCTGGTCTACTGGGCGGGCGGCAACCCCTTCAGCCATCAGATGGACAAGAACCGCCTTATCCGTGCGTGGCAGCGGCCCGAGGTGACGATCGTCCACGACATCTTCTGGACCGGCACCGCCAAGTTCGCCGACATCGTCCTGCCCGTGACCACGACGCTCGAGCGCAACGACATCGACAACATGAGCGAGTACACCAACCAGTACATCCTCGCCATGCACAAGGCGGTGGACCCGCTCTTCGAGGCGCGCAGCGACTTCGAGATCTTCGCCGAACTCTCCGACCGCCTTGGTTTTGGCGACAAGTTCACCGAGGGCAAGGACGAGATGGGCTGGATTCGCGCGTTCTACGAGCAGGCACGCAAACAGGCAAAGGCGATGAAGCTTTCGATGCCCGACTTTGACACCTTCTGGGAGAT
Organism: Thermaceae bacterium; assembly: GCA_026985615.1. GTDB lineage: Bacteria > Deinococcota > Deinococci > Deinococcales > Marinithermaceae > Oceanithermus. The sequence continues at coordinate 19,748 of JALSQD010000034.1, read as the reverse complement.
CGGCTACGTGGCCTTCCCCATTCCCGAGAGCGCCAAGCGCTACGTGCGCTACGCCGATTTCCGCAGGGATCCCGACCTCAACCCCCTCGGCACCTCCTCGGGCAAGATCGAGATCTACTCGCGCACCATCGAGAAGTTCGGCTACGACGACTGCCCACCGCACCCCGCCTGGCTCGAGCCCGCCGAGTGGCTGGGTGGCGCAAAGGCAAAGCGTTACCCGCTGCACCTTGTCTCGCCGCACCCCAAGTACCGGCTCCACTCCCAGCTGGACAATACCTGGATCCGCGACTGGTACGAGGTCCACGAGCGCGAGCCGATGTGGATCCACCCCGACGACGCCCGCGCGCGCGGGATCAAGCACGGCGACGTGGTGCGCATCTTCAACGACCGCGGCGAGCTCCTGGCCGGGGCCTACGTGACCGACCGCATTCGTCGCGGCGTGATTGCGGTGCACGAGGGGGCCTGGTACGACCCCGACGAGCCGGGCAGGCCCGGCGCGCTGTGCAAGCACGGCAACGTCAACACCGTGACGATGGACAAGGGGACCTCGAAGCTGGCCCAGGGCAACGTGGCCAACACCGTGCTGGTGGAGGTCGAGAGGTACGTGGGTCCGGTGCCGAAGGTCACCGCTTTCGACCCGCCCGAGCAGGCTTGAGATCCCCTGCGGTCCGGGCGGGCGCCCTTCCGCCCGGACCAGCCCGCCCGTGACGAAAGGTGGTAAGGGCATGACGAAGAACCGACGTTGGATTCGCTGGTGCGGGGGGGTCGTCGCGCTCGCACTGGCGTTGCTGGGTCTGCTCGCGGCGAGCGACGCCGAGCCCCAGTACTGCACCACCAAGGACACCTACCTCTACGTCCAGCCCCAGGACACGGCCCAGACCTGCGGCCTGGTCGAGCTGGCCGTGCCCGCGACGGCCCTCGGGGAGCAGGGTGGCTACGTCCAGGTGCGGATCGAGGGCTGGCAGCTCAAGGACGCGCCCCGGATTCTCTACGCGCTCGAGGGCGTCCGCATTCGCCAGGCGATCCTCGACGACTGCGCCCAGCAGCGGATCCAGGTGGTCAAGACCGTGACCGATCCGGACACCGGGCAGGTCTGGAACAAGGTGCGGCTCGAGGGCTTCTGGCTGCCCAAGAAGGACATAGCCCAGGACCTCACCAAGGACTGGGACCAGGCCGAGGCGCTCTACCAGCAAAACTGCTCGGTCTGCCACGCCCTGCACGACCCCGGCGAGTACACCGCCAACCAGTGGCCCCAGGTGCTCAAGTCGATGACGCCGCGCACCGCCCTCGACAAGACTCAGGTGGCCTGGGTGACCAAATACCTGCAGTACCACGCCAAGGGCATCGCCCCCACGCAGCTGCCGCTCCCCTGCTGTTCCTCGCGTTCGAGCGACGCTTCCGCACAGGCCTCCCCGGGGTCGCGTTAACCCCCGCCGAGCCGGGCGCCCGGGGCCACGCCGTGGCCCCGGGCCCAGGCGGCGGCGGGCATGGGCCGCTTGCCCTCGGGCTGGACGGTGATCAGTTCCACCGCGCCCTCGCCGGTGGCCACGTGCACGCCTTCGGACCCGACCTCCAGCACCTCGCCGGGCGCACCCGCGCCCTCCGCGGGCTTCATCTCCAGCACCTTGACCCGCTTGCCCCGGTGCTCGAACCAGCTTCCGGGCCAGGGCTGCACTCCGCGGTGGCGGGCGTAGACCTTGTGCGCGGGGTCGCTCCAGCGGACGCGGCCGTCTTCCTTTTTGAGCAGCGGGGCGTAGCTGGGCTCGCCCTTCTGGGGCTCGGGGCGGGCGGTTTCCAGGCGCTCGAGCGCGCCCAGCAGCAGCGCCACCCCGCGGTCGCGCAGCCTCTCCGAAAGCGCTGCGGCGGTCTCGCTAGGCCCGATAGAGATGCGTTCCTGGACGAAGACCGGGCCCGTGTCCATGCCGGCGTCGAGCTGCATGATGCTCACGCCAGTCTCGGACTCGCCATTGATCAGCGCCCAGTTTACCGGCGCCGCGCCGCGGTATTTGGGCAGGAGCGAGGGATGGATGTTAAGGAAGCCGTACCTGGGAATCTGCAGGAGCGCCTCGGGGATGATCTGGCCGTAGGCGGCCACCACCGCTGCGTCGAGGTCCAGCGCGCGCAGCTGCCCGGCGATCTCCGGGTCCTTACGCAACCGGCGCGGCTTTGCCACCGCGAGGCCGAGCTCCTCGGCGCGCGCGGCCACCGGGCTGGGCTGGGTTTTCAGGCCCCGCCCCCGCGGTTTGTCGGGCTGGGTGACCACCAGGGCCACGTCGTGCTTGCGCGCCAGCGCCTCAAGCACCGGCACCGCCCAGGCGGGCGAGCCGAAGAAGGCGAGGCGGCGCTTGCGACTCATCCCTGCTCGGCCTTGAGTTCGCGGAGGAAGGCCTTGGCCTGACGCTGCATCTCGGCCAGCTCGTCGCGGTGCTCGTCCAGGAAGGCCCGGCGCAGCTCCGGCGGCAGGCGGTCGAAGAAGAGGACGCCCTCAAGGTGGTCGAGCTCGTGCTGGATCACCCGGGCCAAAAAGCCTTCGGCCTCGAGCGTGTGCGGCTGGCCGGTCGCGTCCTGGTACTCGACGCGGATCTGCAGGTCGCGGGGCACGTCGTCGGAGTAGATGCCGGGGATCGAGAGGCAGCCCTCGGTGCCCACCTGCGTACCTTCGCGGTAGGTGATGCGGGGGTTGACCATGACGTAGAGGTTCTTGAGGACGCTTTTCGGCCGCTCCTCTTCGTCGGCCTCGGCCTCCTCCTCTTCGAGCGCGTATTCCGCGGCCACGAAGAGGCGGGTCGCAAGCCCCACCTGGGGCGCGGCGAGGCCCACCCCGCCGTACTCGAACATCGTTTCTACCATGTTCTCGGCCAGCTCGCTGAGCCCCGAGAAGTCCTGGACCGGCCGCGCCTTCTTGCGCAGCACCGGGTCACCGTAAAGCCGTACGGGCAACACCTCGGCCATCCCTTACATTCTGACACCCGGCGGCGTTTTTTGCGAAACCTACTCGAGCGGCTTGGCGGGCTCGACCTTGAGGTGGGCCAGCACCTCGCCCACCGCGTCCACCTCGGGCGGCAGCAGCAGCTTCAGGGGCGCGGTGTACTCGCCCACGTGCCACTCGGCCTCGGCCTGGACCGCAGTGATCTCGGCCAGCACCTCGGGCGGGCCCACGATCGTCACCTTCTCGGGCGCCTCGACCCGGGTGGGGTGGACGTCCTTGGGCGCGGGCAGAAGGACGAGGTCCACCGTCTTGCGCGTGAGCGCGGGGGCGCGGGCGGTGACGCGGGCCTGGTCGGGGGTGAGCACGAGGTCGGTCAGGGGCCGGCCCTGGGCGTCCACGGCCACGAGGTGGACCGTGCCCTCGGCGTTGAGGTCCACCCCCACCGCGGCGCGGGCCTGCTCCACCTGACCCGCGGGGCCGCGCATCTCGACGTTGGCGGGCTCGAAGGTAACCACGCTCCCCGGGGCGAAGACCTCGACCGGCAGCACCCCCGCCCCCAGGCGCTCGACCCGCGCTTCGACCTTGGCGGGGATCACCTGCGCTAGCCGGACGCCGCTGGGCGTGCGCACCTGCACCGGCGCTGCGAAGGGCCCTTCGTCCACCCCCGAGAGGTCCACGAAGGCCACCACCGCGCTCGGGTTCAGGCCCTCCACCACCCGGGCCGTGCCGCTGAGCCGCACCAGCACGGTCTTGGGCAGGCCCACCGCGGCGCGGTCCTCGCCCAGCCCCACGACCTGCAGGGGACGCTCGAGGCTGCGCTCCACCACCGGCTCGGTCTCGCGCAGCTGGTACCACAGCACCAGCGCGGTCAGCACCGCCGCCAGCTTGATGGGCCAGTTGTGCAAAAGCCGCCGCACCAGCTCAAAGGGCCTCATTGAGCACCTCCCGCAGCCGGTCCTTGAGCTCGGAGGGGGTGAGGTTGGGGCTGAGCTCGCCGCGCTCGGCGATGCGGATCGTGCCCCGCTCCTCGCTCACCACGATCACGAAGGCGTCGGAAACCTCGGAAAGCCCCACCGCCGCGCGGTGGCGGGTGCCCAGGTACTTAAGGTCGTCGCGCTCAGAGAGCGGGAAGACGCAGCCCGCGGCCACCAGCCGCCGGCCCCGCACGATCACGCCACCGTCGTGGAGCGGGGTGCCCACGGTAAAGATTGTCTCGAGCAGTCGCGCCGAGACGCGGGCGTCGAGCAGTTCGCCCGTAACCGCGTACTCGCCCAGGGGCGTGCGGCGCTCGAGCGCCACGATGGCCCCCAGCCGGCGCGCGGCCATGCGCTCGACGGCGCGCAAGAGCTCGCGCGCGGCCTCGACGTCGAGCCGGTTCTCGCGCAGGCGGCCGCGCCCCAGGCGCTCGAGCACGCCCCGCAGCTCGGGCTGGAAGACTACGATCAGCGCGAACATCCCCAGCGTCGCGGCGTTGCCCAGAAGCCAGGAGAGGGTGGTGAGCCCCAGCTGTTCGGCGGCGAACCAGACGAGGACGTAGACGATCAAACCCCGGACCAAGTTCATGGCCCGGGTTTCGGCGAGGAGGCCGTAGGTGTAGTAGAGCACCGTGGCCACCGCCAAAATGTCGAGTACGTCTCTCCAGTTGAAGCTCATCCCGTCCCTTTGCCCTGCAATTTTCGAGGCCGCCGGACCGTCGTACCCCTTAGATTACCGAATTCCCCGGCCCTTCCCAGCGGATTTCCAGCAGCTTGGCCCACGTCGCCGCCAGGTCCGCAAACGTTTCGCGCGTACCCAGGTCGCGCCCCGCCATACCGGGGCCCGCCACCAGCAGCATGGCGTACTCGCGGGTGTGGTCGGTGCCGCGGTAGGTGGGGTCGTTGCCGTGGTCGCTGACGATGAAGAGGTAGTCCTCGGCCCCCAGCTTCTCGAGGAATTGCGGCAGCGCCTGGTCGAACTCGACCAAGGCGTCGGCGTAGCCCTGGGGATTGCGCCGGTGACCGTACTTGGCGTCGAAGTCGACCAGGTTGGTGAAGACCAGGCCGTTGATGGGCTCGTCCATCAGCGCCAGAGTCTTCTCGATGCCCTCGGTGTTGCTGCCCGAGGCGACCTCGCGGGTGAAGCCCTTGTGGGCGTAGAGGTCGGGGATCTTGCCCACCCCCACCACCTCGCGGCCGGCGGCCACCAGGGCGTCGAGGACGTTGTCGGGCGGCACCAGAGCGTAGTCGTGGCGCTTGTCGTTGAGGCGGTAGAAATTGCCCGGCTCGCCGGCGAAGGGGCGGGCGATCACCCGCGCCACGGCGTACTCACCGGTAAGCAACTCGCGGGCCTTCTCACACCACTTGTACAGGGTCTCGAGTGGCACCACGTCCACGTGGGTGGCGATCTGGAAGACCGAGTCGGCCGAGGTGTAGACGATGGGCTTGCCGGTCTTCATGTGTTTCTCGCCGTAGTCGCGGATGGCGTCGGTGCCCGAGTAGGGCTTGTTGAGGAGACAGCCGCGGCCACCGATGGCCTGGGAGAACTTCTCCATCAGCTCCTCGGGAAAGCCTTCGGGAAAGGTGCGGAAGGGGTGGTCCAGGTGGATACCCACGAACTCCCAGTGGCCGGTCGAACTGTCTTTGCCGGGGTTCACTTCCTTCATCCGACCCCAGGCGCCCAGCGGCTCGTCTTCGAGCGGTAGGGTATGCACGCCGGGCACGTTGCCCAGGCCCAGCCGGGCCAGGTTCGGCAGCTCGATGCCGGTCTTGAGCACGGTGTGGTCGAGGGTGTCGGCGCCCTCGTCGCCAAAGTCGGGGGCGTCGGGTAGGTAGCCCAGCCCCACGGAGTCGAGCACGACGGTTACGATCTTCATGTTCCCAGCATACGCCCGCGGCGTGTTGCCCCACCCCGTGGGGGTTGCTACCATGAGGAACCGGACGCGGGCCCTTAGCTCAGCTGGTTAGAGCAGTCGGCTCATAACCGATCGGTCGCAGGTTCAAGTCCTGCAGGGCCCACCAACAAGCCCCTCCCCGCGGGGAGGGGCTTTGCTCGTGGTGGCTGGCGGCTCGGCACAAGGCTGTTGGCGTCTATGGGCGCGCCGGGGATGTTGTTGCCACCTACGCAGACGGTGGTGTTCGGAAAAGAAGGCGACCACATGATGCCTTGTAATCGTTGTTGAGGGTCAGGGCCGTCACCTGCACGACCCCGCCGGGTCCGGATCGGGCCCGGAGGAGGCCACTTTGTGCTAGCCGGCTCTGTCCCCGGCGACCGCAATGTCCCCGCCAGCGGGTTTAAACGACAATCGGCGTCTGGCGTGTCTTCACTATCGTGTTTTCAGCTCCCCAAGGGTAGGCTGGCCTGCCTGTGTTTGGCGTTACGCGCGCTTCCCCTTGGGAAGAAAGGGAAGAGCCCCCGGTGAGGGGGCAAAAGGTGCTTAGTGGCCGAGGCCGTCGAGTAGAGCCCGGGCGCGGGCCTGGTGGAGGCGGTCGGGTTCGTTGCGGGCCGGGAGGGCCAGTGCCCGCTCCAGCTCCTTGCGCGCCTCCTCGGGTCGGCCCAGTTCGATGAGGGCGAAGCCGTAGTTCTTGCGGATCTCGATGCTCTCGGGCGCCAGCGCAGTCGCCTGCTCGAAGAGAGGCACGACCGCATCAAGTGAGGCCCCGTAGAACCAGCCCAGCCCCCGCTTGGCCAGCTGCAGGTGCCATAGCGCCAGCCCCATGTGGGCGCGGGCGTGGTCGCGCTCTAGCGCCAGGGTGCGGTCCAGGTTCTCCTTGATCGAGCTGGCCAGCTCGATCTTGGCCAGCACGCCCACGAAGCGGATCTTCTCTGCCTGGGCGTGCGCCAGCTGGTAATGGGCCTCGGCGGCGTCGGGCCAGCGGCGCACCGCCCGCCGCGCCGCCTCCTCGGCGCGGTCGAGCCAGAGGCGCTGTTCGCGTTCGTCGGCGCTGGCGTACTGCGCCATCAGGTTGGCGGCCTCGGCGGCGGCCAGGACCTCCTCGAGCGCGCCGGCCTCGCGCCCGGCCTCCCAGGCCGCGGGCAGCCTTCCGGCGTTCAGGAGGCCGGTCGCGCTCCCGGCCAGCGCCGGGACGAGGAGCAGGGTAAGGATCACAACCCGCGCACGCACGAGGGGCATTCTAGCGCAAGTAGCAACGCAGGCGGTGGCGGGTAACACCGTATATTAAAGCGTGCGACCCCGCTGGTCCGATGTGGTCTTCCTTGTCGTGCTTGTGCTGGCGCTGGCCATCAACGCCCCCGGCTGGTTCCAGTACGCCTACGCCTGGTGGGGGCGGGCCCACGTGGGCCGGCTGTCCGAGGCTGCGGCGCCGGGGCCGGGCGACCGGGTGCTGGTGCTGGCGCCGCACCCCGACGACGAGGTGCTCTGCTGCGGCGGCCTCATCCGGCGGGCGCTCGAGCGCGGTGCAGAGGTCCACATCGTCTGGATGACCAGCGGCGACGGCTTCGAGATGGACGAGCTCGTGCTCAACCGCGGCCGCCACGTCACCCCTGCCGACCTACGGGCGCTGGGCGAGCGCCGTATGGACGAGGCCCGCGCTGCGGCGCGGGCGCTGGGGGTATCCCAGGCGAACCTCTACTTCCTCGGCTACCCCGACCGGGGGCTGCGCCCCCTCTTCCTCGAACACTACTACGTGCCCTACCGCTCGCCCTACACCCACCTGGAGTCGGTGGCCTACCCCGGCACCCTGAGCCCTGGCGCCCCCTACACCGGCGAGGCGCTCGAGCGCGACCTGGAAGAGGTCTTCGAGCGGGTGGACCCCACCCACGTCTACCTACCCTCGCCCCGCGACGCCCACCCCGACCACCAGGCCACCTCCTACTTCGCCCAGCGGGTCGCGGGCCGGCGGGGCCAGGTCGACCGGCTGCGTTACTGGATCGTGCACGGCGGCCTCGAGTGGCCGCTGCCCAAGGGCTACCACCCACAGCTGGCGCTTGAGCCCGCCCCGCGCGGCCGGGGGCTCGACTGGCGCCGCTTCGCTCTCACCCCCGCCGAGGAGGAGGCCAAGCACGCCGCGACGCTGGCCCACAAGAGCCAGCTCGACGTACTCTCGCGCTTCATGCTCGCCTTTATCCGCACCAACGAGCTCTTCTCGACCACGCCCTTCCCCGAGCCGGGTAGCTACCCGGAGCCCTAGCGCTGCCCCAGGTAGCGGTAGAGCGCCTCGTGCCAGGCATCGGACTGGAGGTAGGTGAGCAGCGCCTGGTTGAGGGGTTCGCGCAGGGGGCTTTGGCTGGGCAGAGCGAAGGCGTAGTTTTGCGGCTCGAAGCGGGCGTCGAGCACGCGCACGCCCCCGCGCTGCAGGGCCTGGTACTGGAGGAGGGGCGCGTCGTAGACCACAGCCTCCACGGCTCCGGCCACGAGCGCGTCCATGGCCGCGTCCAGGGTGGCGTAAGGCTCGTAGACGATGCGCCGGCGCTCCAGGTAGGCGGCGGCCGAGGAGGCCGGCACCGAGGCCACGCGTACGCGGTAGAGGTCGTCGGGCCCCTGGACGTTCGACTCCAGCCGGCTCACCGTGAGCACCGTGGTCAGCACCGCGGTCAGGGCCGAGACCCCCACCACCGAGGCGACCATCCAGAAGACGGCCACCACCCGCCCGGCGAAGCTGGCGGGCTGGGTGTCGTCGTAGCCGATAAGAGTGATCACCGCCCACCACAGGCTCCAGCGCGGGTCCTTGCCTTCGGGGTTGCGGGGGTCGCGGCGTTCGAAGTTCCACACTAGCAGGCTCACCAGCCCCACCCCCGCGACCAGCGCCAGCACCACCCACAGCAGGCGCACGTCCCACAGCCCGCGCAGGAGCGCCGCCAACCCTCCGGGCCGCTCGGGCACGGCGATGCCCAGCCCGGTGGCGAAGAAGGGGCTGGTGAAGTCGAAGCGCCGTTCGCGCTCGGCGGTGATCGTGAGCGCGCCCACGGCCAGGTCGAGCTCGCCCGCAGCCACGCCGTCCAGCAGCCCCTGCAGGTCGCGTTCGACGTAGGTGTAGTCCAGCCCGAGCTCGCGCGCCGCGCCCTCCCACAGCTCGATCGCCAGGCCTTCCCAGCGCCCCTCGGCGTTCTGGAAGGTGAAGGGCGGGGCCTCCTTCACGCCCACCCGCAACGGCGTGGCCAGCGCCGGGCCGAGCAGAAGCAGTACGAGGACCGCGTAGGCGCGCAGCATTCGCCCATTTTACCCAGGAGGGGAGGTTTCATACTTGTTTCACATGCGGTAGGGTATAACCATCGCGATGGCCGATGCGCAGCGACCCACCTGGCGGCAGCGCCTAGGCCGGTGGCTCCTCCGGATCACCGGATGGAAGCCGGTCATGAACCTGCCCGACGCCCCTAAGTTCGTGGCCATCGGCTACCCCCACACCTCCAACTGGGACTTCTTCCCCGCGCTCTTCTGGGGCTGGGCCTCGGGGCTGCCCTTCAAGTGGATCGGCAAGAAGGAGCTCTTCCCCCCGGTGATCGGCCGGGTGATGATCTGGCTGGGGGGCATCCCGGTGGACCGCAAGAACACCCGCGGCTTCGTGGGCCAGGTGGCCGACTACCTTAAGAAGGCCGACGCTGCGGTGGTGGTGATCGCGCCCGACGGCACCCGCAAGCGCGCCCCCTACTGGCGCACCGGGTTCTACTACATGGCGCTCGAGGCCGGTGTGCCCATCGCGTTGGGCTACATCAACTACAAGACCCGTGAGGTGGGGGTGGGCGACTGGTTCATGCCTACGGGCGACCTCGAGGCCGACTTCGAGCAGATCCGCGCCTTCTACGAGGCCAAGGGCTGGGGGCTCAACCCCGAGGGCCACAGCCCTATCCTCCCCCGTCCGCGCGAGCGGGAAGCTAGCCAGCCGGTCGCGGAGGTGCAAGAATGAGCCTCATGTCACGGGAAGACCTCTTGGGGCTGGCGGGGCGCGTGGTGATGATCACCGGCGCCGGCCGCGGCTACGGTCGCTCGATCGCGCTGGCCTACGGCCGCAACAAGGCCACCGTCGTCACCGTGGACCCCGACGTGGAGCTGGCCACCGCAGTCGCCTCCGAGGTCGAGGAGCTGGGGGGGGCGGCGATCCCCATCCGTGGCGACATGTCGGTGGGGCTGGACGTGGCCACCACCTTCAACAAGATCGAAGAACTCTACGGCGTCCTCGATGGCATCGTCCACGTGACCCACACGGTCAGCCAGACTCCCTTTGTGGAGCTGCTCGAGAGCGAGTGGTACGAGCTGCTCAACTCCGACGTCAAGTCGAGCCTCTATACCTTGCAGCAGGGGCTCAAGTACCTGGCCGGCGGCGGCTTCGTGGTGGTGGTCATGCCCCCGGCGAACAACACCGAGCCCCACGTGGCCTCGGTGCGTGGCGCCATGCGCGGCCTCATCGAGGGCTCGACCCAGGTCTTCCCCAAGACCGTGCGCGTCAACGGCGTGATCCCCAGCCGCGAGGCCGCGGGCGAGGAGTACGACGCACCGCTGGCGCGGGCGGTGGTAGCGCTGGGTTCGATGGTCTCGGAGGGCATCCACGGCGAGGTCATCGGCGTAGAGCTGCCCGAGCCGCCCCAGCCGCCCGAGCTCTACGACATCCTCAGCGAGCTGCCCTAACTATGAACTGCCCTTACTGCGGATCCGAAGGCACGCGCGTGGTGGACTCCCGCCCCTCCGACGGCGGCCTCGCCATCCGCCGCCGCCGCGAGTGCGCTGCCTGCGGCCGCCGCTTCACCACCTACGAGCGCCCCCAGCTCGAGCCCCTGATGGTCAACAAGCGCTCCGGCGCCCAGGAGGCCTTCAACCCCGACAAACTCCTGCGCGGGCTCATGCTGGCCTGCGAGAAGCGGCCGGTGGACCCCGAGGCGCTCAAGCGCTTCGCCTACCGCTTCGAGGACCAGATCGACGCCCCCGAGATCTCCACCGAGGAGATCGGCAAGCGGGCGATGGCCTTTTTGCGCGAGCTCGACGAGGTGGCCTACATTCGCTTCGCCAGCGTCTACCGCGAGTTCGATAGCGTGGAGCGCTTCATTGAGGAGATCCGCAGGCTCGAGCGCGAAGCCCCGGAAAGCTGACCCACCCTCTTACAACTTCTTCGGACATTCGTCCCTCCACCTAGGTCATGGACGGGTCCTTGCCTTCATCCGATACTCAGAAAGTAACGACGCGTGAGCGAAAGGAGGTAAGGCATGGACTACAGCTGGATTCAGATCTCGGTCGCGGCCGTCTTTTTGTCGGTCGTGATCACCCTGGTTCTCAGCCGGGGCTACGGGTGGTTCTCGCGAACCTTCTGGCGCAACGCCGCGGTCGTGAGCAGCCTGATCATGCTCTTCATTCTGATGTGGCTGACCTTCGACACCACCGAGAAGGTGCGCCCCGGCGCCGGCCAGGTGCCTACCTGGACGGTCATCAACCACGAGATCGCCCTCGTGTGGGACGATACCAAGCGCCGTCAGATGCCGGTGATCGGCGAGCAAACGGGCTTTTTCGGCAAGGTTTACAGCCCCGAGGAAGCCTACGCCCTGATCAACAAGGGCAAGATGACGCTCCAGGGCCGCAACTGCATGGAGTGCCACCAGATCCTCGGTAACGGCGCTTACTACGCTCCCGATCTCACCCGCGCATGGCTCGACCCCTGGTGGGAGGAGCGGGTGATGCCGATGCTGGGTGTGGACACCCGCGAGGAAGCCATGAAGACCTGGCTTCAGAACCCGGACAAGTACCCCCAGGGAAAGCGCCGCATGCCCAACCTGCACTTCACCGACGAGGAAGCGGTGGCGCTGGTCGCCTTCCTCAAGTGGATGTCCGCCATCGACACCAACGGGTTCCCCCCGCGTTTCGGGGTGGCCCAGTAAGGGAGGGATGCCGTGAGCGTGTTCGCACTTCGCCAACCCAAGGAACTGTATGAATCGCAGAAGCTGGCCATCTGGTACTTCATCGTGGCCATCCTGCTGTTCGGGGTCCAGATCACCTTCGGCCTCTTCATGGCCTACCAGTACATCGACCCCGAGTTCCTCTATGGAAAGCTCTCGTTCATGACGAACCGCACCCTGCACGTCAACTCGATGATCGTCTGGCTGCTCGTCGGGTTGATGGGCGGGGTCTATTGGTTTTTGCCCCTGGAGACGGGGCGCGAGGTGGTCGGCATCAAGCTGGCCAAGTTCATCTGGTGGGTGATCGTTGCCGGCGTGACCGTGGTCGTGCTCGTCTACCTGTTCGTGCAGGTGGGCCCCGGTAACGCCTTCACCCTCTGGTTCATCAACGAAGGCCGCGAGTACATCGAAGCGCCAAGATGGGCCGACTTCGCCATCGTCGCCTGGGTGGCCATCTTCCTCTACAACGTTATCGCCACCGCCCTCGCCGCCCGCCGCATCACCGGCCTGCTGGGCGTGCTGATCTTCGACCTGGTGGCCCTGGGCGCGCTCTACTCTGCGGGCATGCACTACACCGTCAACGTCACCATGGACCAGTACCTGTGGTGGTGGGTCGTGCACCTGTGGGTGGAGGCCACCTGGGAGGTCCTGGTGGGCGTGGTGATGGGCTGGAGCCTGATGTACCTGCTGGGTACGCCGCGCAAGCTCATCGAGACCTGGCTCTTCCTTGAGGTGGCCCTGGTCTTCGGTACCGGCATCCTGGGTCTGGGGCACCACTACTTCTGGATTGGCACCCCCGAGTACTGGATCGGTCTCGGCGGGTTCTTCTCGGCGCTCGAGCCCCTGCCGCTGGTGGCCATGGTGGTCCACGCCGTCTACGACTCCGGCGCGCACCGCCTCTACACCGTGAACAAGCCCGCCCTCTTCTGGGCCATCGCCCAGGCCTTTGGAAACTTCATCGGCGCCGGCGTCTGGGGCTTCATGCAGACCCTGCCGCAGATCAACATGTACTCCCACGGTACCCAGCTGGCCGCCGCGCACGGGCACTTTGCCTTCTTTGGCGCCTACGTGGGGACGGTGATGACGCTGGTTTACATCGCCGCGCAGAACGCCCGCAAGCACGTCCAGATCCCGCTCGACTCCAAGCTGTGGGGCTGGGCCTATGGCCTGCTCATCTTCAGCATCATCGGCGTGGTCGCCTCCTTCACCATCTCCGGCTTCGCCCAGACGATGATCGAGCGCGCCGAGCTGGGCAGCACCTGGAACGCCTTCATCCGCGCCTACACCCACCCCTGGTACGCCAACACCCACTGGTGGCGCTTCTGGATGGGCATGCTCTTCCTCACCGCCTACCTGATCCTGGTGTGGGACCTCGTGACCATCGGCCGCAAGCCGGCCGCCGCCGTGGAGGGCGCGCATGATTAGCGGTCAGGAGATCGCCCAGATGGTGGGGGCTATCATCATTTACGGCTTCTTCTTCGTCCTCACCGCCGGTTTGTACGCCATGTTCTACGCTTCGGGGCGGCTCTTCGAGAAGCCGTGGCTGGTGAAGGTTTCCTACCTCTTCGCCGCGGCCGAGCTGCTCTCCGCGATCGGCATGGTGGCCACGGGGTACCTCGACCGCTTCTGGGTCAACCTGATCCTCTTCTCGGCCATCACCTACCTCTTCATCCCCCAGGCGATGTGGTGGGTGGTGGTCAACTTCCACAAGGAGTTCGAGTCCGAGGAGCATGCGCACTAGGAGGTGAACATGGACATCGTTCGTGTCGAAGTTTTTCTTGACGAAGCCAGCGAGCCGCTGGCTGTCGTGACCGAGCCGCCGTTTCGGGTGCGGCTCGACCCCGCGGAGCTCGGGGAGGGCGTGCACGCGCTCACCGTCGTGACCTACTACAAGGACGGTTCCAGCGACCACCACAACTACGTCTTTGACGTAACCCGCAAAGACAGCGTCTTCGCCGGCCACATCAGCCAGGCGCCGCTGCGCTCGCCGGTGGAGGTGGACCTGGTGGAGGCGGTGGAGATCGAAGACCCCAAGCCCCCCAACGCCACCATCTACGCGCTCTTACCCCTCGTGCTCTTCTTGGGCATCGCACTCGTGGCCTGGTGGATCGCGGTCCGCGCCGAGAGCGCGGTGACCGATCAGCCCGAGGTGCAGACGATCGCCCGTTCGGTGGCCAAGGTGGCCCCCACCGCCGCGGCGCCGGCGGGTGGGGCGGACGGCGCCACCATCTACGCCAGCAACTGCGCCAGCTGCCACGGCGCGAATGGCGAGGGCATGGGTCAGGTCTTTCCCGCCCTCGCCGGCAACGACAAACTCGCCGACGCGAACTTCGTGATCGACGTGGTGCTGAACGGTCAGCCGGGCACCTCGATGCCCGCCTTCGGGGGCCAGCTCTCCGACGAGGAGGTCGCCGCCGTGGTCAGCTACATCCGCACCAGCTGGGGCAACGCCTACGGCCCCGTGACCGCGGCCGAGGTGGCGGCCCAGCGATAGTGAAATGCATTACAATAGGAGCACCAGAACGTATGTCGTTTGCTCTCACCAAAGCGCTTGGTACCAGGCTTCGCAAGGAGCTTAAAAGGAGGTAAGGCCATGAGATGGAGTAAGGCGATTTGGGTAGGTATCCTGGCGGCTGCTCTGGGGGCCCTGGCGTTCGCCCAGGGGTTGACCCCCGAGCAGATGGAGGAAGCGAAGCAGATCTACTTCCAGCAGTGCGCGGGCTGCCACGGTGTGCTGCGCAAGGGCGCGACGGGTAAGAACCTCGAGCCCGACAAGCTCAAGGAAGCGGGCAAGACCGAGGACTACCTCAAGGCCATCATCACCAACGGCTTCGGCGGCATGCCCGCCTGGGGCAAGCTCGGCATCCTCACCCCCGAGCAGATCGACCTGATGGCCAAGTTCCTGCTCTCGCCGGTGCCCGAGCCGCCGCCCTGGACCTTCGAGGACATCAAGAACAACTGGAAGGTCTACGTGCCGGTGAGCCAGCGCCCGACCAAGCCGGAGACCACCCGCAACTGGCAGAACTTCTTCGGCGTCATCCTCCGCGACATGGGCCAGGTGGCCATCGTGGACGGCGACACCAAGGAGCTCGTCAAGATCCTGCCCACCGGCTACGCCACCCACATCCTGCGCTCATCCAAGGACGGCCGCTACTTCTACGTGATCGGGCGTGACGGCAAGGCCGAGATCATCGACCTGTGGAGCAAGGAGCCCACCCTGGTAGCCGAGGCCAAGGTCTGTCTCGACGCCCGCAGCATCGACACCAGCAAGTACGAAGGCTACGAGGGCAAGTACGCGGTGGTGGGCTGCTACTGGCCCAGCAACTTCGTGGTCCTCGACGGGCAGACGCTCGAACCCCTCAAGATGGTCTCCACCCAGGGCTACGTCCAGAGCACCGGCGAGTTCCTGCGCGAGAACCGCGTGGCCTCGATCGTGAGCTCGCACTTCAGCCCCGAGTGGATCCTCAACATCAAGGAGGGCGGTCAGACCTGGCTCGTGGACTACGGCAGCATGGACCTCAAGGGCAAGCCCCTGAACGTCCGCATGATTGATACCGAGCGCTTCCTCCACGACGGTGGCTGGGCGCTCGACAAGCGCTACTTCCTGGTGGCCGCCAACACCGCCAAGAAGATCGTGGTCATCGACGCCAAGACCGGTGAGTTCGTGGCCAGCATCCCGGTGGGCGACAAGCCGCACCCCGGCCGCGGCGCCAACTGGGTGCACCCCGAGTACGGCCCCGTCTGGGCGACCGGTCACATCAAGGACAACAAGATCGCGGTCATCGGCACCGACCCCGAAGGGCACCCCGAGTACGCCTGGAAGGTCGTGAAGATGATCGAGACGCCCTACCCGGGCAACCTCTTCATCAAGACCCACCCGAAGAGCCCCTGGCTGATCGTGGACTTCACCGTGGCGCCCACCCCCGAGGCCAACGCCACGCTTTGCGCTTGGGACAAGGAAGACCTCGAGCGCGACCCGGTCTGCTGGGAAGTGCCCGGTGCGAAGGACCTCAAGGCGCGCATGGTCCACATCGAGTTCAACAAGGACGGCTCTGAGTTCTGGGTCTCGGCCTGGGGCAACAAGGACACCCCGACCTTCATCGTCGTCTACGACAGCGTGACCCTGCAGGAGAAGGCGCGCATCACCGGCGACTGGGTGCGCACCCCCACGGGTAAGTTCAACGTCTACAACACCGCGAACGACATTTACTAGCCGGTGCATGCGACGCCCCGCCGCCCGCAGGGGCGGCGGGGCGTCTTCCTTGGCTGGCTAGCGGCGCGGCCCCGAGGCCAGCCGGCCCGGGGCGCCTTTCGGAGCGCCCAGCACTGCCCGGCCCGGGCGCACGGTCGCAGCTTGAGCTGGGGCCTCCTCGTCGCTTGCAAGGCCCATTTGCGGAAGGGCGCGGATGCACTCCATCTCGGCCACCTCCAGCCTGCGCGCGAGCCGCTTGAGTTTGCCGCCCTCGAAGTGGGCCAGGTCGTCGACCATCGCCGCGGTGTAGCGCCAGAGCCGGGTCTCGAGGGCTTCCCTGAGGCGGGCGTAGCGCGCCTCGCCGATCAGCCCCGCTTCGTGAGTCTCGCGCAGCCGCACGCGCGCCCGCTCGGTCAACTGGACTGCAGGCCTTCGGGCGCGCGTCCCCGCTCGGCGAGCAGCTCGCGGAAGGTGCCCGCCTTGAGCGCGGCCAGAAGCTCGTTCAGCGTGACCCCGATCGTCTGGGCCACCTCTTCCAGGTTGGGCCCGGCCACGACCTCGACCACCGACGTGGGCGCTGGCGCGATCCCCACCGCCAGCGCCCAGCCGAGCGCGGCCAGCAAGGCCAGGACCTGCGCCCAGGAACGAACTTCCTTCATCGAAACCTCCTTTCTGCGGGCACGGTCCCGCTTGCACCCTCAGCAAGAGAGGGTGGCCGAGTAAAACGCACTCCGGGGAAACCTCAACGCAGCTTCACGCTTGTGGCAAAGAGAACCCGCGGAGGCGTTGGCCTCCGCAGGTTCCAGGGTCGGTTGCGTATGAAGCGAGGGGTCTTGGATCAGTTGGTGGTCGCTGGGGCGGGTGCGGTGTGGTTGCAGTTGCCCTGGCCGCCCGCACCCTGGCCGCCCGCACCGTGGGTGTGACCAGTCTTCTGCTGAAGCTCCTGCATCTGTTCCGGGGTCAGGGTGCCGCCGTTCTCAGCGGCCAGCTGGAAGGCGGGAAGGTGCATGTTTTCGGAGGCGGCGCGCAGGTTGGTGAAGACCTGCACCAGGTTGGGGTAGTCGGCGACGAGGGGCATCAGCTCGTCGTACATCGCGACGTTGTTGACCTCGCCCTCGGCCCAGGCCTTGGCCGCGTCCTCGAGGCTCTCGGGGGCCGGAACCTTGCCCAGGTAGGGGTTCTCGGGGTAGGCGATGCCGTAGGCGTCGAGCTGACGCTGGAGCGCGGCGATGTGCTTGGCCTCGGCCTGCTGGATGCTGACGTAGGGCTCGACCGCGCCGTACTTCTCGATTACCGCGCTGTACATCGCGTAGGCGGCGTACTCGCCCTCGGGGCCGGTAAGTGCGTAGTAGAGCGCGGTCTTGGCCTCTTCGGTGAGCGGGGTGGTCGGCTGCTGCGCCGCCTGCGGGCCGCCGCCCATCTGCGCGAAGGCGAGTCCGAGCAGGAGCGCGCCGGCGGCCAGGGTCATCAGGATCGGGTTCCTCTTGGTGTTCGTGTTCTTCCTCATCTTTCTTCCTCCCTCCGGGCCTTTGGGGCCCTTCGTTCTACGACCCAAGGGTAGGCGAGGCCGGACGAAGGAAGAAGGAAGGTTGTGTGAACGTTTCGGGAATAGGGGAGGGGGTATCCATTACCCCTTGGCGACGGCGATGAGGACCACTTCGTTCTCTATCCAGACGTGGCGGTCTTCGAGCCGGATCCAGCCCTGCTTGTAGAAGCGGCTGAGGGTGCGGCTCACGATCTCGGGCACAGTGCCCAGCAGTGCCGCCAGCTCGGGGTTGGTGGGCAGCGGGAAGCCCGGGCCCAGGGTGGCGTGCTGCTCGAGCAGGTACTGGGCCAGCCGCGACTGTACCTCGAAGAAGGCCACCCGGCGCAGGAGCAAGAGCAGCTCGAACTGCCGCTCGGCCACCGAGCTGAGGAGCGCCCGGGTGAAGCGGGGGCGCTGCTCCATCAGCTTCACGATGCCCTCGCGTGGAACCATCACCACCGTGCTTGGCAGGGCCGCCTCGGCGGTTACGGGGTAGTACCGCCGCTCGCTCAATACCGCGATCTCACCGATGCTCTCGGGCGGACCCGCCATGTGCAGCACCAGCTGGCGGCTTCCGCGCGGCCCCACCTGGTAGACGCGAAGCAGCCCGCTGGCCACCACGTGGGTGAACTCCACCGGCTCGCCCTCGTGGAAGAGTGGCTCGCCCTCCTCGAGGTCGCGCAGGTGGGCCATGTCCATGACGCGCTCAAGGTCGCTCTCCTCGAGCCTCGAGAAGAGCGAGTTATGCCTCAAGGCGTCGTGAACCAGCCGTGTGCGGTCGGTCGTGGCCATAACCCTCCCTCTGCTGCGCGTGCCCTCTCTTTTTACCACAAGAACGCCCCCGGCACGGGGGCGTGTTGGTGGGCGGTAGAGGACTTGAACCTCCGACCCCCTGCTTGTAAGGCAGGTGCTCTAGCCAGCTGAGCTAACCGCCCACGCACCCCTCAGGCTACCTGACCCCCGTATGGGGTGCAACCTCAGACCGAAGCCTGCGCCTCCTCGCGCTCCATGAGCCACTTCTCGGCGGTTATGGCGGCGCGCGTCCCGGCCCCCACGCTGGTGGCGAGCTGCTTGTAGATGGGGTCGGCCACGTCGCCGGCGGCGAAGATGCCGGGCACCGAGGTGTGGATCTCGTCGGTCACGGCCACGTAGCCATCCGGACGCAGCTCCACGACCCCCTTGAGGAACTCGGTGTTGGGCACGCTCCCCACGAAGACGAAGACGCCGTCGGTGGGGTAGACGTACTCCTCGTTCGTCTTGAGGTTCTTGACCTTCACGCCGGTGACGTGCTCGTCGCCGAGTACCTCGGTGACGATGTGGCTGAAGAGGAACTCGATCTTGGGGTTTTGGAAGGCGCGCTGCTGGGCCACCTTGTTGGCGCGCAGCTCATCGCGGCGGTGGATGATGGTGACCTTGCTGGCGAACTTGGTGAGGAAGATACCCTCCTCCACCGCGGCGTCGCCGCCGCCCACGACCACGACCTCCTTGTCGCGGTAGAAGAAGCCGTCGCAGGTGGCGCAGGTGGAGACCCCGCGGCCGTAGAACTTGTCCTCACCCGGAACGCCCAGCTTACGGGGGTTGGCGCCGGTGGCGATGATGACGCTCTTGGCCTTGTAGTTGCGCTCGAAGCCCTTGACGAGGAAGCCCTCGTCGGCCTTCTCGAGCCCCTGGACCTCGTCCATGACCACCTCGGCTCCGAACTTGCGCGCCTGCTCGGCCATGCGGTTCGCCAGCTCGGGCCCGGTGATGCCCTCGGGGAAGCCGGGGTAGTTCTCGACCTCGTCGGTCTGGGCGATCTGGCCTCCGGGGAGCCCTTTCTCCAGGATGACGGTCTTGAGGCCCCCGCGGCCGGCGTAGATGCCCGCCGTCAGACCCGCGGGACCGCCGCCGATGATGACGACGTCATAGTCCTGATCTTGCTGCGCCATTCCGCCGAGTTCGCCAATCTTGAAGTCCATCTTCGCCTCCCGCGCCCCGACCCAAGGGGCCTTATTAGAGCAGTATATACCCCACGGGGGGTATGGGGGTTGAGGTTCGTGTGCAGGAAAAAACGCGCTCGAGCCGTCTGGTGACCCCAGGGGGATTCGAACCCCCGTTACCGCCGTGAGAGGGCGGCGTCCTAGGCCTCTAGACGATGGGGCCGCGTTCGGCTCGAGCGCGTTTTGGTGACCCCTACGGGACTCGAACCCGTGCCGCCGCCTTGAAAGGGCGGTGACCTAACCGCTAGTCGAAGGGGCCTTCTGGCTGGGGCACGTGGATTCGAACCACGACCAACGGATCCAGAGTCC
>JALSQD010000033.1 GCA_026985615.1 Thermaceae bacterium | reverse complement strand
TGCCCAGTCGTCAAAGAGTTGATTGCGACGTTGTTTTCGCATAACTTTCCCCACGTTCTACCCGCAAGCTTGATCGCTCGCGATGGCGTCAGCGGTGCGGTGCGTCTGGCAAGTAGGCGGTATCGTGGAAAGCTGCCTCGCATTTTGCAACCCCAGCTCGCGAGCAGTGGGACCGCGCCCGCTGAGCTCAGGGTTAAGTTTACACATATTTCGAGAAAACATTCATAATAAGAACTTCCAAGTGAGCCGCCGCTCTGTGAGGGCCAATTTGTAAAGTGCTGGGATGCGCACAGGCATTTCTAAGCCGCAAGCACTCCTTTAGTTGTTGCTTAGTATTCTTGCCGATTACAGAAATGGCCTCCAAGATATCCAAAAAATCACTTTCTTTCATTCGTGCCAAATCGTCTTTGGTTATAGCATCTCTCCATTTCGCATTGCGTCGGCGGGCCTCATTATTGAAAGCCCGCAATCTATTAGGATCAGAAAGTACATAGTCATATAACGTAGCAACAGCGCCAGCCCAAGACAATACTACAGAAGCCCTATAAAGTTGATATTCATAACACTTGACGGCTTCCTCAACGAAGGCAGCCGTTATTGCTTCGGGTATCTGCTCCAATTCTTTGCGAAGAGTAACGGCAACGTCCCTGGGAGGCAAAAGGGCTAGATTCTTACTTTCAAGGATCTCTCGCACCCGTTGTTGCCCAGCCATAGTCAGACGCCATCCATCCTTAGTATTAGCCACAAAGGGTACAGCTTTTCTTAGATAGTCTGACACATTCCACTTCTTGACTTCTCGTAAGCCAGATTCAAGAGCAATCTCCCGTATTTCACGAACAGATTTGGGGCGCTCGCTCTCTACAGCGAGGCAGCATAAAAGTTTATCTATTCTTGGCAAATCTGGCATCTGTAGTAAATCCACTAATATAGTTTTATCCAACAATTTTCTTCTCCAGCTCTTTCCGAGTATCTGCGGATAAGGCATATAAACCGGAAGCCGTTTGAAGCAAAACTCCGTCCTTAACAAGGCGCTTTAAATACTTTGAAAGATTCTGGCTGTAGCTCTTCTTATAGTAATGAGAAGCTTTTTTCATAGCCTCTAAAATTGCGCGACGAGAAAAAGTTGGGCTTTCTTCCACAAAAGTCAGATAAGCTGCTGCTGCGATGATAAGATCTCTTCCTGTCTCCGCGTTTATCCTCTGAGCAATAGTATTAAGGCCCAAATTTTGGAATTGCTCACGCGCCTCCGCAGAAATTTCCTCAATTTCTTCTATGTCCGCGTCGGTATCGGAAACCACCCTCATCTGAGCAATATCTTGGAGAAGTTCAGGGATTTGCTCTTGAATAAATTCTTCGCTGCCCTCAAACTCAATTTCAATATCAGCAACTCGAATTCGAATCTTACTCATAGTCGTTTCCTCCCTTATCATTATTTCCTCCTTTTCTCTAAAGGGGCGAGGCGAACTATTTTTACGCCGCCATTTTTAACTGATAGTATATTCAATTTCGGGCGTCATGCAACCTTTTTGTTGCCTTAGGCCTTTACTAACATTTCGTCGCACATCCTCCCCAATAGGTGGCACCACCTCGCTGCCACATCATTGGTTGGTTTCGGACCATCCTCATCGTTTCGGACGCGCGGCGTTCCGTCGCCGCACCCGGGTGACCGCGCTCGAAGCCGGGCCCATGGCGTCACCGCCAACTTGATCTGCTCCCGCCTACGTGCGCACGCCGCTGGTCGAGCGCCAGATCGAGGACCAGGCAAGGAACCTCGGAATCCCCGAGGCCGAGGTGATCGAGAAGGTGATGCTCGAGCCCGCCGCCGTCAAGCGCCTGATCGAGCCCGAGGAGGTGGCCGCGCTGGTGGCCTTCCTGGCCTCGGACGAGGCCGGGGCGATCACCGGCGGCTGCCTGCCCGTCGACCTGGGCTGGACGGCGCGCTAAAGCACTGCGGCCAGCTGGCCTGTCCCCGGGAGAGTGCTTCCAGGCGCTCACCCCGTATCAGCCGCAGGACCTCCGCCTGCTTGCGCTTCGCCGACCAACGTTTCGCGATCCCCGCTCATGAACACCCCCGCCGCCACCGCTCTACGGCCAGAGGCGGGTCCAGGCTATTCGAGGGGGAACCCACTTTCGCACAACGATGGCGTCCGCGGCTCGCAAGCGACCGAGTGCAGCCAGTCCGCCGCGCACAGGGTTAGCCCGCGTCCCCCTGAGCGAAAACGAAAACTCCGCCGCAACTGGAAACCTGCCGATATGCGACCCGCAAACCTGCTTGCCCGCATGCAGCCTCGGTTTCATCTGCTGCCCAATAGTGTTCGTCTTCATCCCACAGTTCCATCCATTCTTGATGGGCCCGTTCGCGCTCTTGAACTGTGGGAAAGGCTATGTCGCCTATGGCAATGCTTCCGCCTTTTGCAAGATAAGAGCGGGCCAGCCGTTGAAGGAGAGCCATTTTAGCGGCAAGGTCAAACTCGTGGAAAACATAGGCGGATACGATTCGGTCAAAGGGGAGCCGGAGCTCGGTTGGCCACTTGCCCAATAGATTCGCCTGTACCAGGTGAACTTGGGGCAGTTTCTCGCGTGCCCGATCTATCATTTCGGGCGAGAAATCCAGCCCCCACACATCGCAGCCTTGCCGAAGAAAACGCGCGGCCAGGTTGCCCGTGCCGATACCAAGATCGAGCACCCGCAAGTCTGGCTCTACATCGGCCAAGCCGACTACAGTATCCAGCACTTTGTCATAGCCGTCGAAGGGAAAGGTGCCCTCATTCAGGGTGACCGAGTGATCGTAATCCTCTGCCCAGTCGTCAAAGAGTTGATTGCGACGTTGTTTTCGCATAACTTTCCCCACGTTCTACCTGCAAGCTTGATCGCTCGCGATGGCGTCAGCGGTGCGGTGCGTCTCGCAAGTAGGCGGTATCGGGGAAAGCTGCCTCGCATTTTGCAACCCCAGCTCGCGAGCAGTGGGACCGCGCCCGCTGAGCTCAGGGTTAAGTTTACACATATTTCGAGAAGACATTCATAATAAGAACTTCCAAGTGAGCCGCCACTCTGTGAGGGCCAATTTGTAAAGTGCTGGGATGCGCACAGGCATTTCTAAGCTGCAAGCACTCCTTTAGTTGTTGCTTGGTATTCTTGCCGATTACAGAAATGGCCTCCAAGATATCCAAAAAATCACTTTCTTTCATTCGCGCCAGGTCATCCTGGGTTGTAGCATCTCTCCATCTTGCATTGCGTCGACGGGCCTCACTATTGAAAGACCGTAATTTATTAGCATCAGTAAGTATATAGTCGTATAACATAGCAACAGCGCCAGCCCAAGACAACACTACAGAAGCCCTATAAAGTTGATATTCATAACATTTGACGGCTTCCTCAACGAAGGCGGCCGTTACTGCTTCGGGTATCCGCTCTAATTCTTTGCGAAGATTAACGGCGACATCCTTTGGAGGCAAAGGGGCTAGATTCTTACTTTTAAGGATCTCTCGCACCCGTTGTTGCCCAGCCGTAGTCAGACGCCATCCATCCTTGGTGTTAGCGACCAAGGGTGTAGCCTTTCTTAGATAGCCTGATACATTCCACTTCTTGACCTCTCGCAAGCCGGATTCCAGCGCAATCTCCCGTATCTCACGAACGGGTTTGGAGCGCTCACTCTCTACAGCGAGGCAGCACAAAAGCTTATCTTCTCTTGACAAATCGGGTATCTGCAGTAAATCTACTAATATAGTTTTATTTAGCAATTTTTACCTCCAGCTCTTTTCGATTCTTTTCAGATATAGAATACGAACCAGAAGACTTTTGAAGCAGAACTCCGTTCTTAACCAGGCGTTTTAAATATCCCGAAAGATTCTTGCCATAGCTTTTCTTATAGTGATGAGAAGCTTCTTTCATTGCTTCTAAAATTGCACGACGGGGAAAAGTCGATTCTCCCTTCACAAAGGTCAGGTAAGCCGCTGCTGCAACAACAAGGTCGCTTCCGCTCTTCACTCCGATCCTTTGAGCAATAGTGTTGATACTTAAATCCTGAAGTAGTTCACGTCTTCCTTCAGAGATCTCCTCGATTGTTTCTCCTAAATCTGCGTCGGAATCGGAAACCACTTTCATATGCGCAATGTCTTGTAGAAGTTCAGGGATTTTCTCTTGAATAAATACTTCGCTGCCTTCAAACTCAATTTCGATATCGGCAACGCGAATCCGTATCTTGCTCATAGTCGTTTCCTCCCTTATCATTATTTCCTCCTTTTCTCTAAAGGGGCGAGGCGAACTATTTTTGCGCCGCCATTTTTAACTGATAGTATATTCAATTTCGGGCGTCATGCAACCTTTTTGTTGCCTTAGGCCTTTACTAACATTTCGTCGCACATCCTCCCCAATAGGTGACACCACCTTGCAGCCACATCATTGGTTGGTTTCGGACCATCCTCATCGTTTCGGGCGCGCCGCGTGCCGTCGCCGCACCCGGGTGACCGCGCTCGAAGCCGGGCCCATGGCGTCACCACCAACTTGATCTGCCCCCGCCTACGTGCGCACCCCCCTGGTCGAACGCCAGATCGCGGACCAGGCGGCGAACCTGGGCCTGGACCCGGGGGAGGTGGTCGGGCGGGTGATACTCGAGCCCGCCGCCGTCAAGCGCCTGATCGAACCCGAGGAGGTGGCCGCGCTGGTGGCCTTCCTGGCCTCGGGCGAGGCCGGGGCGATCACCGGCGGCTGCCTGCCCGTCGATCTGGGCTGGACGGCGCGCTAACACGAACCGGCCCGGCTTTCGCCGGGCCGGCCGCCCGAGCGGATCCGACTCCCGTGCTTACTGAGCGACCGAGATGGGGATCCGCTTGGCGCGCGCGGTCTCGACCTTGGGCATGGTCAGCTTGAGCATGCCGTTCCGGAACTCCGCCTTCACCTCGTCGCTGCTGATCTCCACCGGCAGGGTGAAGCTGCGGACGAAGGTGCCGTGCGGGATCTCCTGCAGGTAGTAGCGGCGCACGCCCTGATCCTCGACCGGCTTGTGCTCACCGCGGATCGTCAGCTTGTTGCCCTCGAGGCTGATGTTGATCTCCTCCGCGGTCAGCCCGGGTACCGCCATCTCCAGCACCAGCGCGTCGTCGGTCTCGTAGAGGTCCACCGGCACCACGTAAGCGCTGGGCGCGGTCACGCGACCGAGGTCGCCCAAGGTCTCCTCGAAGAGCCGGTTGAACTCGTCGAACAAGCTCATCGGACCCCAGGTGCGGAAGGGGGTGAGTTCAGCGGTCGGGCGAATTTCGCGCTTCACCAGAGCCATACCATCACCTCCTCCTATTATCTCCTCCAAAATAGAGCATATCATATGAGCCTTATTGTGTCAAGTATGGCGTGCTAGGCTGCAGGGGATGCGGATCGAAACGCGCGCCTTCGGCCCCCTGCAGGCCAACGCCTACCTGGTCTGGGACGACCCGGAGCGGGCTGTGCTGGTCGACCCCGGCGACGAACCCAAGCGCGTGCTCGATTGGATCCGCACCAGCGGCGTGCGGCCGCAAGCGGTGCTCCTGACCCACGCCCACTTCGACCACATCGGCGCGGTGCGGGCGGTGGTGGAGACCTACGACCTGCCCGTGCGGCTGCACCCCGCCACCCGCCCGGTCTACGAGCGCGCGGCGTCGGCCGCGATGCGCTGGGGCCTCTTCATCGACCCGCCGCCCACCGAACCCCTGGTGGACCTGGCCGAGGGCCCGCTCGACCTCGGCCCTGGCTTCAGGGTTTGGCACCTGCCCGGTCACTGCCCCGGGCACGTGACCTTCTACCAGCCGCAGGCGGAGGCGGTCTTCTCGGGCGACCTGCTCTTCGCCGGCGGCGTGGGGCGCTGGGACCTGCCCGGCGCCAACCTAGACGACCTGAAGCGCTCGATTCGGCGCCTCTACGAGCTGCCCGAGGCCACCCGCGTCTACCCCGGCCACGGCCCTGCAACCACCCTGGCCACGGAACGGCGCGCCAACCCCTTCGTGCAGAACTGGCTCACCTAGCCTCCTCATGGGTGTCTACTGCACCTTCGTTTAGAATGAGGCGATATGTTTAGGGGCGAGGATATCGGAATCGACTTGGGCACCGCCAGCGTGCTGGTGTACGTGCGCGGCAAGGGGATCGTCCTGCGCGAACCCTCCGTCATCGCCATGGTGCGCGACAGCAAGGACGTCAAGGCCGTCGGCGCCGAGGCCTACCGCATGCTGGGGCGCACACCGGGCAACATCGTCGCCGTCCGCCCGCTCAAGGACGGGGTGATCGCCGACTACACCCTGACCGAACGCATGCTCACCATGTTTCTCAAGAAGGTGCTCTCGCCCATGGCGCGCTTTTTCAAGCCGCAGGTCATGGTCGGCGTGCCAAGCGGCGTGACCGAGGTCGAGCGCATGGCGGTGGTGCGCGCGGTCGTGGACGCCGGGGCCAAGCGCGCCTTCCTGATCGAAGAGCCCCTGGCCGCAGCCATCGGCGCGGGCATCAACATCGCCGCGCCCGCGGGCAGCATGGTCGTCGACATAGGCGGCGGCAGCTCCGACATCGCCGTGATCAGCCTGGGCGGGATCGTCCAGTCCGAGTCGCTGCGCATCGCTGGCAACGAGTTTGACCAGTCGATTATTCGCTACGTCCGCCGCGCCCACAACCTGCTCATCGGCGAGCGCACCGCCGAGGAGGTCAAGATCAAGATCGGGGCCGCCAAGGTGCTTTCCGACGAAGACCGCCTCGTCGCCGAAGTGCGCGGGCGCGACGTGGTTACCGGCCTGCCCAAGACCGTCGAGGTTACCACCGACGAGGTCGTCGAGTCGCTGGCTGAGCCCTTGGAGAAGCTGGTCATGGGCGTGCGGCGGGTGCTCGAGGCCACGCCCCCCGAGCTCATCTCCGACATCGTCGACCGCGGCATCCTCCTCTCGGGCGGCGGGGCGCTGCTGCGCAACCTCGACCACATGCTCCAGGAGGCCACCAACGTGCCCGTGATCGTGGCCGAAAACGCCCTCGACGCCGTGGCCTACGGCACCGGCAAGGCGCTGGAGATGATCCCGGTGCTCAAGGACACCCTCATCTCCTCCGACTCGGTCCTGCGCCGCTAGGAGGCCTGCTGTGCACGAGATCCTCGAGCTGCTGCCGCACCGCTACCCCTTTTTGCTCATCGACCGCATCCTGGAGGCCGACCCAGAGCGCTTCAAGGTGCTCAAGAACGTCAGCTTCAACGAGCCCTTCTTTCCCGGCCACTTTCCCGGCCATCCGGTCATGCCCGGCGTCCTCATCGTCGAGGCCATGGCCCAAGCCAGCGTGGCCAGCCTCGCCACCCGCCCCGACTTTGACGCCGGATCGCTCGCCTACCTGGCCGGCGTGGACGACGCCCGCTTCCTTAAGCCGGTGGTGCCCGGCGACACCCTGATCCTCGAGGGCACCCTGCGCTACCGGCGCGGCCTGGGCAAGTCGGGGGTCAGCGCCTGGGTCGAGGGGGAGGAGGTGGCGCGCGCCAAACTGACCTTCGTCGTGCGGAGCCGATAGTGCTAACGATCCTGGACCGATACCTCCTACGCGAGGTGCTGCCCGTTCTGTTCGTCTCCGCGCTGCTGTACGTCGCGGTTTTCCTCTTCGGCTTCTTCTACGTCGGCAGCCAGTGGCTGGACGGGGCGCCGGTGCTGAAGGTGCTCACCTGGCTCGGCTACCACGTGCCGGGGGTGCTCGTCCAGGTCCTGCCCATGGCGGTCGTCTCGGCGGTGGTCATCCCCTTCGGGCGCCTGGCCACCGAGGGGGCCGTCCTCGCCACCCAGGCGGGGGGCATCCCCCTGACCCGGCTACTGCTGCCGGTGTTGCTCGTAGGCTTTTTGCTCGCGGGCTTTTCGCTCTACCTCTCCGAAAAGGTGGTGCCCGAAACCAACGCCCGGGTGCGCGGCTACTGGTACGACGAGCTCACCTCGCGCGGCCACGGCCTCGCCCGCCTGCGTGGCAAGACTGTGCCGCTAGGGAACGGACTCGAGCTCTACTTCGGCGGCTACGACCGGGCGCACCGCGCGATGACCGACGTGCGCCTGCAGCTTTGGAAGGGGCGCCAGGCCACGGTCATCTTCGCCGACAGCGGCACCTACGACGGCGACACCCTGCGCCTGCGCGGCTACCGCCTCTACACCGTGGACTATAGCCAGATCGATGCCCTAATGAGCGCCGCGCCCGAAGCCCTACCCGAGGAGTTGCAGCGCGTCTTCAAGAACGTCAGCATCCCCAAGAGCCCCGACGCCACCCTCACCCTCAAGACCGGGCTCACCCGCGAGCAGGCGCTGGCCAACTTCGCCGACCCCCTCGCCGCCGACACCCTCAGCCTGAGCGAGGCCTGGCGGCGCTACACCAATCCCGACCTTTCCCCCAAGGACCGCCTCGAGGCCGGCCTGGCCTTCCACTCCAAGCTCGCCCTGCCGCTGGCCAACGTGGTGCTCATCCTCATCGCCCTGCCCTTCGCGGTGAACTACGGCCGCAGCCCCGGCCTCTCGCTGGGGATGAGCGTGCTCATCGCCGTGGCCTACTACCTGGTCTTCCTGCTCGCGCGCTCGATGGGCGGGCTGGGCATCCTGCCGCCGGCGCTGGCGGCCTGGTCGGCCAACCTCATCTTCGCGTTCGTGGGGTGGAGGCTGATGCGACGGTGAGGACCTTGCTTCTCTCCGCCTCGATCGGGGGCGGACACCGGCAGGCGGCGCGGGCGCTGCGGGAGGCGCTCGAGCGCGAAGGAGCCTGCGACTGCCGCGAGGCCGACTACCTGCGCTTCGTCCCCCCCTGGGAGCGCGGCCCCACCACCGCCATCTACGCCTTCTGGCTGCGCTACTGGCCGGAGGCGTACCGCTGGTTCTACCACTGGTCCAACCTCCCGAGCGAGCCCAAGCTGATCGCCGAGGTCTTCAGCAACGCCGGCCTGGGCTCCATGCGCCGTTTTCTCGACGAGGCCGCACCGGACGTGGTGGTCTCGTCCTTCCCAACTACCGCCGCAGTGGTCGGCCGCGCGCGCGCGGCCGCGGGCATGCGTTTCCTCAATACCCTGGTGGTCACCGACTTTCGCGCCCACCGCCACTGGGCGCGCCCCGAGGCCGACCTGATCTTCGTGGCCTTCCCCGAAACCGCGGAGGACCTGGTGCGCCACGGGGTGGACCGCAAGCGCGTGCGGGTTACCGGCATTCCCATCCTCCCCCGGTACGCCGAGCTGCCCGAGCCCGAGACCCTGCGCCGCAAGC
Organism: Thermaceae bacterium; assembly: GCA_026985615.1. Lineage (GTDB taxonomy): Bacteria > Deinococcota > Deinococci > Deinococcales > Marinithermaceae > Oceanithermus. The sequence goes on along the minus strand of JALSQD010000033.1, from coordinate 35,335 downwards.
TGGGCCTCGATGAGCGGCCGGTCGTGCTACTCTCGAGCGGCGGGGCGGGGGCCTACCGCAGTTACTGGCGCGTCCTGAAGGCGCTTTTTCAACTCGACCACCCCATGCAGCTCGTCACCTTCGACCCCGAACAGAACGGCCTCGAGGAGGAGGAGCGCGGATCGCTGCGCTGGGTGCGCGCGGGGCTGCGCGACGACTTTCCCGAATGGATGGGCGCGGCGGATCTGGTCGTGGGTAAGGCCGGCGGCCTCACAGCCTCCGAAGCCACGGCCCTGGGGGTGCCCATGGTGGTCTACGACCCCATTCCCGGCCAAGAGGAGGGCAACGCCGACTACCTCGAAGAGCGCGGGGCGGCGGTCTGGGTCCGGCGCTTCGACGACCTGCCGCCCACGCTGCGCAGGCTGCTCGACGACGGGTCCGCCCGGCGCGCGATGTCGGAGCGGGCGCGCGCGCTGGGCCGCCCGGACGCCGCGCTGCGAGTGGCCCGCGAGCTCGCCGAACGGGGGGGCCGCCGGTGAACCCCTGGGCCGCCGGCGCCCTCCTGGCGGCTGGGGCCTACTGGGGTCCGCCCTACCTGCTGTGGCAGTGGTGGGGGCTGAGCGTGGTGCAGCGCGGCCTCGGCAGCGCCCGACCGGAGCTGGGCCTCACCTTCGATGACGGGCCCGACCCCGAGACGACCCCCCGGGTGCTCGACGCCCTTGCCGAAGCCGGCGTACGGGCCACCTTCTTCGTCCTCGGCGAGCGCGCCGAGGCCCATCCCGAGCTGATCGCGCGACTGCGGGACGAAGGACACGAGCTGGCCCTGCACGGCTGGCGCCACCGCCACGGCTGGGCGCGCGCGCCCGCCGAAGCCTACGCCGACGTGCTGCGGGGCGCGCGCACCCTGGAAAAGCTTGCCGGTACGCCGCCGCGCTTCTTCCGCCCGCCCCACGGAGCCTACACCTGGGCCCAGCAGGCGGCCGCCCGCCGACTCGGCCTGACCCCCGTGCACTGGACGGTGGAGGCCCACGACTGGCACCCCGCCTACGGCCCCGAGGCGGTCGTGCGCCGGGTGGTCGAGGGGACGCTGCCCGGAGGCGGGCGCATCGAGGGCGCCATGCCCGGCGACATCGTCGTGATGCACGACGCCGGGCCCGGCGGGCGGACCGCCGCTGAGGCGCTGCCGGGGCTGCTAGCGGAGCTAAAGGCGCGCGGCTTTCACCCCAAACCGGTAGGGGCGTTGCGGGGCCTGCGGCGGGGCGAGTGGCGCGACCTGCCCAAGCGCGCATGGGTGGCCACGGTGGACCGGTTCTTCGATCGGCTCTACCACGTAGAGGAGCTCAACTACGGCGCGCACAGCGTCTTTCGGGTGGCCAAAGGACCTTTCCCTGGGCCCGCAGTCGAGGTCGCGAGCGGTGGGCGCATTGAGCCCGGAGCGCCCGCCGCCGAGTTGCACCTGCACTCCGAGCGCATGGCCCGCGCCGGCGAGGCCGGCTCACTCACCGCTTTTCGTTTCTTCAAGCGCTCGATGCCCGATCTCGCCCGTGCCCTGCGTGAACGGCCGCACCTGGCCGACGTCGAGGTCTTCTGGGGGGTCTCGCTCTTCCAGGAGATCCTGGAGCCCGTGGGCTTCCAGCTCGTCGAGCTGCCGCCCGCCCGGCGCAGGTTCCTGGGCACATACATGCACTTTCTTCACAGGCTCTACGGGGGTACCCCGCTAAAGCGGATCTGGCCCAAGCTGGTCCTCATCGACCGCGCCACCCTGCTCGAGCGTTACGGCTAGACCCGAGCGCGCCAGCGCCATGCCCCCCGCCACCCAGAACACCTCGGCCAAGTGCAGGCTAGGCACGGCCATGGGGTTGTCCACCAGGCTCATGACCAGGTAGCCGAAGAAGATGGCCACCAAGAGGGGCTCGCGCGAGCGCACCGCGGCGTAGCCCAAAAGGGCGAGCAGGGCCAGGTAGCCCGTCGTGCCGATAACGCCCGTCTCGCCCAGGGCGTGAAGGAGCAAGTTGTGGGCGATGAGCCAGGCGCCGTAGAAAGGCTCGAGCCAGCTCGGGCAATCCAGGCCCAGCCGCTCGGCTCCCACCCAAAGATTGCAACCACGCCGGTACAGGTGCTCCAGCCAAGGCCCCAGCTGGTAGGGCCCCACCCCACCCCAGGGGTAGGCCCGGATGGCCTCGAGCGCCCCCTGCCATACCCGATCGCGCCCCGAGAGGCCCAGCGAGAGCAGCCGCTGGAGCGCGGGCACATGCTGCCCCAGGCTCACCGTGGCGTAAGCCAGCGCCGCCAGCGCCCCACCCAGCGCAAGCCCACCTACGTAGCGACGTCCGCGCGCGAGGAACGCCATCAACGCCCCCACCACAAGCACGGCCATCGCCCCCCGGCTCCCCGAGAATGCCAGCGCCGCGAGGGCCAGCACGCCCACGGGCAGCTTCCACCACCAGCGCGCCCGCCAGTCGAGAACAAGCAGCACCCCCAGCGCCCCCGCAAGCCCCACCGAGACCGTGGTGTAGTAAGGGTGTACCAGCCGACGCGCTAAAAACTGCGCGCCGAAGGCGTCGTAGCTCGTCCATAAAGCGAGCAGGTAGACCGCCGACAAGCCCACCAGCAAGTAGTGCAGCCAGCGTGGGTCGGCAAGCCACACCCCGGCGAGCACGAGCGCCACCACGAACAGCCCCCGCACGAGCGCCAGCGGCACCGAGGCCAGCGGGTTGGGCGTAAGCAGCGCGGCGACGAGCTGGGTGCCCAAGTAAAAGAGCACCACCCGCTGCGCCAGCGGCCCCAGCGCCCGCCAGTAACGGAGCGCGGCGAAAGCCGCCAGGTAGAGCGGCGGAAAAACGGGGACGAGGGCGATCAACCAGGCGAGGCGCGAGCGCACGGCGCTATTCTACTCAGGCATCGGATGAGGAGGCACCGATCGGCGCCTTCGCTCGCAAGAGGACTTCGGACAGGAGCTCGAGGCGGTGGGTCTTGGTGCTGAGGCGGCATCGGCCCGGGCGCAAGAAGCGCACGACCTCGCCGGCGGCACGCCTCAGAGCTTGCTCTGCGCCTGGGTCATCACCAGCCGTTTGGTGAGCACGATAGCGGCGTCCAGGATGTGGTCCGCGTAGCCACCGGCGGCCACTCCACGCGCTACGAGGCGAATACCGCGGTCTCGTCCTTTTCCTTGGCGTAGAGGCAGACCTTGTGCGCGGTTGACCGCGCCGCCATCTCGCGCGCCTCGTAGAGACCGGTGAGCGAGTTCACGACCATGTGGGCGTGCCCCGGTGGCCTCGAAGGCGGCAAAGCGGGTTGGCATGTCCTCGCAATGCGCCCCGGCGCGGACCGCCGAGGGGCTTCGCCGGCGTCTTCCACGCTCCCGGACGACGGTGCAAAAGCGCTCGACCAGCGCCTCCGCGACGCTGGGCACCCCCTCGATCTCGGGCACCTTCTGGGCCAGGTCGGCCAGCCGAGGATGCCCTCGAGCGCCGGTTTGAGCAAGCCGATCACGCGCCCCGCCTCCTTTCTCGATCTTCCCCTTACAGGATAGCCGGTAGGCTGAGCAGGCATGCGACGTGCTGGCTGGCGACCGCAGGGCTTTCTGGCCGGTTCGCGGGCGGCTTTCAGGGCGAGTCCTCCACCGCCACCAACCCGCTGATGGTCTGGAACGCGGCAGGTAAGCTAGGGGCGTGAACCTCGAAGACCTGGTCAAGAAGGCCCGCGGTGGCCGGGTGGTGGCGAGCGGCTTCCTGAACCCCAAAGAGCAGGAAGCGCTGCACGCCCTGGCCGCGCGCGAGGGGCTGGCCCTCGCCTGGTTCGGCGGCCTGCCCGCCGCCGAGCGGCGGCTGGGAGTGCTGCACCCGCCCGAGGTGCCTGCGGTGAACGACCCCACCTGGGTAGGCTGGCTGGCGGACGAGGACCCAGAGCAGGCCGCCGCGCGGCTGCGCCGGGCGCTGGATACAGGCGAGCTAGGCGACGTGCGCTCCAGGCCCGAGGGTGTCCTTTTCGCGGCCACCCGCGCAGCGCAAGCCCGCCTCGCCGCAGCCGGCCTCGCCGCGGTGGACCCGCCCGAAGCGCACCGCCCGCGGCGACGCCGCAAGACCCGCACCCTGGTCGTCCCCTCGCTGCGGGTGGACGTGGTGGGGGCCAAGGGCTTCGGCGTAAGCCGCAGCTACTTCGCCAAGGGGGTGAAGGCGGGCAAGGTGCGGCTACGCGGCCACGTGGCCGACGCCAAGGACGAGGTGCGGGAGGGCGACACCCTGATCGCCGAGGGGCTGGGGCAGGTCACGCTGGTGCGCGTTGTTGGCCGCACCACCCGCGGCAACTACAAGGTTGAGCTCACCAGCGAGCGCTGAATTTTCACCCTTCAGGGCTAAGATGGAGCCATGAAGCGTCTTGCCACGCTCCTCGTACTCCTCTTCGCGGTGGCGCTGGCGGCCGAGAAGCCGCTGGCCGTCGCCACCATCGAGCCCTACGCCTCGCTCGCCCGCGCCGTTTTGGGCGAGGGCTGGCGGGTAGAAAGCCTGGTGCCCGCCGGCGCCAACCCCCACGTCTTCAACCCCACCCCCGCCGACGTCAAGGAGGTGGCCGCGGCCAAGCTGGTGATCATGAACGGCCTCGGCCTCGACGGATGGATGGTCGACAAGCTGGTGCGCCCCAACAACCTGAGCGCCAAGGTCTACCGGGTCGAGGACTCGGTGCACGACCTGGTGTTGCCCCTGCCCTCGGGTGCGCCCGACCCCCACGTCTGGACCGATCCGGTGGCCATGACCTTCGCGGTCTGCGACCTGGCGCGCGCCGCCGGCGAGGTGGACCCAGACCACGCGGACGACTACCTCGCCCGCGCCCTCGCCTACAAACTCGGGCTCTTCGACCTCGTTCAGCGCACCACCGAGCGGCTCGCCCAAGCGCCCACCCGCCGCTTCGTGGCCTACAAGAACCCCTTCACCTATCTGGCGGCGCGCTACGACCTCGAGCGGGTCTATCTGATCACGCCCAACCCCTCGGCCGAGCCCACCCCGCGCGAGCTGGCCGAGGCCGCCAAGGTGCTCAAGGCCCAGGGTCTGCGCTATCTCGTGGCCCCCTTGCAGACGGCGGGAGAGGCCCAGCGGGTGGCGCAGATGCTGGGGGTGGAGGCGGTCTTCATCGACCTGCTCGACGAGACGAACCCGGACTATCTGCAGGTCTGGGACGCCAACGGCCGGGCGCTGGCCCGGGCGCTGGGCCTAGAGGAATGAAGCGTCCGCGCACCCTGGGCGAGCTTAAGGCGAGCGGCTGGCCGCTCGAGCGCCTGCGGCGCGGCGTGCGCGAGGAGGCGCGCGACAACCTAGCGGCCAAGCTCCGCGCGGGCGAGAGGCTCTTTCCCGGCATCCACGGCTACGACGACACCGTGGTGCCCGCGCTGGTGCGGGCGATCCTGGCGCGCCAGCACTTCATCCTGCTGGGCTTGCGGGGCCAGGCCAAGAGCCGTATCCTGCGCGGCCTGGTGCACCTACTCGACCCCGAGCTACCCGCGCTCGACACCCCGCTGCGCGACAATCCCCTGGCGCCGGTGAGCCCGGAGGGACGACGGATCCTCGCCGAGGCGGGCGAGGACGCCCCCATCATCTGGCTCACCCCCGAAGACCGCTACGTAGAAAAGCTGGCCACCCCCGACGTGACCGTGGCCGACCTCATCGGCGAGCTCGACCCCATCAAGGCGGCGCACCGGGGCAAGGGGCTCGCCGACCTGGAGGCGCTGCACTACGGCCTCGTCCCCCGCGCCAACCGCGGCATCTTCGCGGTCAACGAGTTGGCCGACCTGCCGGCGCGGGTACAGGTGGCGCTGTTCAACGTGCTCCAGGAGGGCGACGTGCAGGTGCGCGGCTTCCCGCTGCGGCTGCCGCTCGACGTCTGGCTCGTCTTCAGTGCCAACCCGGAGGACTACACCGCCCGCGGCCGTATCGTTACGCCACTGAAGGACCGCATCGACGCCGAGGTTCGCACCCACTACCCCCGCAGCGTCGAGGAGGGGTTGCGCATCACTCTGGCCGAGGCGCGGCTGCCTGAGGGGGTGCGCATCCCCGGCTTCATCGCCCGCGCGGTGGAACGGGTGGCCTTCGTGGCGCGGCGCGACCCGCGCGTGGACCCGACGAGCGGCGTGAGCCAGCGGCTGCCCATCAGCCTGCTCGAGCAGGTGGCCGCCGGCGCAGAGGCCCGCGCCCTTGCGCACGGGGAGCCCGCGCTGGCCCGCCCACGCGACCTCTACGGCGGGCTGGCCGCCATCACCGGCAAGCTCGAGCTCGAGTACGAGGGCGAGCTCATGGGCGCCGAGGCGCTGGCCCGCGAGCTGGTCGCCCGCGCCCTGGCCGAGGAATGGGGCGAGCGGCCCGGGCTTGAGGAAATCGAGGCCTGGTTCGCCGGAAGGCGGACGCTCGCCCTGCCCGAAAACCTGGCCGCAGCCCGCAAGGCCGTCGCCGCCGTGCCGCCGCTCGCGCAGCTGGCCCGCCGCCACGCCGCGGACACGGACGAGGAGGTGGCGTGGGCCGAGCTCGCCCTGGAGGCGCTGGTGGGGCAAGGGCGGCTCGAGCGCCACGAAGGGACCTACCGCCCCAAACCTCCCTCGGAAGAGGGCGAAACGCCCGGGCGCAGCGTGCTCGAGCCCTAGCCCAGGCTGCGCTTGAGCAGGTTGATGAGTTCGGAAAGGCGCTCGCTTAGCTCGCGGTTCTGCTCGACCAGCTCCTCGAGCTTGGCCTCAATCTTCACCTCGGCGGTCTGGAACTCGTCCTGCGCCCGCCGCGAGGCCTCGATGGGAATGGCCTTGAAGAGCAGCGAGGTGTTGCCGCAGATGGGGCAGATGAGGCCCGCTGGGGCCACGGAGGGGCCGTAGAAGATGCGGGTGGAGTCCTGCGGACAGAGCAGGTACTTCTGGCCGCCCGCCTCGCCCAGGTAGATGCGCTCGGCCAGCTCGTGGGCCTCCTCCGAGGAAAAGCCCACGAAGTAGTCGCCGCCGATCTCCACGTAGCCTTCGGGGAGCACCTCGCGCGTGGGCACGAGCTCCGACTTGAGGCCGCTGGGCGGTGAGATCCAGGCGAGGCCGTTCCACTTGAGGTGGCGCAGGTGGCGGCGGCCCTGGTTGTCTTCGATTTCGATGATGAGCGTGACCTCGGGATCCTTGGGGTAGTAGAAGAAGCGGACCGCCCGCACGCCCTCGAGCCCCTCCTGGGGCGGCAGGGTGTACGAGAGCGGCCCCTGGCCGCGCTCGGGGTAGCCCACCATGCGCTCGAGGTCCTGGCGCGTCAGCCCGGGGGTGCGCTCGTCGCCCTCGAGCATCAGCCGAACTTTTCTGAAGGCCCGCTCCAGCCCAGGATCTTGGCGCATACCTCAGTCTACCGTAAAGAAGCCGGCCCTTTGGGCCGGCTTCAACCTGGGCGCGAATCCTACTGCCCGGCGTTTTCTCCTTCCGCCGGCGCAGCCTGCTGGTCGGCCGGGGCGGCCTCGCCTTCCGGCGCGGTCTCGGTAGCCGGCTGCTGGTCGGGCGCAGGCGGGGTGAGCTCGGCCAGCACCTCGGCGATCTTGTTCTCGATCGGGGTCTGGGCCTTGAGCTCCTCGATCCAGGCCGCCGCGGCCTCGGCGCGCTTGGCGGCCAGCGCCAGCTGCTCGGCCTCGTCCTTGACCTGCTCGAAGGGCTTCTTGACCTCGGGCTTCTTGTCCTTGACCAGGACCACCTGGTAGACCTTCTGCCCGTTCGCGTCGGGGGTCTCGACGACCTCCGAGACGCTCCACTCGCCCGCGGGCGCGAAGTCGGCCTCGCTGGCGAAGACCAGCTGGTCAATCACCGGCGGCAGCTGGCCGGGGTTGACCGTGCCCAGATCGTCGATCTTGCCGCCCAGCCCCTTGGCTAGCTCGTCGAGCGGATCGCCGGCGAGCAGTTTTTCACGGAACTTGTCTGCGGTCTCCTTGTCGGTAAAGGTCACGGTGCGCACCGTCGCCGAGGCGGGGATGCTGAAGCGCGCGGGGTTCTCCTCGTAGTACTTGCGCACCTCCTCCTCGGTCACGGTCACGTCCTTGGTCTTCCACAGCTGAACGTCCTGGGCCTTCTGGGCGCGGGTGCCGATGAAGGGCTCGCCCGAGGCGTCAGCCTGTTGAACCAGCAGTTCCTCGACGATTAGCTGCTCGGTGGCGGCGGGGAAGAAGAAGGAAACGGCCAGCTCGCCCAGACCCTGCTGGATGAGGTCGGGCACCTGCTGATCGGAGAAGACGAGCTGGATGACCTCAGCCAGCGGGATGGACTTCTCGCCCACCTTGGCCACCTCGGGGTTCTGGTAGTCGTAGGGGATCTCCTCCTCGGTGAACTTGACCACCGCGCGGTCGCGCACCTCGCGGATGTAGTTTTCCACCGCGCCGTTCTGCTTGACCGCCAGGGCGTCCTGCTTGACCTGGTCGGCCACCTCCTCGTAGGGTCGGTCGCCGCCGGGGAGAAACTCCTCGACCTTGACAATGTAGTAGCGGCCCCCGGTCTCGATGATCTGGGTGATGCCACCGTTCCTCAGCTGGAAAGCGGCGTCGGCCACCGGGGTCGGGAAGACGAGCCGGGTTACCGGGCCGGGCTCGCTCGAGCCAGGCTCGGCACCCACCGCACCGCCCTGGTCGGCGCCCACCTTGGAGTACTTGCGCGCCAGCTCGGCAAAGTCGGCGCCCGCAAGCAGCTGGCGGTAGACGTCCTCGGCTGTGGCCTTGTCGTCGAGTACGATTTGGCGGGCCTTAATGCGGTCCTCGCTGGCGTACTCGGCCTTGTGCAGCTCGTAGTAGAAGCGCGCTTCCTCGTCGGTCAACTTGACCTTCTTGCGGATCTCGTCGATGCGCTTCTGAATGCGCAGCTGGGTGCGGATCTCGTCACGCAGCTGGCTGTCGGTGTAGCCGATACTCTGCAGAAAGCGGTCGTAGGCCTCGCGGTCGGTCACACCCAGCTGCTGGCGCAGCTGGTCCACCTGCTGCTTGACCTCGCTGCTGGAGACGCGGATGCGGGCCGAGTCCTGTTTGAGCGCCTCGAGGGTGATGACCTGCTCGAGGAAGTAGGTGTCGATCAACGGACGCAGCACGCCCGTGGGATTGAGGGTGAAGAGCGGGTTGGTCTGCGCCTTGCGCATCAGCTCCAGCTCGTAGATGGGCTGGCCGTTGACGTAGAGGATGGGCCGGCCCTCGGTCTGCTGGCCCGCCTGCGGCGTAAACAGGAAGACCGTGCCAATGGCGAAGGCCACGGCCAAAATACCAAAGATGATGGTGATCGCACGTTTACTGATTTTCACTTGACGTCCTCCTTCGGGCGGTGCTAGATTGTCGGGTGCGAGTGCGCCCGTAGCTCAGTTGGATAGAGCGTCGGCCTCCGGAGCCGAAGGCCACAGGTTCGAATCCTGTCGGGCGCACCATTTTCTTTGCCCCGGGGCCGCCCTGCGGCCCGCTGCCTACCCGAAACACAAACCGAATTGTAGCACGCACCCCCGACGCCAAGGCTCAAAAAGAGGTGAGACCAGCGCCTCCGTCAACGTAGAATGGCGGTGGGAGGTGACCCATGATCAGGCGCGTGCTCCTCGCCACGGACGGCTCCGACCCCGCGCTGGCTGCGGAGCGGCTGGCGGGGTGGCTGGCCTACAAGACCGAGGCCGTGCTCGAGGCCCTCTACGTTCGCGACATCCGCCTCATTCGTATGCCCGAGCTGATGGACTGGGGCGCGATCAGCGTACCCGTGCCCGTTTACCACAAGGAAATCGAAGAAATTCTGAGTGCCCGGGCCGAGGCGGTGCTCAAGCGCGTCCGGCGCGAGACCGAGAACGCGGGGGTAAAGGTTGAACCCACGATCCGCACCGGCGTACCCTACGAGGTGATCGTCGAGGAGGCGCGCACCGCCGACCTGGTCGTCCTCGGCCGCGCGGGCGAAGCCAGCGGCCACGAGGCTACCGGGCTGGGCTCGACGACCGAGCGGGTCGTGCGCACCTCGCCCACGCCGGCGATCGTGGCGGCGCTCGAGCCCCAGGAACCCCGGCGGCTGCTGCTCGCCTACGACGGCTCCGACCCGGCCACCCGCGCGCTGCACATCACTGCCGACCTGGCCGGTAGCCTGAGCCTGCCGGTGGCGGTGCTCTCGGTCCACGACGACGCCCTGAAGGCCGAAAGCCTGGCAGCGGAGGCGGCCGTCTACCTCGAGGACCACGGCCTAGTGGCCGAAATCCTCACCGCCGACGGCGACCCCGACGAGCGCATCCTCGAGGCCGAGCAACCCGACGACCTCCTGGCCATGGGCGCCTTTGGCAAGGGGCTTATCCGCAGCCTGCTGCTGGGCTCGACCGCAGAGCTGGTGCTGCGGCGTGCGGTGGGGCCCGTTCTCGTTGTGCGCTGATCTAATGTTCTTCTACGAGTACCTCTTCGTCCGCGCCTCGCTGGCCTACCTGGTTTACGCCGCCACCCTCGGCTTCCTTTTCTACCTCGAGCCCGGGTGGATGGGCTTTTTGCGCAGCTCCCACGTGCACGCCGGAACCGTGGGCTTCTTCCTCAATCTGGTCTTCGGCGTGGCCTACTGGATGATGCCCCGGCCCGGGCAGATCAAGCAGCCAGGCCTGGAGGCGGCCACCTTCTACACGCTTAATGCCGGGTTGCTGCTGCGGCTGGTGCTCGAGCCCTACGCCCTTTTACACCACGCTCCGGCGCTGCAGACCTGGCTGGCGTTCGGGGCGCTGTTGCAGCTGGCCGCGGTACTGATCTTCGTCTACGCCATGCACCGGCGGGTGGTCACTAATCAAATGCTTTGGAAGTTGCGTAAAATGAGGGAAGCGAGGCAAAACCATGGCGACGAAGAACGAACCTAGCTCCCAGGTAACCACCACGGTCTTCGACCTACCGCCTCTGCCCGAGGCGCAGCTGCGCGAACAGCTGGCCTTCGTAGGGCTCGACGAGGCCGCCAAGCGGCAGATGTACCTCGACGGCGAGCCGCTGCTGGCGCACGCCGCCGAATGGGTGGCTGCGGCCTACGACCACCTCTCGCGCTTCGCTCCCACGGCCAAGGCGCTGGGGTGGGAGGGGCGCATCCCCGAAGACGAGCTCTACCTGCGTCGCACCTTCTTCTCGGGCTGGATCGGCCGCACCATCGGGGTGGACACCTCGGACGAGTTCGCCCGCTACCTCTTCCACGCTGGCCGCGTGCACGCCGGCTACGGCCCCGACCGCCGCTTCGTACCGCCCGAGTGGGTGAGCCTCTCGCTGACGCTGATCCTGCGCATGTTCAGCACTGTCGTCCCCGCCGAGCGGCTGGGGCTCTGGAGCAGCTACCTGGGCGTACAGCAGGAGGTGATGCGCGCCGGCTTCGAGGCCGCGCTCGCGTTGGAGCAGGGGCGAACGGTGGTCAAGGTGGACGCACTGGGGCTGGCGCTGCCGGCGCTGCCCGAGCCGCTCGAGGTGCGCCTGCCCCAGGGCGGTACGGTGCTTGACGCCGTCCTCAAGGTGCTCGCCTTCCGTCCGGAGCTGCGCGACATCGCGCTCGAGCCCGTGCAGGACGCCGAGGAACACGCCGGCTGGATGGAAGAGGTGACCCGCTGGCGCTTCAAGCCGCGCTGGGCGCTGCTCAAGAACGGCCGCGACGTCGCCTACCTGGAGGGTCTGGCCACCCGCCTGAAGACCGGCGACACCCTCACCTTCCTGCCGCCGGGCCGTTAGTCCCGCGCCCTCAAGAGAGCGCTGCACCAAAACCACAGCTTCTGCTGTCGTGACGTTGCGAGCCCTCGGCTCGTACGGGCCAAAGGCTCGCGTCAATGGGCCTGCTTGTCTACCAGTAGCGGTCGTCAGAAACGCCCACAATAAGATCGGCGGAGGCTTGCGAAATCAGAATCTTTGTTTCCACCGACCCCAGGCACCAAATATCATTAATGGAACAGAATTCGTGGTACATTCGTGCACCGGTTACGTTGAAATCGAAGATCTCGCCATCGTGGACCCCATCGTTGCGGTACAGGAAAACGGTTCCGTAGTAGTACCGACTAGGCTCGATCTGATCGGCCGACCAGCTCCCGAAACCAAAGCCCATGTAACCGTCGTCCGAAACGCCGGCAGTCGGGCAGTCGTCGTAGGCATCGGGCAGGTCAGATACAGACAAGCAGGAGCTGTACTTGGGGGCGTCGTCGTAATCGTTGTTGCCCTCGAACACGTTGAAGTCGTGTTCATAGATCGGTGCGTCGGTGAAGTTGGCATCGTCGTAGACCGGATCGGTCCAGGTCAGGTCAAAGCTGGCGAAGTCCGTGTCCCCGTAATCGTTCCCGTAGTGGAGAGCGCCGCTGTCCGGGTAGAACGTACCGGCCGCGCCGCCCGGGTTGTTGCAGTTTTGCAGCATGCCCACGCCACCGGCGGCGAGGACGAACACCATGGCGAACTTGGTCATCATGGCTGCACCTCCTCGGCGAACAGACGCTCGATTCCGTACTCTTCACGAAGAATGCGTACGGCCTCGTCGAAAAGCTGGTCCAGGTTGTGCATTTCCGCGCGGTCCCGCACGCCTGCAATCGTCGCGAGTACCGATGGGGGTTTCGCCGGGTAGAAGCGCCGATTTGGCGTGTAGCGCGCGACCCCTCCGAGGCGCCCACCCCATGTGCCCCAGACGAGCCGCGGATCCGCAAACACTTCCAGAGCGTAGACGGAGGTAGCGCGGCCTTCCAGGACAGCCTGTGCATAGCGCCGGTTGATCGAACGCTCGATCAAGGTCCTGGCATAAGCCTGAGCCTGCCTGGATTGCTTGAACAACCTGCGGGCCTCGCGCTCCGTATAATCTTGAACCTCGTATTGATCAAGCAGGCGCTGGATTTGCTGCAGGTCGATTTCTTTTTGTCGAGTCAGGTAAAACCGGGCATAGTCACGCACACGCGCCGCCGCCTCCTGAGCGCTTACGGCTTCGTGGCCGCGAAAGGCCCCCTGCAGACTACCAATGCTAAACAGCACGCCTTCTATGTCCCCCGGTGCACGTGCTTCGAGCTCTCGAAGGCCGATGGGCTGAGAAAAGACCAAACCAATCCGCATAGGTTCCGCAGGCCAGCTCAGCAGGGCTCGAGCCTCTTGGAGTTTGACGGAGGGCGCGGAATGGGTTTGGGTGTTCGCAGGGGGTTGGCATGAAGGCAGGAAAGTCAGCACAGAAAACAAGAACAGTAGCCCTAGTACAGTAGCGGGGCTTCTTGTTTTCATTTTTACCTCCAACGTTGTTCTAGCACATTCAGAAATAAAAACCAAGTCTTTCTTGGTTCGCCGGTGCATTCCAATATTTGTCGTGGGGAACACCACCACGAACGGTACCAACGAAAATCTCCGTACTCCGGTCTGGTAAAGCAGCCCCTGGCCTTCCGAACCACCGTCCTCAGGGAACGGATCAAGAATTCGCGCGGCGGCGCCACCTTACGCCGGCTGGATGGAAGAGGTGACCCGCTGGCGCTTCAAGCCGCGCTGGGCGCTGCTCAAGAACGGCCGCGACGTCGCCTACCTGGAGGGCCTGGCCACCCGCCTGAAGACCGGCGACACCCTCACCTTCCTGCCGCCGGGGCGATAGACCCGATAACGTCGCAGCGCGGTCGCGAAACCGCGCTGCTTCTTTCGTGCTTGGGTAAAATCCACTCATGAAGCGCTGGTTTTTTGCCCTCTTCCTCGCGGGCGGGCTGGCCGCCTGCGGCGCGGCGGACACCGCCCCGGCCTACCCCACCCGCCCCGGCGTCTTCGCCACCGCCTCACTGCCCCTAGAAGACGAGCAGCTCGCCTGGGCCGCGCGTTTTGCCCTGGTCGAGACCGGCGACCTATACGAACCCCACGACCCCGACCTGGCCGAACTTCGCCGGCGCGGGGCGGGCGTTCTGCTCTACGAGTGGATGCCCGCCGGCTACCACTACACCGATGGAAGCCCCGATTTTGACTTCATGCGCTGGGTCTACGCCGACCGCGAGCGCCTGACCCTCAACCCCTCCGGCCCCTTCCCCCACTGCACCAGGGCTGGCTACAACTGGTGCGAGGACTACTACTACGACCTCGCCCTGCCCGAGCTGCGCGCGGAGCGGACGCGCGACGTGGCCGCGAGCCTGGACGCGGCCGGCGCCGCGGGCGTCTTCTTCGACTGGGGGCCGGGGGTCTTCATTGAGGAAGACGCCTATGCTCCCATGCGCGAAACCTTCGCCCGGCGCCACCCCGGCGGCGACTACCTGGCCGCAGTGGGCGACTTCTACGCCGAACTACGCACTGGTCTGTCCGAGGCACGGCTCATCGTGAGCAACCAGGGCTTTCGCAACGCCGAGCACGTGCTCCCCTATGTGGACCTCGACATGACCGAGAGCTACGGTACCGGCGAGGAATACCTGGGCCGCCGGATCTACCTCGAGGGGCGCGGCTGGACCGAGGTGCCGAGTACGATTTACTACCCGGTAAGCGAGGACTTCCACAACGGCACACTGCGCGACACCCTGTTCTGGCTCGACGAGCTGGGCGAGCTCGCCGCCCGCTGGGCGGGCCCGCGCTTTCGCGGCTTCGTCTACATGAACTACGCCGCCCCCGACTTCGAACGGGTGGACACGCTGGCGGACGGCACCCCCGTCTACGCGCCGCGGCCGCCGCGCAACGCGGTCTTCTACGGCTACGCCCTGCCCCTGCTCAAGGGCTGGACCGGCTACACCGAGACCCCCTGGGACCACGCCTACGAGCGCGGCTTCGAACTCTACTTCGCCGACCTGGGCGCGCCTTTAGGGGACAACTACGAAGACTATGGCGACCACGCGCTGCGCTGCTACGAAAACGGGGTCGTGGTGGTGGGCGAGGGGGCGCTTTCGGGCACGGTGGCGCTGACGTCGCCCTGCATCCGGTCCGGCCGCATCTACGACCTCTACGCCAAAACCTGGCTCGAGGCCGCGGCGGGGAGGCTCGAAGTTGCCGTTGAGCCTGTTTGGGACGAGGTCACCGGCGGCCCCGCCCCCTGGGGGCGGGTGCTCGTCTACGCCCGCTGAAAACGAGGCGCGGCCAGGGCCCCGGCCGCGCGCCTTGCCAGACGTTACCAGCCCATGCGGATGCCGACGGCGGTCATGATGGCCACCAGCCAGCCGAAGAACATCTGACTCCAGCCCACGTGCTTGGCTGTTACCGGCGGTTGCTCGAGCATGTAGACCACGTAGACCGAAAGCGCCAGCACCGCCCACATCCCTAGCCAGGGGCTCACGCCCCAGATCGCGCCCAGGAAGAGGACGAAGACTCCTAGCACCGCGGTGGCGAAGGTGGAGATCTTGCTCACCGGTTTGCCGTAGGCGCGGCGCACCTGAGCGCGGGCGTAGCGGATGGCCACGAGGCCGCGCATGGCCAACACCAACCAGGCCCCCCAGGCGAGCCGCGCGTCGCCGCCACCGGCGAGGATGATGGCCGTGGCCACACCGCCCATGGCCAGCGCGCCGGAAAGCTCACCCAGGAGGGTACGCCCCTTGCCCAGGGCATCGAAGAGGATCTGGAGCACAACGAAGGGCAGGGCCACCAGCAGAGGCAGCAAGAAGGCGCGGTCGCCGTAGACCCAGGCCACGGCCAGCCCCAGCACGGCCAGGCCACCGTAAAGCAGGGCGAAGAAGCCCGCCAGCCGGGTGCGCGGGTAGACGTGGCCGCGGCGCAGGTCCGAAAGCGCCAGCTTGGTGGGGTGGCGGGCGAAGAAACTGGCCAGGGCCATGAGCCCCAGCCCCCAGCCCGCGAGGCTGGGCAACACCAGGAGGCCAAGGATCACCGGTTCGAGCGTAAACCCCCAGCCGCCGTGCTCGTTGGGGATGGCCAGGCTTTTCACCGTCGCCGTGGGTATGCGCGTGCTCGCCATGTCGCCCGACAGTAGACCACAACCGCCCTGAAAATAAATGAGACGGGGCCGCAACCCCGTCCGCGCTGTCTCCAAACGCTACTCGCCCACGACCTCGGTGAGGAAAGTCTCGAAGACCGCCTCGTAGTTCTGCAGGAAGATCACGAGCGCACCCTCGAGGTCCACGCCCCCCGCGAGGTCGAGGTCGCTCTCGAGCACGGGATCGAGGTCGTCGTCGAGGTAGGTCTTGGCGAAGCGGTAGTTGTAGTTCCAGTCGTTGACGGTCTGCAGCGAGACCCGGCCGTCGGTGGCGAAGGCTGCATAGAGCTGCAGGCTCTCGTAGCCAGGCTGGGCGGGGTCGTCGTCGTAGAAGAAGAGCAGGGCATCGTAGCCGCCGGCGATCTCCAGCTGGATCAGGGGCGCACCCTCGCCGTCCTTGTCGAGGGAGAACTTGTAGTCGTGCGCCGCCAGTACCGCGGCCACCTGGGGCGCGTCGGTCGAGGTGACAATGCCCTAAGCGAAGGCGCTGAGGCTGGCGAGCAAGAGAGCCCAAACAAGGGTTGAGGTTAGCGTTCGCATGTCCCGCCCATTCTACGCACGCTCACGGTCATCGCCAAAGAGCACGTCCAGGATCCAGGAAACAATGGAGAGCAGCACCGCGCCCCAGAAAGCTCCGGAGAAGCCGCGCACGTCGAGCGCCGTCGCCTGGGCGACCAGCAACAGCACGAGTGCGTTGACCACCAGGGTAAATAGCCCCAGCGTGAGCAGGTTAACGGGCAAGGTCAGCAGGAGGAGCAGCGGGCGCACCAGGGCGCTGGCGAGCCCCAGCACCAGCCCCGCTGCCAGGTAGTCGGCCAAGCCGCTGCTGGGTGCGAAGTAGACGCCGGAGTAGAGCTGGGCCACCAACCACAAGGCCAGCGTGTTCAGGGTCCAGCGAAACAAGAAACGGCGCATACCCCAGTCTATCCGGACGCGCTCGCGCCGCGGCGCGAGCGCGTCCGGCGGATGTGGACGTGCGCTTACCACCAGACGCGGGCGTGAAGCCGAGCGGCATTGGCCCGGCGAGCACTACGCCTCCTTCGCAGACCTCATTGCCCTCTCGCTGCCGATGCCGACCCTGGCCGCCTTGGCTTCGCAAACACCTTCTTTAGGCAGCGCTCACATGCCACCGGTATAAAGAGGCAAAGGAGACGGCATGAGGAAACTCGCACTCTTGATCATGCTGGCCGCTGCGCCGCTCTCCATGGCGCAGTCGCTCGAGTTCGGCCTCTGGGCCGGGGGGCCGAACCTTTCCGTGGGCCCCACGGTCAACCTGCGCTATCCCGCAGGCGACTGGACCCTAGACGCCTGGCTGCGGGCCTATCTGCCCAACACCGACGAGATCTCCTTCGGGCTCGGCGCCCGCCGCGCCTTCGAAGCGGGCCCGGCGGGACGCGGCGAGGCCGGCCTCAAGGCCTTCATCGGCATGGACGCCCACTACTGGGTCGAGGCCTACGGTAGCGCCGTGCTGGGCAAGGGGGCGCTCGAGGCCAGCCTGGGTCACACCTACAACCGCACGCCCAGCCATTTCTGGCCCCTGCAGGGCGAGACGCTGGGCACCTACGGACAGCTCGCGGGCAAGTATCGGCTGACGCACGAGCTCACCCTCCAGAGCACCCTCTACGTCTACGAAGGTGGCGGACAGGCCGAGGCCGCCCTCTCCTGGCGTGCCGGGCAGCAAACCTTCACCCTGGGCGCCGGCGGGGTGGACCGCGCCAGCAACGCCTACGCCATCCTCGGCTACAAGACCCCCTACGAGCGCGCCGTCGTCGCAGCCACATTGCGCCTCGGCGCCTTCAACGACCTTCGGCTCGACTACGCCGACCGCGCCCACAAGGCCCACCTCACCCTCGCCTACCCCGCCCGCGCCCAGGTGGGCGTGGCCTGGGACCGCTGGGCGGTCGACGCCGAGGTGGACAACCGGGGCTACGAGTTCTACCTGCGCTACACCCTGCCGCTGGAGGGGCTGTGATGCACAGGCTGGGGTGGCTGCTCGTGCTGCTCGCCGGCGTAGCCCTCGCGCAAACCGCGCCTGAGCTGCTGCAAGAGACCTCTGAGCGCCTACAGGAGGGGCCTTGGAAGGCCGAGCTCGTGGGCCAAATCGTGGGGCCGGGCGGCGACCTCCAACCCGCCGATCTTAAGGTGACGGTTGTGCCCGGGGCCGAGGTGGTGCGCATCGACTTCATACGCCCCGACGCGCTGGCGGACAACTACCTGGTCATCACCCCCGACAAGGTCTACAACTACCTCTTCCTCACCAACCAGGTCGTCGTCTACCCCCGCGCCAAGGCGCGCATCGAGGGCCTGGGCTTCGACCTCTCGCGCATGGGCGACCTGCAAGGCCTCGAGGCGCGCCGCGACCTGACCTGGGAGGACCCCGCGCCCACCGAGCTCGACGGCCGAGTCGCCTGGAAGCTCGTCGGCCGCGCCGCCGACCCGCAGAGCGCGGGCTTCGTCCGCGTGGCCCTCTGGATCGAACGCTCGGAGGCACTGCCCCTGCGGTCCGCCTTCTACGGCGAAGGCGAGCAGGTACTCTCCGATCTCAACTGGGAAAACTTTACCTTCGCGGACCTGAAGCCTGATGCACTTGTGAGCTTCCCCCCCGACGCCGAGTGGATCGAGAAAAACTGACCCCCCTTTCTAAAAAAGAAAACGCCCTACGGGGCGTTTTCCGTCAAACAAGCATGGCGGCCGCTCACCTAGCCGTGGCTTCGCAAGGGGAACATTTGCTGTGCTTCTTCGTGCACCATCCGCTGCACCAGAGCGGGGGGCATCCCCACCACGTTCTGCAGCGCCTCCTGCCAGGCCACCTCGTAGCCGTAGGAGATGATGGCACCGAGTGTGGCCGATAGACGCACGAAGGCCGCCACAACAGCATCGGCGTTCTCGTGCCCCTTGAACTTCTCCATGATAAAGATCACCAGATGGTCAAGCATCGCCAGCATCATCGGGTTGCTCACCTGGCGCACCACGTGCACCGGTCCGACGAAGGCCAACCAGGCGAAGAACTCGTCGTCGTGGGGACCGTTGACCACCCGGACCAGAAAATCCTTGAGGGTCTTTTCACGCTCTGCGCGCTCGCCTTCCTCGAAGACCGCACGGGTAGGACCGTGAGCGAAGAGGGTGTCGTAGAAGCTGGTCACGAACTCGTCGGCCAGCGGCAGGATCAGGTCGGCGTGGGCCTCAATCACCTTGGCATCCTCTGGGCTGAAACGCGTCGAGGGCGGCATGTCGCCGATCGCGCGCTGAGCTACGGCATGGAAGTCCATGGCAATCCTCCTAAAGGAGCTGTGCCAAGCGCGCAGCAAAGTCGCGCGCTTCGAGGTGGATGAGGCCCAGGTTGGCGTCGGCGGGGGCAGCCAGAGCGAGCACGCCCTTGTCTCCGGCAGCGTAGACAACGAAATAACCGTCGTTACCGCGCACAATCGTTTCCTGCAGCGGACCCAGGTCGGTCGTCTGGCTGATGCGCTTACCCAGACCGAGGGCGGTCGCGGCCATCGCGGCCACGCGCGGAGCGTCGGCCGAGTCGTGCACGATGGGCAAGCCGTCGGTCGAGGCCACGACGACGCTGCGCAGCTCGGGCAGCGCCTGCTTGATCGCCTTGAGAATACTTTGCAGCTGTTCCTGTTTCGACATCCTGGTTCTCCTTTCAATCAGGGCCCGTCCGGAGGTTCCGGTTAGGACCTCGATTCCTCTTCAGCGAGCATTAGCTCGAGCAAGCGCATGAGCGGCTGCACAGCGCTCTTGGGATCGGTGGCGTTGAGTCCCACCACCCGCTCCTTGGGCAGACCCAGAAAGAGGGCCACCTCCTCGGGCCCCCACACCGGGGGGCGATCCTGACGCGTCACCCCCACAACGTGGGGCACGGGGTGCTGGGAGAGCAGGTAGTCAAGCATGCGGCGGGCAGGACCAAGGTCTTCCGGGCGGTCGCCGCGCACGAGCATGAGCATGCCCAGCGCCCCCTCGGTGAGGACGTCCCACATGAAGTCGAAACGCTCCTGCCCGGGCGTCCCGAAAAGGTAGAGCAATTGGTCGCCCAGGTGGAGCGTGCCGTAGTCCATCGCCACCGTAGTCATCGCCTTGCCGATATCCTCGCTGGCCGCCGCGTCGGTGTCCACGACCTCGGTCTCGGAAAGCGTCCGGATGAGGGTGCTCTTGCCCGCGCCCACGGGGCCGGTGATGATGACCTTTAGGGGTTCCATGCGCCTTCCCTCTGCCCAAAGAAGCGGCGTTTCAGCGAGTTGAGGAGGCGGGAAGCGAGCTGCGAGCGACCACCGGCCGGCCGGGTCGCGCGAATGCGCACCGGCTCGACGTTTCCGGCCTGGCGCAGCTTGTAAAGGTAGAAGCGGGCGTGGTCGAGGGGCATGCCAAGCTCACCGGCCAGGCCTCGCGCAGAGGCACCGGAGGCGAGAAGTCCGTGCGCACGTTCCCAGAAGTCCCGAAGGCGACCGTCCTCAGGACCATCCTCCCCGGTCGCGCGGAAGACCGTGTCGGGGTGAGGCAGGTGCTCGCGCGCCATCGCAAACTCGTCCTGGGTGGAGGTGAGGGCCACGAGCAGGCGATCCATCCGCATGCTCAAGGGCTCCTCGCAGCGGTGCGCCCGCGCCCCGGGCAGGAACTCGAAGCTACCGCGGCGCGCGTTCATGAGCTCGCCTACCACGCTCCTGGCCTGGAGGGCGTCCACTAGCCGCCCACCCACGTTCAGGCAATAGAGGGTTCCCTTGGAAATGTAGAGCGTCACCCGCGCGTGACGCTCTAGGTTAAAGATCTCAAGCGCCCCATCCTGCGTCGCTAACAGGGGCAGGAGGTCGCCCAACGACATGTGGTTCAAGCTTCCAAAAATGGCCACCGTTCACCTCTCATAGGCACGCCGCGCACGCGGCAGAAGACGCAACGGAAAAACTGACCCTTAGGCCGGTCGCGCCACTGGCTCCCCGTTCCCCAGGAATCTGCACACGGGAAACGGCTCGAAACCTCCAAACCCAAGGATACGCAACCGAGCACTAGAATGCACCCCCCGTTTGGGGGAGTTCTACCTTCGCTCAAGTTTTGTAAACGCCATGTAAAAATGAAAGATATATTTTAATTTTAAAAAACCGTCGGGTTCTCGCGCTTGAGGTCGAGCAGGCGGTAGCCCACCCCCACCATCGTCTCGATGAAGTGGGGGTTGCGGGGGTCGTCGCCCAGCTTCTTGCGCAGCATGTTGATGTAAACGTCCACGACGCGGTCAGTGCCGTCGAAGTCGGCGCCCCAGACCTCCTCGAGCAGCTCGCTGCGGCTCCACACCCGCCCCGGAGCACTCGCCAGCGTGCGCAGAAGCGCGAACTCGGTGCGCGAAAGCTTGAGCGGCTTGCCGTCGAGCGTGGCCCGGTGCCCCTCGCCATCGAGTACCAGCGGCCCCACGCGGATCTTGGGGGCGCCGTAGGCCCGGCGCAAGAGCGCCTGGACCCGCGCGGTAAACTCCAGCACCGAAAAGGGTTTGGTCATGTAGTCGTCGGCGCCGATCTCCAAACAGTAGACCTTGGTGGACTCGTCGTCCTTGGCGGTAAGCACGAGCACCGGCAAGCGCGGCCGGATCTCACGCACCCGGCTGAGGAACTCCACCCCATCCACATCCGGCAACCCCAGGTCGAGCGCGAGCAGATCGGCCCCGGCGAGGTGCTGGAGGGCCTCCTCGCCGCTGGCGGTCCAGCAGACGGTGTGCCCCTTCTGCTCGAGCGCGATGCGCAACAGTTGCGCGACCTGAGAATCGTCTTCTAGCAACAAAATCTTGGGCATACGCTACTGTAATTATACGCGAGCAGCCTTGCCGGCGTAACAGTTGGCGCACTCAATTGCAGAAGGGGTTGCAGATCTGCGGCGGCGGAGGTGGTTTGACGGGCTCCGGCTCCGGCTCCGGCTTTGGCTTCGGTTTGGGTTTGGGTGGCGGCGGGGGCTCCTGGAAGACGGGGCAGCCCGGCTCGGCGTAGCGCTTAGCCTGGCGGTCAAGCGCCCTGCGCAACAGCCCCTGGACCTCCTCGTCGCCGGGGTGCGCCCGCAGCCAGCTACAGGCCTCGGCCTCCGCCTCGGCGGCGCGGCCGGCACCCAGCAGGGTGCGCAGCAGACCAACCTCGGCGTCGCGCGCGGACTCGGGCAAGGCCCGGGCCTGGCGGTAGTAGGCCTCGGCCTCCTCCGGCCGGCCGGCCTCCTCGAGCGCCCGCCCGAGAGGCAGCCAGATTTTTTGCTCGAGCGCGGGCTCGAGCTGCACCGCGCGCTCGAAAGCCGCCCGCGCCCCCTCGAGGTCGCCCTCCTCGAGCAGGCTCTGGCCCAGCTCGAACCAGGCCTCGGCGTTGGTTGGGTCAAGCTCGACGGCGCGCGCCAGCAGCACGGTGGCCCCGGCGTAGTCGCCGGCAAGGAATTTCTGGTGACCCTGGTAGAAGGAGCCGCGTTCGAGGTAAGGCACCGGCTCGCTTGCAGGGCCGGCGAGCCCCAGGTCGTCGATGGCCTGCACCTCGGCGCGCAGCTTGCGGTCGGCCTGGGGCACGTAGACCCAGGAGGTCGCCTCGGTTTCCTGCACCAGCACGGGCCGGTCTCCCTCGAGCAGGCGCAGGCGGTAACGCACCGCCCCCTCGACCGGAAGCCAGCGGAGCTCGAGCGATCCGTCCGCTAGCGTGCGCGCGCGCACCTGGGGCGCGGGCAGGAGCCGGCGCTTCTCCACACCCGCAGCACTCACCGCCGCGCCCTCGCCCGGGGCGAGCTCGCCCCGGAAACCGGGACCCGCAAGCGCCAGCCGCCCGTCGTAGAGGCTCACGCGGTCGGTCGTGCCGGTCTGGGCCTGGAAACGTGTTCCCTGGGGGTTGAGCTGGGCGTAGTTGAGCGCCACCGCGAGCCGGGGGGTGGGCCCGGTGCGGTCCACCTGGGTCGCCCCCTCAAAAAGGCGCAGCGAGGCACGCAGGTCGCCGCCCCAGAGGCTGCGGCGCGCCTTCATCTGCACGCGCGCGCCGGGGTCGAAGCTCACCCGGGCGTCGCCCAGGCGCACGGTGCCGCCGTCGGGCAACGAGGCGGGTTCGGCAAGGGCCACCGGCCCAGCAGGCGTGTCGGCGCTCACCGGCGCGGGGTAGATGGGCAGACGCGCCAGAGCGAAGAGTGCCAGCGTAGTGAGCACAAGCACGCGCACGCCCCAGCCGGCGGCGCCGCGGCCCGGCTGGAGCCGCGGCAGCCAGACCGCGAAGGCACTGCCTGCGCCCAGCTGACTCTTCACCTCGACCCGGCCGCCGTGGGCCTCTACAACGCGTTTAACGATCGCGAGACCCAGGCCGCTGCCCTCCTTCGTGGCGTCTGCCCGCTGGAAAGGCTCAAAGATACGCTCTAGGTCGCGCTCGGCGATGCCGGGGCCGGTATCTTCAACCAGCACCCCCACACTATCGTTGCGGCGCACTCCCCTGAGGACCACCCGACCGCGCTCGGGGGTGTACTTGACCGCGTTGAGCACCAGGTTCAAAAGTGCTTGCTGCAGCCACTTGCGGTCGCCCAATAACTCGGCGTCGCCGCGTAGGGGCACAACCCGCAGCTGGATGCCCGAGGCCATCGCCACCGGCTCGGCCTCCTTGGCGAGCTCACGCAGCAGCTCATTGAGTGAAAGGCGCTCGGCCCTCAGGCGCACGCCCTCCTGCTCGAACGCTACCAGCTGCAGCGAGTCGTTGACGAGCGCGTGCATGCGCTGGGCGCTGGCGTGCGCGGTCTGCACCAGCCGCCGCACCTCCTCGTCGAGGGGTTTTTCCGCCAGCAACTCCAGGCTGCCGAGGATGGCGAAAAGGGGGTTCTTGATCTCGTGGGCCAGCACGCTGAGCATGCGGGCGCTGCGCGAGGACTGGTCTTCGATCGCCAGCAGCTCGGCCCGCAGATCGCTCACCGTAGCGTGCGCGCGGATGAGCGTGCGCACCAGCTCCTCTAGCGCAGCCGGAACGCCCTCCGGCCACCAAACGCGCACGCCCGCCTCCTCAAGGCGGGGAGGGTCTTCGGGCAGCACCTCTGGAAAACGAAGTTCGTCCGCCTCTACCGCGCTGCGGCGGCTCACATGCTCTTGCAACGCGTGGTAGAGCGCATTGGGAAAGTTCGGCTGTCCCAGATGCGGGCGCAACACCCGCAAGAGGGTGGCGAAGGTCTCAACCGTGACCCGCGGCATGACTCTATGTTAAAGGCTAGGCCATGGTGGCACCGCGCAGGCGGTAGCCCACCCCCCGCACGGTCTCGATCTGCGCCCCGCAGGGTCCGAGACGGCGGCGAAGGTTCTTCACGTGGGCGTCCACGGTGCGCTCGTCCACGTAGGCCTCGCCCAGCTGGTCAAGGAGCTCGTGGCGCGAAAGCGCCCGCCCCTCGGCCGCCGCCAGCGCAGCCAGCAGGCGCAGCTGGGTGGGGCTGAGCGACACCGACGCCCCACCGCAGCGGGCTTCGAAGGCGCCCGTGTCCACCTCGATCGCGCCCACGCGGTAGCGCTGGGCAGGTCGCACACCGCCGCCCGTGCGGCGGAGCACCGCCCGCACCCGGGCCACGACCTCGCGGGGGCTGAAGGGCTTGGTGATGTAGTCGTCGGCGCCCAGCTCGAGCCCTACGAGCCGGTCCACCTCGTCCGCCTTGGCCGTCACCATCAGGATGGGCACGTCCGACTTGGCCCGGATCGTGCGCGCCACCTCGAGCCCGCCGATCTCAGGCAGCATCAGGTCGAGCAAAATCAGGTCGGGCTGGAAGGCGCGCCAGAGTTCGAGCGCCTGCCGCCCGTTGCTAGCCCGCTCGGTCACAAACCCCTCGGCACGCAGGTACCGCTCCAAAATGTCCGCAATGCGGGCTTCGTCCTCGACCACCAGAATGCGCTTCTCGGCCATGGCTTCCATTGTAGTAAACTCCGCCCTCCGCACCCGCGCGGGGCGCGGAGGGTCCGTGTGCAAAAGGGGGTTAGGGGTTCTGGTTCTGACCGGGCGCCGGGTTGGTGCCGTGCATCTGCGCCTCAACCTTCAAAAGCAACTCGTGCACCTGGTCCGGCGTCAGCTTGAGCGCGCGCACCTTGGCCACCTCCTCGGCGGTGAAGGGCTGGGCCGACTGGGTGGCGACGCCCCGGCGCTGCCAGGAGGTCTGCTCGACGATCCAGTTGAGCAGGGTGGCGACCTCTTCGTCGCTCATCATCTGGCCATACCCGGGCATGACGCTGTTGTAGATGTAGCCGCGCTGCATCAACTCACCCTGCAAACCGAAGAGGGTGGTGGCGATCACGAACTCACGCCCCACATCAAAGGACGAGAGGTTTTTGATAGGTCCGCTGATGAAGGGATAGGTTCCAGGAATCCCCTCACCGTTTGCCTGGTGACAGGCCTGGCAGTACTGGGTGTAGAGGGTTTCGCCATCGGTCGCGAACGAGAGGCTGAGGGCACCAACGAGCATGAGGGCCAGCACTACTTTCTTCTTCATTTCGTTCACCTCCGCACGCATGATCACACCCCCGCGGTGAAGGGCGCAGGAAGGATTTGTGAACGTTGTGTGAAGCTACGAAGCCTCGCTAAAGGGCAGCTCGGCCGGGGGCAGGGCTTCGCTGATGGCGTAGCCCTGCAGGTAATGCACGCCCACGTGCTGGAGCCACTCGCGCTGGGTTTCGGTCTCGACCCCCTCGGCCAGCACGTCGATGCCCAGCTGGCCGGCGAGCGCCACGATCATGCGCACGATGCCGGCGTCCTTGGTGCGGAAGGGCACGCCGCTGATGAAGGCGCGGTCGATCTTGATCAGGTCGATGGGGAAGTCGGAGAGGTAGCTGAGCGAGGAGTAGCCCTGGCCGAAGTCGTCCAGGGCAAGCTGCACGCCCAGTTCCTTGAGCCGCCCCAGCACGAGCTTGGTCTGATCGGGGTCGCGCGAGGCCTGGCTTTCGGTAACCTCGATGAGCAGCCGCTCCGGCTCCACCCGTTCAGAACGCAGGAGGTCGCGCAGGAAGTCGAGGAACCCGGGGTCGAGCAGGGAGGCGTAGCCCACGTTGACGCTCACCCACAAGGGTCGACGACCGCGATTCCAGCGGGCGATCTGGCGGACCGCCTGGGTGAGGATCTGACGGTCGAAGCCGACGGCGAGGCCGGCCTCCTCCACCAGCGGCAAGAACTCCTCGGGGAAGATCTGGCCGCGCGTGGGATGCTCCCAGCGCACCAGCGCCTCGAGCCCCCGCACCTCGCCCTGGACGTCCTGGATGGGCTGGTAGTAGAGGGTGAGGCTGCCCGACTGCATGGCGGTGCGCAGGTCGCTCTCGAGCTGGAAGCGCTCACGGGTGTAGACGTTGAGCCCGGGGGCGTAGAACTGCAGGTGCACCTTGTCGTCCTTGGCGCGGTACATGGCGATGTCGGCGTGGCGCAGGAGCTGGTCGAAGGTGCGGCCGTCGTTGGGGAAAAGCGCGATGCCGGCGCTGCCGGAGACGTGGATGCGGTGCCCCTCCACCACGAAGGGCGGACGCAGGGCGTGGATGAGCCGCTGGGCGAGCTCGAGCACCTCCTCCTGCCCCGCGCGCCGGGCCAGCAGGCCGAACTCGTCGCCGCCCAAGCGGGCCAGCACGTCCTCGGGCCCGGTCTGCTCCTCCAGCCGGCGCGCCACCTGCACCAACAGGGCGTCGCCCACGTCGTGGCCCAGGGTGTCGTTGACGTTCTTGAAGCGGTCGAGGTCGATGTAGACGAGCGCGAAGCTGCCCCCCTCACGCTCCAGCTCTTCGAGCGTCGCCTCCACCCGCTCGCGCAACATGCGCCGGTTGGCAAGGCCGGTGAGGGCGTCGTAGAAGGCCATCTGCTCGATCTGGGCCTCGTAGACCTTGTGCTCGGTGATGTCGCGCGCGCTCACCAGGATGCCGCGCACCGCCGGGTTGGCCAGCAGGTTGCGCCCCCGTACCTCGAGCCAGCGCGTCTCGCCGTGGGCGTCACGGATGCGGAAGCTGATGTGGATGGGTTTCTTGGGGTCGGCCAGCGCCTCGGCGACGGCGCGCTCGCTGGCGGGGCGATCGTCGGGGTGGATGCTCTCGCCCACCCTGCGGCCCAGCAGGTCGCGCACGCGGTGGCCCAGCACGGTCTCCACCGCCGGGCTGATGTAGCGGATGCGCAGCTGCTCGTCGAGGACGACCGTGATGTCCGAGGTGTTCTGGAGGATCGTGCGGAAGCGCTCCTCGCTGCGCGCCAGCGCCTGCTCGAGCCGACGTGCCTCGGTGACGTCGCGCATGAACCAGACGCGGCCGCCCGCCTCCTCCTCGCCCCCCAGCGGAGCCGAAGAGGCCAGCAGGATGCGCCCGTCCTTGAGGTGCAGCTCGATGTGGACGCTGCGCTGCGGCTGCTCGTGCAGCTCGAGCAACACCTCGGCGAAGCGGTCGGGGTCGCGGGTGCGCTGGGTGAGCACCGACAGCCCTGCTCCGCCTCCCTCCACCAGCTCGCGCTCGCTCAGGCCCCAGATCTCCAGGAAGCGCCGGTTGTAAAACAGCGGCCGCCACTGCGCGTCCACCGCCAGGATGCCGTCGCCCGCGGCCTCGTTGATGTGCTCTAGCAGTGAGCGCTGCACGCCCAGCTCGCGGGTGCGTTCCACCCGCTCGATGCCGGCCGCAAGCGAGGCGGCGGCGGTGCGCAGCACCCGGATCGTCTCGTGCCCGAAGCGGCGGCTGGTCTCGGGCAGCTCGAACCCGGCGAAGCCCCAGAAACGCCCGCCGATGAGAAGCGGCAAAAGCAGGATCGAACCCACCCCGCTGGCCTCGAGCATCAACCGCTCCTCGCCCGGGAGCTGGGCCACCGGCCCGGCGATTACCTGGCCGTGCTCGAGCTCGCGGAACCAGCGCGCGAAGCGCGGATCGTCCTCCAGTAGCTCGCCCGAAAGCGGGCTGTCGATCCGGGTCTTGAGCACGTCGCGCACCCACTCCACCTCAAGCACCGCGCGCCGCCGCCCGGTCGCCTCGTGGGTGGCGACGCGGTAAAGGTAGGCCCGCTCCGCGCCCAGGCTCATCGCCAGCGTGGCCATGGCCTTGTTGAGCGGCCAGGGCAGGTCCTCCTTGGCCGCGAGCATCGTGCGGGTGGCGTCGGAAACGCCCTTGAGCAGGCGCTCCTGCCCGCGCAGGGTTTGCTCGGCGAGCTTGTACGGGGTCACCTCGAAGGCCTCGAGCCGCAGGCCGCCCGGTACGGGATCGAGGAAGGCGCGCAGCCAGACGAGCCGCCCGCCCGCGTGCACCGCGCGCAACTCCAGCGTGCCCGGCTCGCCGGCCTCGACCGCCTGCTCCAGGGCCTTCTCCCAAACGGGGTGGTCCTCGGGGTAAACGAGCGAGGACAGCGGCTCGCCGCGCACTTCGCCCAGCGGCCAGCCCAGCAGGGCCTCCAGCCCCTCGGCACGGCGCAGGCGCCCCTCCGCGTCGAGCTCGAGGTGCAGGCCGTGGCGCGCGCCGCTGCGCCGCCCCGCCCAGACCGCCCAAACCAGAGCCACGAGCCCCGCGCCCACCATGGCCAGGCCCACCGGCCCGTCCACGAAGG
The DNA here is from genome assembly GCA_026985615.1 of Thermaceae bacterium. Classification (GTDB taxonomy): domain Bacteria; phylum Deinococcota; class Deinococci; order Deinococcales; family Marinithermaceae; genus Oceanithermus. The sequence goes on along the minus strand of JALSQD010000033.1, from coordinate 7,027 downwards.
CGCCCAGGCCCATCAACGCCATACCCGAAGCGGCGAGCAACGCCCGCCGTCTACCGCGAACGACCCCGGCCAGCGCCGTGGCCACCGCGGCCACGATGAAAGGTACAATCCACACCTGATCCAGTTCCATAAATGCGCGTCCAATCCAGCGCCGCTTCGGCGTATATGCGCATTTTACGGCACGCCGCCCGCCGGTGGTATAACCATGGCGTGCTGATCGTGCCCGCGGCCCTTCCCTTTCCCGCAGACCCCAAGGCCCTCTACGGCCGCGCCGGCCCCTGGGTGCTCGAAATCGGCTTCGGGGACGGGCGTTTCCTGGTGGAGCTCGCCCGCCTCCACCCCGAGTGGAACCTACTCGGCGCCGAGGTGGCCCCAGCAAGCGTGAGCCGGGCGCTGCGCCGACTGAAGCGCGAAGGCGTGACCCAAGCCCGCCTCTTTCGCGGCGACGCCCGCTTCCTCTTGCGCAACCTGGTGGGTCCGCGGGCGCTCAAATGCGTCTACGTCAACTTTCCCGACCCCTGGCCCAAGAAGAGGCACGCAAGCCGGCGCCTTTTGCAGGTGCCCTTTTTCCGCCTGCTCTCGACCCGCCTCGCCGCGGGCGGGGCGCTGCTGCTCACCACCGACCACCCCGAGTACTTCGACTTCGCCACCGCCGAGGCCCGCGCCAGCGGCCTCTTCGAGGTGCGGCCGGGCCCACCCCCGCCCGAGACCTTGCGCACCAAGTACGCTCAGAAGTGGCTCGACCAGTCGAGGTCCATCTTTCACGCCGCCTTCGTCAAGACCGCTGAAGCCGACGAGGCCTTCCCCCCGATCCGGAGGTACACCGTGCCCCACGCCCTGATGAAAGGAACCCTGCCCCCCGCCGAAGCCTTCACCAAGCAGGTCGAGCCCCCGCCCGAGGCCAGCGTGGTGTTGCTCGAGGCCTGGCAGGCGACCGGTGGCCTGGTGGTGCTCGCCCGCGTCGAGGAGCCCGAGCTCGTCCAGGAGGTGCTGCTCGAGGCCCGGTCCAGCAACAAGGGGGTCTACGTGGGCCTCCGGCCCAGCTGCAGTCCCCTGGTCACCGCCGGGGTCAAGCGAGCGGTGGGTCTGCTGGTACGCTGGCTCGAGGGGCAGGGGCTCGAAACCGTCCAGCGCAGCTACTAACACTTTTAACCACGGCGTTGTAATGATTTTCAAAAACATCAATAAACTCTTTTACTGTCAACATTGGTCGTACCACCTCTTTGTTGATTTCCGCCAGCCATTTTGCGGTGCGGAATCACACTAGACGATTCCGCGCGCGAAACGGACGCGAAAAGCGGAATCTCCGAGTGAGGTCAAACGAGCAGCTATGCGGACCCAGGATCGCCACGAAGGCGACCGGCGGCCACATGGATGCCCGGCCGAGCGTCCCACTACCCCACTACAATGAGGTATGCCCCTCGACCCGACCGCACCCGACCTGGACACCTACCAGAAGAAGTCGCGCAAGACCTGGAACCTGATCCACACCGACCACCCCATCACCTACCCCACCCTGGGCCTGGTCAACGAGGCCGGTGAACTGGCCGGCAAGGTCAAGAAGATCTTCCGCGACAAAGGCGGGGTGATCGGCCCCGAAGACCGCGAGGCCCTCAAGTACGAGTTGGGCGACGTTCTGTGGTACCTGGCCCAGATCGCCACCGAGCTGGACCTGAGCCTGCGCGAGGTGGCCGAGGCCAACCTGGAAAAGCTCTTCGACCGGCTCGAACGCGGCGTGATCCAGGGCGAGGGCGACCACCGCTAGGAGGCCCCATGAGCTACGACCTCAAAGATGTCAAGATGCCGGTGCTCACCGGCCGGGCGCTGCGCGCCTTCGCCGCCGCCCTCGACAACCCGCTCACCGGCCCGAGCTTGGTCAAGAAACTAATGCGCGATGCCGGCGTGCCCCGACTGTCCGAACTGAAGGACCTGCCCGCCCCGCTCTTCCTGCCGCTCGCGCCCGCGCCCGAACCGGGCCCCGAGCCCAGCGAGAAGAAGCCGCGTCTCACCTCGCGCCTCGTGGCCATCTTCCGCCGCGAGCCGGCCCCCGCGGCCCCGCCTGAACCGCCGGCCGGGCCGGCGCCGTTCCGTAGCGCGGCCGACTTCGTCGCCGCCTACAAGAGCGGCGAGGCGGCACCCGAGGAGGTGGCCGAGCGCTTCCTCACCGCCTACGCCGAACTCAACCCCAGGTTGCACGCCTTCATAGCCGTGAACCCCGACGACGTGCGCCGGCAAGCGGCGGCCTCCGCCGAGCGCTGGCGCCGGGGCGAACCACTAGGACCGCTCGACGGCGTGCCTGTGGCCGTCAAGGACGAGCTCGACGTGGCCGGCTACCCCACCACCGTCGGCACTTCCTTTTTGAAAGAAGTAGCCAACGAAGACGCCACCGCCGTCGCCCGCCTGCGCGCGGCCGGGGCGCTGATCGTGGGCAAGGCCAACATGCACGAGCTGGGGGCCAACCCCACCGGCTACAACCCCCACCACGGCCACGCCCGAAACCCCTACGACCCCGCGCGCGACACCGGCGGCAGCTCCTCGGGCTCGGCCGCGGCCGTCGCCAGCGGCCTGGTGCCCTTGGCCCTGGGGGCCGACGCCGGCGGCTCCATCCGCGTGCCGGCGGCGCTCACCGGGGTCTACGGCCTCAAGGCCACCTTCGGCGGCGTCAGCGAGCACGGGGCCTACCCCGTCTGCTGGAGCGTGGCCCACGTGGGTCCGCTGGGCGCCAGCGCCTACGACGTGGCCCTGGTCCACCGCATGATCGCCGGGCCCGACCCCGCCGACCCCCACACCGCCTCGGCCCCGGTGCCCGAAGCGCCCAACTGGAACCGCGAAGACCTCGCGGGCCTCAGGGTCGGCATCTGGCCCGAGTGGTTCGGCCACGCCGAGCCGGCCATGGTCGAGGCGGCCCGCGCCGCGCTCGCGCGCATGGAGGAGGCGGGGGCCGAGATCGTCGAGTTCGAGCTACCCGGCCTCGACGACGCCCGCATTGCCCATGCGGTGACGGTGCTGGTGGAGATGGGGCGCAGCTTCCAGCGCACCCAGGAGCACTGGCGCGAGCTGGCCCCGGCCACCCGCATCAACCTCAAGATCGGCCAGAGCGCCGCCGGCGCCGACTACGTGGCCGCCCAACAGGTGCGCGCGCGCATGGTGGCGGCGCTCGACGAGGTGCTGGCTCGGGTCGACCTGATCGCCACCCCCACCACCGCCATTCCCGCGCCGCTCATCCCCAAAGCCGCCGAATCCGACGGCATCAGCGACCTGGGCACGGTCACCAAGCTGATGCGCTTCATCTTCCTGACCAACCTCACCGGCCACCCCTCGCTCTCGCTGCCGGCGGGGTACACCGCGGAGGGCTTGCCCGTGGGGCTGCAGCTCATCGGCCGCGCCTGGGGCGAGCGGACGCTCTTGGAGGCGGCAGGAGTGCTCGAGCACGCCATCAAACGCCAGCAGCCAGAAGTATTTGTTGATCTGTTGGCAAACCGATTGCGCTAAAAACGAAAGGGTCGCGCAAGTGGAAAATCCCCCAACAGGCTGAACCAGGTAAGCTGTTACGGCAACCTGGAGTTCCAATCCTCAACGGGCCTTTCGGCCCGTTGCAACGAGCGTGAGCTTACCGGGGTCCTCGGTGAGCGCGAGTTTCAATCCTCAACGGGCCTTTCGGCCCGTTGCAACTACCGGGTCCTCGAGGAGGGCGCACCGGAGAAGGTGCGGTTTCAATCCTCAACGGGCCTTTCGGCCCATTGCAACGCAAACGGGACCGCTCGACCTACCAGGTCATCGGGGCGAGTTTCAATCCTCAACGGGCCTTTCGGCCCGTTGCAACGGAGGCTTGTTGGACTATGCTAACGACCTCGCGGCAGTTTCAATCCTCAACGGGCCTTTCGGCCCGTTGCAACAGTGGTGTTAGTAAGGAGGTAGGCATGGGAATGTATGTTTCAATCCTCAACGGGCCTTTCGGCCCGTTGCAACCAGTCATTGAGGCCCACAACGCCCAGCCCAGGGAGTTTCAATCCTCAACGGGCCTTTCGGCCCGTTGCAACTAGCGCGTAGGTTGCGTGCTGATGTTTATGCACTACAGGTTTCAATCCTCAACGGGCCTTTCGGCCCGTTGCGACGCCATTACTCGACCTCCTCTTCCTTGCCGACCTGTTTCAATCCTCAACGGGCCTTTCGGCCCGTTGCGACAGACATGCTAGCTCGGTGGGAGCAAGAGGATTGGGTTTCAATCCTCAACGGGCCTTTCGGCCCGTTGCGACTATAGTGGTGCTAGTAAGGAGGTAGGCATGACGGAGTTTCAATCCTCAACGGGCCTTTCGGCCCGTTGCAACCCAGCGCGTGGGCAGGGTGCTACGACCTGCCCCAGGTTTCAATCCTCAACGGGCCTTTCGGCCCGTTGCAACCTGGCTACCGCAAGCTCTACGCTGGCGCTAACACTTGTTTCAATCCTCAACGGGCCTTTCGGCCCGTTGCAACTTGACAAAGATACATATGTCTTACACGCCGAAGGTGTTTCAATCCTCAACGGGCCTTTCGGCCCGTTGCAACGGGCTGGTCCACGTCGTCGTCGACGCCCCGAAGGCGTTTCAATCCTCAACGGGCCTTTCGGCCCGTTGCGACCTGCTCCAGATGGACAAAGACCTAGTGAGGCTTCTGTTTCAATCCTCAACGGGCCTTTCGGCCCGTTGCGACTGGTGTCGTTTGTTTAGATTTAGGTGACTTATAAGTTTCAATCCTCAACGGGCCTTTCGGCCCGTTGCGACGCCGACCCGGTGGAGCTGTACACGCACACGGAGCGTTTCAATCCTCAACGGGCCTTTCGGCCCGTTGCGACGAGGCCGCCACCACCCAGTACGGCTACGAGTGGATGTTTCAATCCTCAACGGGCCTTTCGGCCCGTTGCGAAGTGACAATATCCTTTTTCCGCACGGGAAAGTTACCGTGTTTCAATCCTCAACGGGCCTTTCGGCCCGTTGCGACGTGCTGGATACCGTATCACGGACGAGAGTCAGGTTAGTTTCAATCCTCAACGGGCCTTTCGGCCCGTTGCGACTGACGTCTCCAAGAGCTACCTGGACGTTTACGCAGGTTTCAATCCTCAACGGGCCTTTCGGCCCGTTGCGACGCAGGGTCGCGACTACGACCTGCTCGACGCCCTCGGGTTTCAATCCTCAACGGGCCTTTCGGCCCGTTGCGACACGTGCGGCTTACGCAAAGGCGTCGAAGCTCCGGGCGTTTCAATCCTCAACGGGCCTTTCGGCCCGTTGCGACGGTACCCATAATATACGCGTGCACCACGGCGCGCACAAGGCGATTTGCGCGAACCCCCACTCGCGGCGGACCAAGCACTGGCTCAGCGCTACTGGGACAAATCGGTTTTCAATGTCCCCAAGGGCATTTTTGCCCTTGCGCGAACCCCCTGGGGTTCTGGCCACCGTTTTAGGTTCGCGCTAGCCGTGAAGCTCGGTAGAAGCTAGGCCTTTCAAACCAGCTAGCCTTGCTTGCTTCCCTAGCTCTTGCAATGCACGGCCTACGGTCCGCCGGAACTCCTCATAGCCCCTCCCTTCTTTATCTTTCGTGATTTCGTCTAAGTTCATGTGCATGGCTTCGTTGCGCAAGTCTTTCACTTGGAGGAATACGTCACGCAATTGGGATGGCAAGGAATTCGCCCCGTACTTCTCGCCATTGTTGTCTTTCTCGGCGTTAAAAGGCAAGCCCTGTTGTAACTTTGCCAGCAAGAACGAAAACTCCTTAGCCAAGGCCGCCGCCTTTTCGGTGTAGTGGTGCTTGTAGTACCAGGCCATGATGTTGAACAAAGCAGCAAGTACGGTGGCGTCATCGTCGCGCTTATGGTCGAACGCCATGCGCTTGAGCTGCTCTTGGAGCCTGCCAAGCAACAACTTGATGGGGTGATCGGCCTCGCTGCTTTCTTGTTGCCCCAAAGCACGCTCCGCCTCTTCTAGCGTGCTCAGCAATGCCTTGGCCTGGCGACCAGCGGCAAAAGGATTGTTGGACAATAGCGCGTTGCTCAGGCTCTCCAGCCCACCGGCTAACTTGTTGATTAAATCGGCATCCATGCCGCCAAAAGCGCCTAAGCCCGCTGTCTCCCGCATGACCTTAGCCAGGTGGCGGGCATCGCCAATGTCGATGTAGCGATTTGTAGCGGCGGCCCAATCCAGCATGCCCAGGAATGGAGCCAGGTCTACAACAATCCCCATACGGCCCTGTTTGGCCGCATAGAGAATCTCGGTCACCTCAACTTCTTTCGCCTCGCGCAAATAGCTCAGAGTAAGCAAGGCCAATACAGGCAGCGAACGGTATCCGTGGGTGATATCGAATATCACGCGGGCGCCGCTCGGTATTTCCTGTGCAATAGTGTTGTATATTTCGTAAAACTCTTCTATATTCCTACCATCGGGGATCGCTATTATTTCCCCTTGGTTGCCGAGCATTTCCTTAACAGCCTGCCCGAAGGCGGTCTCGGCCTCCTCCGTCGCTAGCACAAACACATAAGCGTCTGGGTACCACTTCCTGAGCGCTTTTTGAAAGTGTCGGGCCTTTACATCTTTAAAGCCCTCCTTCTTGTAGAGCAGCTCATCGCGGCCGCCTACACCCAAAATCGACAAGATGTATTGCCCGTTCTCGCTCATCAAGAAGCCTCCAAAAGATCTTTCAGCTCGACGATCCGCTTATCCTGCTCATCCCACATATTCGCTTCTTCCAACTGTCCTTTCAGCCGCTCCAGCACGGCTTTGCGCGGTAAAGGGTTTTCTTTGGATAGCTCTCGGAGCAGCTTATCAACTAACGAGAGGTGGCTGTGGTTCTGAATGCGCTCGATCTGCCCTTCGTATTTCTCCATTAGCACTTTGACCTCTGCCTCGACTTGTTTTCGCTGTTCCGCGCTGAGCTTTGGCTTACACTTGAAAAACCCGTACCCGGCTGCTGTTTTTGCCCCTACGCCCAAGCGCTCCAAGCCCAACTTGACCAGTTGGGCGGCAAGATTAACCCAGGGCTCGGCTCCCTCGCTGCT